>DAINRC010000006.1:0-44928 GCA_036742135.1 Bacillota bacterium
TCCCCGGCGCGAACCGCGGGGAAGGCCGTTCGCCCCGCGTCGGTCGGAGGGGGCGTAGTTTGAGTTTGAGAAGTGGCAGGTGTTACTGCAGGACTCCGGCCGGAGGTCGAGTTGATCGCCTCAGGCACAGTAGGTATGCATACCCTTGGGTATGTATGTCTACGTGCGAAGGAACGGCTTCCAAGATCATCTGTTACTGCAAAAAAGGTCCAAAGGCAGGAAAAAGGCACCACTAAGGTTCGAAAAGTGAGGCATTTTGATCGCGCTACCCTTCCCGCTCTTTTCAGCAAGTTTCAAAAGGCTTTCCAAATTCCCGAAGCCATTGACCATGCTGCGCACATGGAGCCGATTGTGTTTTGTTTCTGCGTCCTTGATAAAAAGTGGGCAATATTGAAGGTGTTTGCCCCCCAGGATAGTCTGGAAACTTATTGCAAACAGTTCTTTGATATTGGTTATGTAGTCCGCGGAGGTGAGATTCGGGTAGAAGACCCGCGGGGCTGGGTTGAAGTCTTACCTTAGTGTGCTTCCGCAAACCAAAGCAGAGAATAAAGTGAGCTGACCTTGAAATGGGACACATTTGGAAGGCTCTATTGCGTAACCAGATAGCTTTGCACGTCTCCTTCTTGAATTTCTTGAATCTTTGTCCGGAGACCAGAGAAATAATTGAAGCAATCGATCTCCCAGAAGAAATCAAAGGCTTTTTTGCGAGCGAAGCGAGAAACTCTTCCCGTTGTGAACTATCCCAACTGGCTGCTCCTTATAAAAATCCAGCATGAGGAAGTGAAGGGGCGGTTCGGGCTTTGGGCAGAAAGAATGGAGGAAGAGGGGACGGTGTAGGACCCACGAAAAAATAAAACGCCCCTGGTGTCAGGGGCAGTTAGAGATGGTTTCCAGTTCGGTGGTGAGTCTCTATAGGCATTCTTCCAGTTTCCCTCTTCGTTTTTCAGCCTTGTTAGCTTGTTCCTGCTGCACTTTTAGATTCCCTCAGCTGCCGCAGACTGATAAACCGCTCCTTTAACTTTTCCATCACTTGAGGTAGGGTGGTGTATTCCATCTCTTCCAGGTGGAGTCGGTGTGGTTCGAATGGGCCGTGACGGCGCAGGTAGTCAGCGATGATATTAGCTTGCTCACGGGCACGGTCAAAAGCTGGGTCAGCAAAGAGATCCTCTGGTCCCACCAGTTTTCCTTCACTCAACTGGAAACCAAGAGCAATTACCCGTGGCGGACCATCGAACCTTGTTGGATGGGCATCTTTGACACTGACAGGCATCAAGGGACCACAGTGGGATCCCCGCATCCATCCTGAAACTAAATGGGGATGGGCAAAGGGCTCTAAGACTTCACCGACTGCAGGGAAACCGCTCTGGCAGCGAATAATGCACACAGGGTCATCTTTTCCAATATAGCGTCCTGCGATTAAATTAAGCCTTTGGGTGCTGGAGACAGCGGCGATGTCGCCGGTTTCCTTATGGAAGACCCGTTTAATGCAGTATCTGCCTGGCGCTCCGATGAAAACCAGCATATCGTAGATTTCTTCTGGAGCGGAGAAGATGATCTTTTTGTCCTCAATCAGATCACGCACTTCGAAGTTGAACCCACAGTGCATTTTCGGGTCGATGACCAAGCCTGGAGTGTTGAAAGGATCAGCAAAAATCTTGTAAAGGGGCAGGTTCCAAGCACCTGGTTCGGTCTTGTCTGCCATCAAAATGACTACAGGTTCGCTTGTTCTTTCCTCGAATTCCATTTCCGCAATTCCAGGGCCAAGGCCTTTGATGTTTCCAGTAAAAGCATCTGCTAAAAGGTCTTGCCCCGCCCCGTAGAGTTTCAGCTTCTTGGCCACTTCAGTGCAAGCGACAAAGATGTTCCAGGCAAGTTCGTGGATTTCTCCGTTATTCCGCCCTGCTTCATGGGTAATGATCAGATTGATGTCATCGCCAACATGGGTAACGTAAGAATCGATCACTAAAGGGTTACCAGAGAGAAGCCCGCGCGCTTTTTCCAGAAGCTCAGGGTGCACATTGGTGTGGCCGACGAGCCCACCGACATCTGCCTTGATTACCGATAGAGTGATTCTCTTCCCCATAATTCCTCCCCCTTGAAAATGTGTTATACTGCTTTTATTTGTTATGTAATATTTACGACAGGTAGCACAGGTTTTCCTTTTCATAATTTTAGCAAAAGTGCCAGGCTACATGACAAGATAGTAGTAGCCTTCTATTTCTTGGTAATCTGCCTTTTCCAGGCTTTTCTTCAGCCAGTGAAGGGTTTCGCTGGTTATTTTTTCGGGGTAATCACCGATGAGTTGCCTGCAGATGCTTCTGGTTGCCTGCGATTCCTGGTGTCTCTCGATGAAAGAAAGAATCTCATCGATCATTTGTTGGCGTTCCACTTCTCGTTCCCCCCGTTCACATTTTTGTTTTTATCTTGCCCTGTTCCCCTTTGTCACTTGCATTCGGGTGGCACTGTAGCGCTCTTACCTGGTGACTCTGTTAGGAATTTTGTGGTAGAATATAAAAAACTGCTAAAGAAAATTTTGCGGGGGGCAGGTGTATAAAAACCTTGGATTTTTAGAAATTTAAACAATGAGGAAGTAAACAGAAAATCTAGGCAGGAAAAGGAAATGGTTTTTGTTACCAGTACGGTTATCAGCGCGGACCCTGTTTCTCTTGAAAAAGAGTTAATAGAAATTTATCAGCGGGCCTACGCTTCAATGCCAGCTTACGCCTACACAGAGAGGTCGGAGATTAAACACTACATCAGGTGGCTGCGGAAGAGGGCGGGAGGAGGGTTTTTGCTCGCCAGGGTTGAGTCTCAAGTTGCGGGCTTTATTGCTGTTGACGACCACTGGAAGACCTGGTGTGGAGAGAATGTTGGGGCAGTGCACGAACTTGTAGTTGATCCCCAGTATCAGGGTAGGGGTATTGGGAGGCAGCTTCTCAGGAAGGGAATCCAGTTTCTCCAGGATCGAGGTGTCCGCAGGATCGAATTATGGGTTGGTGAAAAGAATGACAAGGCTCATTGCTTTTACAGAAGCGAAGGTTTTGTCGATGCCGGGAAGTGGGGAAAGTGGGTGCGGATGCTCAAAGAAATCTGGTAGATGAGAGCTTAAAGTCATGATTTGGGAATTACCCGATGGTGGAACAAGGCGCGGGCAGGGGTTTTGGCTCGCGCCTTCTGTTGTGCGGATGGGAGGGGAATAAGACCTTGAAGTCGACCGGAACCACGACAAGTTCGTTTGGGATCGCCAGGAGGGAAAACCACGACTCTTCGCCTTTTTATAATAGCCGTCTTTACGAGGGACTGCCTCGGGAAAAGAGAACTTCCTACATCGAGAATCCTATTCCCAAGGAGCACATTAACAAGATATTTTGCAAAACGAGTGAAAACATGGAAGAACTACCGGATAATAGCGTTCACTTAATGGTGACTTCTCCTCCGTACAATGTGGGGAAAGAGTACGATCGGGATTTGTCGATTGAGGACTACAGGGAGTTTCTGAAGGCGGTGTGGAAGGAAGTCTACAGGGTGCTGGTGCCTGGTGGTAGAGCTTGCATCAATGTAGCAAATTTAGGCAGGAAACCATATATCCCGGTTCACGCCTTGATCATCGAAGATATGTTGAGTATTGGATTTCTCATGAGAGGAGAGATAATCTGGAACAAGGCATCAAGTGCCAGCCCTTCCACAGCATGGGGAAGCTGGCTTTCTGCGGCAAATCCCATCTTAAGGGATGTCCATGAGTACATCTTGGTTTTTTCTAAAGATACTTTTAAAAGGGAAAACCCCTTCAAGAGAAAAAGCACGCTTACCAAGGAGCAATTTTTGGAGTATACGAAGAGTGTTTGGACGTTTTCCGCACAGTCTGCCAAGCAGATTGGGCATCCTGCACCTTTCCCACTGGAGCTGCCTTACAGGCTGATTCAGTTGTACACTTTTGAGGGTGAAGTGGTACTCGATCCTTTTATGGGAAGCGGACAAACCGCTATCGCTGCATTGGAGTCGAAAAGGCGGTTCGTTGGGTATGAGATTGATAGAAACTATGTAGACCTGGCTGAGCGACGGATAAAAAGTCGTGAGACAGCTGGGCACCAGTCCAAAATATTTGAGTAAAATGATAAATTCTTTCTCAGATAAGTTTCCTCAGATTAAGGAGTTTAAGGGGAAAATGAAAGAGGAGCGACTGGAAAAGTGAGAAAACAGCAAAACCAAGGAAGGTTGAAAGGAGATTTTATCAAATTCTTAGGGACAGGTGGGGCACGGGTAGTTGTCTCCAAACAGGTTAGGTCATCTGCTGGAAACTGGCTTTGCTTGAGTGGAGTCAACTTGTTTCTCGATCCCGGGCCCGGGGCTCTGGTAAAATGCTGGTCAAGTAGGCCTGCTTTGGATCCGGCCACACTGGAGGCGATTATTCTGAGTCACCGTCACCTCGACCACTCTGGAGACATGAACGCCTTAACTGAGGCCATGACTGAGGCTGGTTTCAAGAAGCGAGGCTGTGTTTTTCTTCCTCTGGATGCCTTGAACGAGGAACCTGTTCTATACGGGTATCTCCAGAATGTTGTGGAAAGGGTTGAACTGCTTAAAACAGGGAAATCTTATAAGATCGGTGATTTGGTCTTCACTACACCAGTGGGGCACCTGCATCCCGTGGAAACATATGGGTTTATCTTCCACCTTCCCTGGGGCAAAATTGCCTGGATTACGGACACTTTGTTTTTTCCTGAACTTATCGAGCATTACCAAAGCGATTTGCTTATTCTCAATGTTCCCCGGCTGGAGGGGGGAGGTCCTCCTCATATTCAGCACCTGTGCCTGGCAGATGTTGAACTCTTGATTCGGGAGATCAAGCCCAAGGCTGCTATTCTCACTCATTTTGGGATGACCATGCTTCGTGCCCGGCCTTGGGAACTGGCGGCTCAACTCAGTGATCACACCGGAGTAAAGGTGATTGCGGCAAGAGACGGAATGACTGTTTCCCTCCCCGAAATGCTTGAGGAATAGCCTAAAAACTTAGGTGAATAGGTGGAAGAGAGAGTGGATTCCTGACCACAGGAAAAAGAGGGCAATTCCCAGAAGAAAGATACCACAGCCTGCCAGAACTGCCTGATAGATTCTAGGGTTGAAAAATTTTCTTCCTGTAGCTACGATAAAAGAAACAAACCCGAACCAGGTTAAGTCAGCGAGGATGTGACCGCTGTAGAAAGAGCTCAGCCCAAGCCAGCCATAGTGGGAGGCTTCAGTGACATAGAAAGCTCCTACGGTAAGCCACCACAAAATCCAGGTAGGATTGGCGACACTGACAATGATTCCTTCTCTCAATGGCTTCAGATAGCAGATTGGAGCCCTTCCTTTTTTTCCGGTAACCTTTTCCTGCAAGTCAAGAGTTGCTCTTCTATACAGAGCATCGCGTGCGATCTGGAGCCCCATTATTAGAAGGAGAATTCCTCCAGCAATGCCTATTATTCCCGAAACCGAGCGGGAGACTAAAGGTGTGTTTAGCCCTAGAAGAAACAGCCCAATGAGGGTGACCTCGGCAATGGCATGGCCGGCGACGATGAGAAAGCCGGCAGGCCATCCTTGCTCCAGACTTTCTTTAATCGTAATCGAGAGCATCGGCCCGGGGACGAGGGCTCCGGAAAGGCAAACGAGAAAAGCTGTCACAAAAATGAGGAACAAGTTCAAGAAATCACCTACTTTGCGCATGGTTTAAGCAATTATTCCACAATCAATGGGCACTTTCCTCTCTGAGAAGGATAATCAGGATTGAGAGGAAAGGGGAGTGCACGAGGGCGGAGAGCGTGCTCTCTCAAGAGTAGCGGTAGGATAAAATCAAACTTCTCACCCATTCTAAGTTTACCTGGAGCAACCGGCAAGTCAAGAAGGGACTCGAAAAGGTGGCATTTGGTGAGTTACTTGGGTGGCTACTGCACATCTTTGCCGAATTAATCAACTGAAGTGTTGTGTGAGAAGAAACCAGGATTTTATTTTTTTCTTGAAAGAGTTTAAAATTTTTGCTAATAGAGTTTAAAATTTTGGTGCTGGCATTTTGTTTCTACGTGGTGATCCAAATTTTTTCTCAGGTCTGAATACATAATACAAAGAAGGAGGTGTCTCTGCCAGGCTTCATTCGAACGAAGTTCTATGAAAAGATTACACCTCTAAATCTAAAAACTAGCACCACGCGAGGAGGGGATGTGAGAAAACGATGGAATTGGTTTCTGTCTTCAGGGAATGTCGATGGCACAGGATTACAGGATTTTTGGCGGGTATGCTCGTAGCTCTGCTGACACCTGCGGTGGCGGTGGCAAGTGAGGCTAACATTGTGCTTCCGGAGCTTTCTGCCCAGCAGAGCACTCTTTTGATGGTGGGCATTCTAATTTGCTTGTTAGGGATGGTGTTTGGGCTTTATCAGTTTCAGAAGGTGAAGAAATATCCGGCTCACCGGTCGATGCTGGATGTTGCCGAGACCATTTACGAGACCTGTAAGACCTATCTCATTCAGCAGGGGAAATTTCTGATCTTGTTGTTTGCCTTTATTGCTGCGTGTATTATCTTCTATTTTGGATTTCTGCAGCGCTTGGATGTAGGCAGTATTCTGATCATTTTGGGGTGGACGATCATAGGTATTCTTGGCTCATACGGTGTAGCCTGGTACGGCATCCGGATGAACACCCTGGCCAACAGCCGCACTGCTTTTGCTGGTCTGGAGAGGCGTCCGGTTAAGGTTATGGGCATCTGTCTGGATGCAGGGATGAGCATTGGAGTTCTTTTGGTATCGGTAATGCTTATCATTCTGCTTTTTGTGCCTCGTGAGTTAGCTGGTCCGAGCTTTATCGGTTTTGCGATTGGGGAGTCTTTGGGAGCGAGTGCTCTGCGGATTGCAGGGGGTATTTTTACCAAGATTGCTGACATTGGTTCTGATTTAATGAAGATCGTCTTCGGGATCAAAGAAGACGATCCCCGCAATCCTGGGGTTATTGCTGACTGCACGGGTGACAACGCTGGGGACAGCATTGGGCCTACTGCTGATGGTTTTGAGACCTACGGGGTGACTGGTGTAGCGCTGATCACCTTTATCGTCTTGGCGGTAGTGCCTGAGCTGCAGACCACTCTTCTTACCTGGATTTTCGCGATGCGCATTCTGATGATCGTCACTTCTGTGGTCTCCTTCTTCTTAATCAAGGGGCTGGCGCAGGCCAGGTATGCCAGCAGCGACTACATTGACTTTGAGCAGACCTTAACCAAGCTGGTGTGGGTGACCTCGATTCTTTCCATTGTAGTGACTTATGGTGTCAGCTACATTATGCTGGGGCCGAACTCTGGGCTTCCGGCTGGTCTCCAGAATCTGTGGTATATATTGGCGACCATCATCAGCTGTGGCACCTTAGGTGCAGCTTTGATTCCGGAAGTTACCAAGATCTTCACCAGTCCCAAATCTGGGCATGTTCAGGAGGTAGTAAAGACTTCGCGTGAGGGTGGTGCCTCTCTGAACATTTTGTCTGGGGTAGTAGCTGGCAACTTCAGTGGTTTCTGGATGGGCATGGTATTCCTGCTTCTAATGTTTATCGCTTACGTGGCCAGCACCTTTGGTCTTTCTGAGATCATGATCTATCCTTCGATCTTTGCTTTTGGTCTGGTGGCCTTTGGCATGCTGGGCATGGGGCCTGTTACCATAGCAGTTGATAGCTACGGGCCGGTTACGGACAACGCCCAGTCGATTTATGAATTATCTCTTATTGAGACCATTCCTGATATTGAGAAGGAGATCGAGAAGGAATTTGGCTTTAAGCCTGACTTTGAGAAGGCGAAGTATTATCTTGAGGCCAATGATGGTGTTGGTAATACCTTCAAAGCGACAGCTAAGCCGGTCCTGATTGGGACGGCTGTAGTTGGTGCCACCACCATGATCTTCTCCTTGATCCTGGTAATAAAAAGCGTGCTGGGCGTAGATCCTGCTGCCATCCTCACCATCCTTAATCCCTACACAATTCTCGGCTTTGTCTGCGGTGGAGCAGTCATCTACTGGTTCTCGGGGGCTTCTGTGCAGGCGGTTACAACTGGTGCTCATAAGGCGGTAGCCTACATCAAGCGGCATATCAATCTTGATCCTAATGCCAGCCAGAAGGCTGCGACCGAAAACTCCAAAGAAGTCGTCAGAATCTGTACCCAATATGCTCAAGCGGGGATGCTTAACATATTTATCGCCTTGTTCTCCTTTGCCTTGGCCTTTGCCTGCCTGTCTGCTCCGAAGACGACCGAAGCAGCAGTAGCGCTGTTTGTCTCCTATCTTATTTCCATTGCAGTTTTCGGTCTCTTCCAGGCTGTTTTCATGGCCAATGCTGGGGGCTGCTGGGACAATGCTAAAAAGGTAGTTGAAGTTGATCTCCAGGAAAAGGGGACTGAGCTCCACGCAGCCACAGTTGTTGGGGATACTGTCGGCGATCCCTTCAAAGACACTTCAGCTGTGTCCCTCAATCCCATCATCAAGTTCACGACACTGTTTGGCCTCTTGGCCATGGAGATCGCTATCTCAGAGGCTTTCAGGAATGCTGCTCCCTATGTTGGTCTAGCCTTTCTTGCAATTGCTCTCCTCTTCGTGTGGCGGACCTTCTACAGGATGACGATCGCAGTCACCGAATAGTTTGGCCGGCAACACCAGCAGGTAGCTGAGGCCGTCCCTGATTCCTGCAGGGACGGCCTCCTTTTGTAAACTACCCAAGAAGTTGCTCTATGGCTTCTGCCAGCATATGGGGAAGCGCTTCCCTGTTCTTCGGGTTGACGAAAAAGACCTCAACGTCTTTTCTCTTCTTGATGACATCGCAGAAGGGATGGGGGCGAGCGAGGATGGTGGCGAGCACAGGGTGATTGCTGGCGAGTGCCGCCAAGACGGCTTTCCGGAAGAGGGGTGAGAGCAGTTCCATCTTTCCGATTTCGTCAATGACCAGGCATTTTTTTGTCTTTCCTGAAAGTGCCTCTTCTAGCTCCGCAAGCGCTCCCGCGAGGTTCTCTGGAAAGACAAAGTACTTTCCCACGCGAAAAGAAGAAGGGACCTCGGTAGAGGCAAGAAGTGCTTCCTTCCCACTAAAGGTGACGATGACAAACCCGGTTCGTTGGCCTTTCCGGCGGACTTCGCCTGTGTAGAATCCCGCTACTCGTTCTTTGCCGAGGAGAGAAACAGTGGTGGTGACCACTGTTGTCTTTCCGCTCCCTGGTGGCCCAGTAAG
The DNA here is from genome assembly GCA_036742135.1 of Bacillota bacterium. GTDB lineage: Bacteria > Bacillota > DSM-12270 > Thermacetogeniales > Thermacetogeniaceae > 50-218. Next base: position 9,225 of record DAINRC010000006.1, read on the forward strand.
AAGGATGTTCTTCTTCACAATGTTTCCTCTCCCAATCCAGAGCAGGGGTTGCGAAGAAAAAACTGTTGGCGGTGGGGTGAAGACTCTTTCAGCGGCTGTCGCCAAAAGCCTCTTCGTTTTTCTGGTGTTCTTCTTTTTCTTTGCGCTCCTTTTCGAGCAGGAACCGTCGCCATGCCAGGCTCTCGCTTGCCTGGCGGAGGCAGTCTGCGAGCAGTGGGTCCTCTTCGGCGAGCATGGTGTCGATGGCAAGGATCTCTTCATCAAGCACCTCGCGACGGTGCTTTTCTTCCACTCTCCCACCTCCTGAGCAGTATTTTACGCTGCGCCTGAACTTTCTTTCAAGCCCAGGCAGTGCAAAATTCCAGTAGGTATACCAGCAGGAGACTCGAAGGGTCCTTCTTTTTGTTCGAGGGTTAAGCGAGAATCAACGACTCTCAGGACTGCAGGTTGAAGCCGAAGCGCCGCAGGGTTTTCTGAAGGTTAAGCGAGAATCAACGACTCTCAGGACTCTGCGAAACTCGAGGAGGAAGCGCATGGTGCGAGTCTTAGCTGCTCGGACCAAGCCCACAAAAAGTTTGACATTAGTTCAGGAGGTGGTATAATATTGGTGAAGGTTCCTTTAAGGTCAGTCCCGTGAGGCTGACAAGGAAGCAGAGAGTTTCGAGAAATCGTGGTGTAAACCAGGGAACGGCTGCCTGCTTGCAAGGAACCTTGTGAGCAGGTTTTTTTGTGAGTGTTGCAAGGAGGGAGAAGGTGCCCCCAAAGGAAAAAGCCCAGATTATGGATGCCGATGGCATCAGGAGAGCGCTGACAAGAATTGCCCATGAAATACTGGAAAGGAACAAAGGAGTCAAAGACCTCGTTTTAATCGGAATCAGAACACGTGGTGTCCCTCTTGCTCAGCGCATTGCCGCCAAGATCGGGGAGATCGAAGGAGTTCCCGTTCCCCTGGGAGTCCTTGACATCACCCTCTACAGAGACGATTTGAGCAGGCTTGGTTACCACCCAGTACTCCACAAGACTGAAGTTCCTTTCGATATCACAGATAAGAACGTGGTGTTGGTTGACGATGTTCTCTATACAGGGAGGACGGTGAGAGCAGCACTCGACGCTTTGATGGATTTAGGGCGTCCCCGAACGGTGCAGTTAGCGGTTCTTGTTGACCGGGGGCACCGAGAGTTGCCCATTAGGGCTGATTACGTAGGGAAGAATGTCCCCACCTCACGAAGGGAGGTGATTTCCGTAAACCTTCGAGAGGTGGACGGAATAGATAAGGTAGTAATTGAAGAACCTGAAGAATAGAAAGACCCTTTTAAATCTAGTCCCGTGAGGCTAGGAAAGGGTTGGTAGGAGGAACAAAACCTCTTTGTCTAGCCTCCGGGGCTGGGCAAAGAGGTTTTTTTGTAGAATCCTGAAAGGGGAGAAATTTTGTGGAGTTTAAGAGGAAAGATATCCTTGGGCTTCAGGAAATGAGTGCCGAAGAAATCAAGTTGATTCTGGATACTGCGGCACCAATGAAGGAAATCTTGAAGCGGAAAATCAAGAAACTACCCACCCTTCGAGGACGCTCGGTAGTGACCCTTTTCTACGAGCCGAGCACAAGAACCCGGAATTCTTTTGAACTTGCTGCCAAATACATGGGAGCAGATACCGTTAATGTCACTGTAGCCACCAGTAGTGTTCAGAAAGGGGAGAACCTTAAAGATACAGCGAAAACGATCCAGATGATGGGGATCGATGTGATTGTAATCAGGCACTCAGCTGCAGGTGCTCCCCATATGCTGGCACGGATGGTTGAGGCGAGGGTGATCAATGCCGGGGATGGGGCTCACGAGCACCCCACCCAGGCGCTTCTTGATATGTTCACGATCAAGGAGAAAAAGGGGGATTTCAAAGGGCTTCAAGTGGCTATTCTGGGGGACATTACCCACAGTCGGGTGGCCCGCTCGAACATCTGGGGCTTGACAAAGATGGGTGCTGAGGTTAGGGTTGTTGGCCCAACAACTTTGATGCCTCCCTATATCAGCGAGTTGGGAGTTAAAGTATTCCACAGGTGTGAAGAAGCCCTCGAAGGTGTTGATGTAATCAATGTCTTGAGGATTCAGAGAGAACGTCAGAGAAAAGGGCTGTTCCCCAGTATCCGTGAGTATTCTCGTCTCTTCGGCTTAAATGAAGCCAGACTCCGCTTAGCCAAACCGGATGTCCTTGTCCTTCACCCAGGCCCAGTAAACCGCGGTGTGGAGATTAGCCCCCAGGTCCAGGATGGACCCCACTCGGCGATCAACGAGCAGGTAACCAATGGAGTGGCTGTGAGAATGGCTCTTCTCTATCTTCTCTTAAGTGGGGGTGAATCAGGTGAAATTGCTTCTTAAGGGCGGTTTTGTCGTTGACCCTGTCAGGGAGGTTATCGATAAGCAAGATCTTCTTGTTGAGGAAGGAAAGATCGCTGGTCTTGCCCCGAAGATTAGTGTCGAGGATGCAGAAATTTTCGATGTTACCGGTTGCTACGTCTGCCCTGGGTTCATTGACCTTCATTGTCACCTCCGGGAACCTGGTGAAGAGCATAAAGAGACGATTGCCACGGGGACGCGCGCTGCAGCCAGAGGTGGCTTTACTGCTGTCGTTTGCATGGGTAACACCAACCCGCCTGCGGACAACAGGGCGGTGATCGAGTTCATCAAAAAGAGGGCTGCTGAGACTGGGGTTGTTCCTGTCTATCCTGTTGGGTGTGCGACAAAGGGAAGAAAAGGGGAAGAGATTTCCGAGATCGGTGACCTTGTTGAGGCTGGCGCGGTCGCTCTTTCTGATGACGGCAGTTCTGTGATGAACAGCGAGGTTTACAGAAGGGTTCTGGAATACAGCAAAATGTTTGATCTCTTCGTCATCAGCCACTGCGAGGACAAAAACTTAAGTGCAGACGGTGTGGTCAACGAAGGTTTGGTTTCTACAATACTCGGCTTAAAAGGGATTCCCCGTGCTGCTGAGGAGGTGCATGTCGCTAGAGACATTATTCTGGCAGAACTGACTGGGGCCAGACTGCACATCGCTCACGTCAGCAGCGGTGGTTCGGTAAGGCACATCAAGGAAGCAAAAGAGCGCGGGCTTCGGGTTACCGCAGAAGTTACACCTCACCACCTCTGCCTTACCGAGGAGTTGGTTAAGGACTATGATACCAATGCCAAGGTCAACCCTCCCCTGCGCACCCGCGAGGATGTGGAAGCCCTCCGCCAGGCGCTTAAACAGGGAATCATCGATGTTATTGCCACCGATCATGCTCCCCATTCTCAGGAAGAAAAAGAGGTGGAGTTTGATTACGCCCCATTCGGGATTTCCGGTTTGGAGACAGCGGTCCCCTTGCTCTGGGATAAGCTGGTGCATCCAGGTTTTCTTACACCCGTTGAGTTAGTCCAGAAGCTTGCCCTCAACCCTGCCCGCATCCTGGGGCTACCGGAGCGTGTGCTTGCAGTAGGTAAAGAAGCTGCAATTACAGTGATTGCTCCGGATCTCCAGAAAACTGTTGATGTGAGCAGCTTTGTTTCCCTAGGCAAGAATTCTCCACTTGATGGCTGGACACTCCGCGGCTGGCCAGTGCTCACAGTTGTGGCTGGGAAGCCGGTAATGGTAGATAGGGATTATTTTCCTAGCAGAGAAAGGAGATAAATTTATGGGTGAGAAAGCCTACCTGGTTCTCGAAGATGGAACTGTGTTTCAGGGAGTTGCTTTCGGGAGTAGGGGTAAGAACTCCGGTGAAGTTGTTTTTACTACAGGGATGGCTGGATACCAGCAGGTGCTTACAGACCCTTCCTACTGCGGCCAGATCGTTGTCTTTACCTACCCTTTGATTGGAAACTATGGGATCAATGATGATGATAATGAGTCTGAGAAACCTTGGGTTGAGGGGGTTGTTCTCAAGGAACTGTGTAGCTCCCCGAGCAACTGGCGCTCCCTGATGAGGCTGGATGATTTCTGCTGTAAGCACGGGATCATTGGCATTTCTGGAATTGATACAAGGGCCCTCACCAGGCGCTTGCGCAACTACGGCACTATGCGTGGGGTTATTGCCACCGGTGATCATGATCCCCAGATGTTGGTAGAAGAAGCCCGGAATGTGCCTTCTCTTTCCGAACTGGACCTTGTGCGCAGTGTATCTACGAAAGAAGCCCGTATTTTTGGAAAAGGTGAGTGGAGAGTTGTCGTCCTTGATTTTGGGGTAAAATTTTCCATCTTGCGTTCCTTGATGAAGAGGAACTGCACCGTCTACCTGGTTCCGGGCTGGACAACTGCAGAGGAAGTTCTGAGCTACCGGCCCCACGGAGTCGTCTTTTCTAACGGACCGGGTGATCCCAAAGCAGCTTGGTATGGGGTGGAAACAGCAAGAGGGCTGATTGGAAAGGTTCCTTTGATGGGCATTTGCCTTGGTCACCAGATTCTTGCCCTGGCCTTTGGTGGAGACACTTACAAGCTCAAATTCGGCCACCGGGGTGCCAACCATCCGGTCAAAGATCTGGAAAGGGGGAAAGTTTACATTACTTCTCAGAATCACGGCTTTGCCGTTGATGCCAGAAGCCTCCCTGATGAGGTTACAGTTACTCATATCAATCTGAACGATGGAACCGTCGAAGGGCTTAAGCACCAGAGGCTTCCTGTGTTCTCTTACCAGTTTCACCCCGAGGGAGCGCCAGGGCCGCTTGATTCCTCCCATCTGTTCGATCAGTTTATATCTGCGCTTTGGCGTTCAAATTAGGTTTTTAAAAAATAAAGAGGTGAAACTATCATGCCACGCAATCCGGAACTGAAAAAAGTAATGGTAATCGGTTCAGGTCCGATTATTATCGGGCAGGCAGCCGAATTCGACTATGCAGGGACCCAGGCCTGTCGTGCTTTGAAAGAAGAAGGTGTTGAGGTTGTTCTGGTGAACAGTAACCCAGCAACGATAATGACCGACCAGGAGATGGCAGATAAGGTTTATCTGGAACCCCTGACCCTCGAGTTCCTGGCAAGAGTCATCGAAAAGGAGCGTCCTCAGGGGCTGATCCCTACTCTTGGTGGTCAGGTTGGACTCAATCTGGCAGTGCAACTTGCTGAAGCAGGTGTCCTTGACCGGTTTGGAGTAAGGCTCCTGGGTACTCCCTTGGAAGCAATCAAGAAAGCTGAAGACCGTGAACTCTTCAAGAGAATGCTCCAGGAAATCGGGGAGCCTGTACCTGAGAGCAAGGTCGTGGATAGTGTTGAGGACGCTGTTGCTTTTGCTGAAGAGATTGGGTATCCGGTTGTGGTTCGCCCTGCCTATACTCTGGGAGGAACTGGGGGAGGGATTGCTCGTGATGAGGCTGAACTGCGAAAAGTTGTCACCAGGGGCCTCGCTTTGAGCATGATTAGACAGGTGCTTATCGAGCGCAGTGTTACCGGTTGGAAGGAAATCGAGTATGAGGTCATGAGGGACAGTGCTGATAACTGTATCACAGTCTGCAATATGGAAAACATCGACCCAATGGGCATTCACACTGGAGACAGTATTGTTGTTGCCCCTACTCAGACCCTGAGTGACTACGAATACCAGATGCTGCGCAATGCTTCGATCAAGATCATCAGAGCGCTCGGTGTGGAAGGTGGCTGCAACATCCAATTTGCCCTCGACCCGGAAAGCTTCCGCTACTACGTGATTGAAGTCAACCCTCGGGTAAGCCGTTCCAGTGCCCTCGCCTCAAAGGCTACTGGGTACCCGATTGCCAGAGTGGCCACAAAGATCGCTCTTGGTCTGCGCCTTGACGAGATCGAAAACTTCGTCACCAGAAAGACCAGTGCCTGCTTCGAACCTACCCTCGATTACTGCGTCCTGAAGATCCCTCGCTGGCCTTTCGACAAGTTCCGGGGGGCTGACCGCACCCTCGGGACGCAGATGAAAGCAACGGGTGAGGTCATGGCCATTGACCGCACCTTCGAAGGAGCGCTCCTGAAGGCGGTGCGCTCCCTGGAGATCTCGGCAGTAGGCCTCTTTGTTCCCGGAATTCAAGAGCTGAAAACCGGGGAACTCCTGCAGAAGCTTGAGGTTCCCTCTGATGAGCGGTTGTTCCTGATCGCCGAAGCCTTGCGGCGGAAAGTGGACCTTGAGGAGATCGCCCAGCTCACAAAGATCGACAAGTTCTTCCTCCACAAGATCAGGGAGATCGTGGAGTTGGAGGAAGAGTTTTCGAAGGTGCACCATATTGGAGAACTTGACCCGGACCTGGTGCTCACCGCCAAGAAAAAGGGTTTTGGTGATGATCTCATCAGCCACCTTACCGGGATTCCGACCAGCGAAATCCGTGATTTTAGGTCTCGGAAGGGGATCCGACCTGTTTACAAGATGGTTGACACCTGTGCTGCGGAGTTTGAAGCAGAAACACCTTATTTTTACTCCACTTATGACCAGGAAAATGAAGCGGTCGCAACACCGAAGCGCAAGGCCCTTGTTCTCGGAGCGGGACCGATCAGGATCGGCCAGGGTATCGAGTTCGACTACTGTTCAGTCCACTCTGTTTGGGCACTCAAGGAAGAAGGTTTTGAGGCCTTGATCATCAACAACAACCCGGAAACGGTGAGTACTGACTGTGATACTGCGGACAGACTTTATTTCGAACCTTTGACTCTGGAAGACGTTCTTAATGTGGTGGAGCAAGAGCAACCAGAAGGGGTAATCGTTCAGTTTGGAGGGCAGACGGCGATCAATTTAGCGGAACCGCTCGCGCGGGCCGGTGTCCGCATTCTGGGGACAACAGTGGAACGGATTGATGTTGCCGAGGACCGCAAGAAGTTTGAGCAGTTGCTCACAGAACTGGGGATACCGAAACCGCCTGGGAAAGGGGCAACATCTCTGGAAGAAGCTTTGGAGATCGCCCGTACCATCGGCTACCCAGTGCTCGTCCGGCCTTCCTATGTTTTGGGGGGACGGGCGATGGAGATTGTTTACTCCGAGGATGAACTCAAGAGCTATGTGGCATCTGCTGCTGCTGTGTCCCCCCACCACCCGATCCTGGTTGACAAGTACTTCCAGGGACAAGAACTGGAGGTGGACGCAGTCTGCGATGGAGAGGAGGTCTTGATCCCAGGGATCATGGAGCACATTGAGCGGGCGGGTGTGCACTCTGGAGACAGTATCGCTGTTTACCCGGCCCGGATTTCCAAGAGCCTGGAGAGTAAGATCGTTGACTATGTAGAAAGACTGGCAAAGGCCCTGGAGATCAAGGGGCTCCTCAATGTGCAGTTCGTCTACTATCAGCACGAGCTTTACGTTCTCGAGGTGAACCCCCGCGCTAGCCGGACGGTTCCCTATCTGAGCAAGATCACCGGGATTCCGCTGGTGAAGATTGGGACGAAGGTCATGCTTGGCAAGACCCTGCGCGATCTCGGCTACCGCGGAGGTCTCGTCCAGCCTAACCGTCTCGTGGCGGTTAAGGTTCCGGTTTTCTCCTTCGGAAAGCTCCATGAAGTCGATACCTACCTGGGACCGGAGATGAAGTCGACCGGGGAAGTGATGGGAGTAGATTACTCTGTGGCCTGTGCCCTCTACAAAGGGCTTCTCTCAGCGGGATGCACGATTCCGCGGTCGGGAATGGTGCTGGTGACCATCGCTGACCGGGATAAAGAAGAAGCACTTCCTGTTGTGGAAGGTCTCCACAAGCTGGGGTTGAAGATCTGCGCCACCCGGGGCACGGCACGCTTCTTAAGGAACCATGGGGTCCCTGTTGATGAGGTTAATAAAATCGAAGAAGGGTCACCTCATGTCGTTGACCTGATCAGGACGGGAAAGGTCAATTTCGTGATCAACACCCATAGTGGCGCAAAAGGGGCGGTGCGTGATGGTTTCCAGATCCGCAGGGCCGCAGTCGAGCACGGGGTTCCCTGTCTCACTTCCCTTGATACAGCGCGGGCGCTTCTTGAGGTGATCTCTTTCCTCCAAAGTGGGGGAGAGAGTGCCCTGATTTCTCTCGATGAGTACGCTGCTGCACGTTACCTTTAGAAACCCAGAGGGGCGGGGATAAGGAGTTGCGGTGGTCTCCCTCGAACTTCGGTGAGAGAGGAAGAAAGAAGGTGTCGGGAGTTTATTCAGAAGTATCATCTCAGATTGTCGAGCAGGTTTCTGTGGCCCAGGATTGTTACCTCCTTACCCTGGAAGCGCCACAAGTTGCTACAGCAGCAAGCCCGGGCCAGTTCGTCATGCTCAGGTGCAGCACTGGCTATGACCCTTTTTTGCGGAGGCCGTTGAGCATCCACCAAGCCCTGAGGGAGCAGGGGAAGATCAGGCTCCTCTACAGGGTGAAGGGAAGGGGTACTGCGTGGCTTTCCGAACGCAGGCCAGGAGAAAAGGTTTCCCTTCTGGGGCCTCTTGGGCGCGGGTTTGCCTACTCGGGAAGAGGGAAGAAAGGGCTTCTGGTTGGGGCGGGCGTTGGTGTTGCTCCTCTCCTCTTCCTGGCCGAGGAACTGTCTTCGTTAGAGTGGCAACTGGTAATTTTGATCGGGGCACGGACGGCTTCTCAAGTTTTGCGGGAAGACGCTTTTGCCCGCTGCGGCGCTGTCAAGGTGGTCACTGAAGACGGGAGCGCTGGTGAAAAAGGACTTCTCCTCCAGTTTCTGGAAGAGAAACTCCAGGAAAACGGTTTTGACTCGATTTTCGGTTGTGGGCCCCTGCCGGTCTTGAAAGGGATCCAAGATTTCAGCAGGAAGTTCGGGATCCCGGCCCAGATCGCCCTTGAGGAAAGGATGGCCTGTGGTGTCGGAGCCTGTTTTGGTTGTGTCTGTCAAGGAAAGGACCGGACTTATTTCCGCGTGTGCCGGGAAGGCCCTGTATTTGCCGCTGATGAGGTGATTATTGATGGTTGACCTTTCTGTCGAAATTGCCGGCATCAGGATGAAGAACCCGGTGATGGTTGCTTCCGGGACCTTTGGTTTCGGACTGGAGTATGCCCCACTCTTTGACCTCAGCAGGCTGGGTGCCATTGTGACCAAGGCCCTGACGGTTAAACCCTGGCCGGGGAACCCTGCACCCAGGCTCTGGGAAACGCCTGCAGGTCTGCTCAATGCCATCGGTTTGCAGAATCCAGGAGTGAAAGTGTTTGTTGATCAGATCCTGCCTGAGTTAAAAAAATTTGATGTCCCTGTGATTGCCAACATTGCCGGTTTTACTAAAGAGGAGTTCGCCGAGCTTGCTTCCCGGCTTACGGGAACTGGTGTTTCTGGCCTTGAAGTGAACATCTCCTGTCCCAATGTCAAGGCAGGGGGAATGGTCTTCGGAACTGTTCCTGAACTGGCTGCCGAGGTTGTCGAAGCTGTTGTCAAAGCAACACCTCTTCCGGTTATCGTCAAGCTGACGCCGAATGTGACTGACATTGTCGCTGTGGCGAAGGCGGTTGTCGAAGCAGGTGCCCACGCCCTCTCTCTGATCAACACCTTGCTGGGAATGGCTATCGACATTCACCGGAAAAAACCTGTGCTTGCTAATGTCACCGGGGGGCTTTCAGGTCCGGCGATCCGGCCTGTTGCTGTCAGAGCAGTGTGGCAGGTTTCTCAGGCGGTAGATGTTCCTGTCATCGGAATGGGGGGCATCTGCACCGGCAGTGATGCCCTCGAGTTCATCCTCGCTGGGGCTACTGCTGTGGCGGTTGGTAGTGCTAACTTTTACGATCCCTTAAGTTCGGTCAAAGTTGTGGAGGAGATCGAGAATTACTGTATCGAACACGGGGTGGAGAGTTTACGGGAACTGGTGGGAGCAGCCTGGAAAAATTAACGAAAGGGGTATTTTATGGAGGCCAGAGAAAAGCTGATCATTGCTCTCGATGTCAGTGATTTTCGGCAGGCACTCGACCTTGTGGAAAAATTGAAAGATCATGTAGGCTTTTTTAAGGTGGGTTTAGAGCTTTTCTGCAACTGTGGCCCAGAGATTGTGACCGCGATCAAGGAAAAAGGAGGCCGCGTTTTTCTTGACCTCAAGTTTCACGACATCCCCAGGACGGCTGCCCAGGCCGCAAGGGCTGCTACCCGCGTAGGGGCAGAGATGTTTACTGTTCACCTTTCCGGGGGTAATGAAATGCTGCGGGCAGTTGTTGACACTGTCCGGGAAGAAGCTGCTGGAGTTCCTCGCCCGCAGGTCATCGGAGTCACTGTGCTCACCAGTTTGGGGGCAGAGCAACTGAAAAGCGAGGTCGGGGTCTTGCGCTCTCCCCTCGAGCAGGTGATCTTTTTAGCCGAACAGGCAATTAAGTGCGGTCTCGATGGAGTAGTTGCTTCACCGCAGGAGGCCAGTGCCATTAGGGCTCATTATGGGTCCGGACTGCTGATCATCACCCCGGGGATCCGTCCTCAGGGAACTGGAGGGGATGACCAGAAGCGCACTGGTTCTCCGGCCTCAGCCCTTAAGGCTGGAGCCGATTACCTTGTGGTCGGTCGCCCGGTGCTCAGGGCACCTGATCCCTGCCAGGCTGCGAGAGAGATCATCAAAGAAATAGAGGAGGCATTGAGGTGACTGTGGAGAGGCTCACGGAAAAGGAACTGTTGAAAATTTTTCGGAACAGCGGGGCGCTTCTCGAAGGACATTTTCTCCTGAGTTCAGGGCTCCACAGCAACGTCTACATCCAGTGCGCTCTTGTTCTCCAGTATCCCCATCTTGCTGCCCGGCTCGGTGCCGAGCTTGGAAAGCACTTTCAGGGTCTTCCTGTAGATGTTGTTGTTGGCCCTGCCCTCGGCGGGATCCTGGTTGCCCACGAGGTGGCGCGGGCCTTAGGTGTGAGGGCTATTTTTACAGAGAGGGAAGACGGGGTGATGACCCTGCGCCGCGGCTTTTCTGTGAAACCAGGAGAAAAAGTGCTGGTTGTTGAAGATGTAGTGACCACAGGTGGTTCCACCCACGAGGTGATAGAAGTGCTGCAGAAGTCAGGGGCGCAGCTCGTTGGGGTTGGAGCACTTGTCGACCGGCACACAGGGACCCTCGACTTTGGTGTTCCTTTCCGCTCCTTATTGAGGCTGGAGATTGCCACTTATTTGCCGGAGTCTTGCCCTTTGTGCGAAAAGGGAGAGCCTCTGGTAAAACCGGGGAGCAGGAGCAAACCCTCTGGTCTTCGTTAAAAAGTTCACAGGTAGGTGGACAGGGGTGGGTCCGGGTTTGGCCGCCAAAAGGAAAGAGTACGCAGCTTGTCGTGGAGCAGCAGTGAAGGATTTGGTCGGGAAGCTTTCATCTCTGCGGTCAGCCTCTTTGGTCCTTACGGCCAGGTTTGCAGTCAAGAGGTGGCTGCAGAAACGGTGACTTTTGTGGCCAAGGAACTTCAGTAGTAAGGGGTGTGGTGTGCAGTTGCTCAATCTTTGTTTTCAGGAAGTTCTGGGGTGACCAGAATTGTCTTATAGTTTTCGTAGATGACGAAGCCGGGCCGGGCCTTTTGAGGTTTGGAGACATTTTTGCGCTTTGTGTAGTCAACAGCAACCTTTGAGGAGTTCCTGGCCTCGCTGTAATAGGCAGCGATTTTTGCTGCTTGCTCCAGAGTTGTTGAAGGAATTTCTCGGCCTGGTTGACTTTTGATGACCACGTGAGCGCCAGCCGCTTCCTTGACATGGAGCCAGAGGTCTTCGCTTTTAGCCAGGCGCATGGTGATGTAGTCGTTTTGCTTGTTGTTTTTGCCCACGAGGATTTCAAAACCATCCCTCGAGGTGAACCTAAGTATCTGGGGCTTGGAAACGGCTTTCTTTTTTATTTGTTCCTTCGCTTTTGGCTTGAGGTACCCCACCTCTTCGAGTTCTGACTTGACTTCCTCGAGTTCCTCAAGGGTTTCTGCCTGCTCCAGGGCTGTCCTCACACTTCCCAGGTACTGCAACTCATCCCGCGTCTGAGTGAGCTGTTTCTCGATTATTTTCAAGGCGTTGCGTGCTTTATTGTATTTGTAGAAAATCTGCTGGGCGTTTTCTGATGGGCTCAAGGCAGGATTGAGCTCGATCTTCACAGGAGGCCCCTCTGGATTGTAGATATTAGGAAGCACTGCCTCTTTCTGGCCGCGACTGATCAGATGAAGGTGGGCGAGTAATGTTTCTCCCAGGATCCGGTATTTTTCTGCTTGCTCAGCTTCTGACCGCGCTTTCTCCTGCAGGTCGAGCTTTTTGAGGCAGCGGGCCCACTCACGTTCAACGGTATTTCGCAGGTGATTGAAGAGTTGCTGGAACTGCTGGGCTCTAATCTTTTCCTGGTAGTAGAGGTCGATAGCTTGATTGATCGTTTCCTGTGGCTGAGACCGAAGGCCGGAATACTGTTCCAGCGGCAGAGGAGCGAAGCAAACCGGTCGGTTGTTGTCAAAGATCAGGGTGGGCTGGTAGTTCCCCTCAAGCAGAGGTATGACCACTTTTTGAAAGCCGGACCAGAGGCTTCTCAGCTCATGTTCTCCGCAGAATTCCAGAGAAAGGTTACTGTCTAGGCCGGCCCTGGTGACGATTTCACGAGTCAGGGTGGGACCGATTCCGGCGATGCTGCGGGAGATGATTTCCTCCACTCTCTTTTCCAGGGGGTTTCTGAGGAGGATTTCTCGGAAGCTTTCTTCGTCAAGGTGGCGTGGGTCTACTTTGTTCTGGGCAGGGGGAGCAATATAAGGGCGTCCTGGCAGAACTTCACGGTGGCGGCTGAGGGCGTGGGAATAGCGTTTAATGCCATCGATGATCATTCCGGTTTTCGGGTCTATGAGGATGATGTTGCTGTGCTTGCCCATGATCTCGACAACGAGGATTTTTTCCTGTAGTTCCCCAGTTTCCCCGATCCCGCTGAAGGTAAAGTAGAGAATCCGATCGAGGCCTTCCTGTTCGATTTTCGTCATCCTGCTTCCTTCTAGGTGCTTTCTCAAGACGAGACAGAAAAGCGGAGGAGAGGAACTCTTCTTTTCTTTTTCTTTATCGGTCAGGTGGACACGGGCGTTTTCCGCCTGAGCCGAAAGAAGCAGGTGGAAGCTGGCACCGGGCCGGCGTATGGTGATGATCACCACTTGCTGCTCAGGCTGGTGGATTTTTTCTACTCTTCCCTGGAGGAGCAGTTCTCGCAGTTCTCTGACGATGAGGCTGAGGGTAATCCCATCTGGTGACATCGTGATCTCTCCGGATTTCGGGTTGTTCTTCCGGGAGTATAAACTCTCAAGTGTTTGGCGTCAACCCCAACCAGAGAAATTTTTTTAAGGTAATTTTCTAAAACCCCGGTGAATATCAATTTTCAAAGAAAAAGATACCGGAGGGAGAAATCTATGGCAAATACTCCTGCCTGGCACGCACTCGCACCAGAGGCAGTTGCTGAGACCTTAATCACTGACCTGGAAAAAGGGCTGGGCTTCAGGGAAGCCGCCCGCAGGTTGAGTGTTTTTGGCAAGAATCAGCTTCAAGGACAAAAGCCTCCTTCGCCCTGGGTGCTCTTCATCAACCAGTTCAGGAATTTCATGGTTTACGTGCTTTTGGGAGCGATGGGAATTTCTTTTGCTCTGGGAGAATTTGCTGATGGAGCAACGGTTCTAGCAATCATCCTGATCAACGCCGTTTTGGGATTTGTTCAGGAATTCCGGGCGGAAAAGGCTTTAACAGCACTGAAAAAGCTGACTTCTCCCGAGGCAACGGTAATCAGGGATGGTTGTGAGAAACGCATTCCTGCTGTGGAACTTGTTCCTGGAGACCTTGTGAGGCTGGAGACCGGGGACCGGATTCCTGCGGATATCCGACTTATCAAGGCAGTAAGCCTGGAGGTCGAGGAAGCGATTCTCACTGGAGAGTCGCAACCCGTTGCCAAAGACGCCACTATTGTCCTCCCTGTCAGGACCGAGCTTGGCGAAAGGAAAAACATGGTCTTTCAGGGGTGCCTGATTACCAAGGGGCGTGGTCTTGGTATTGTTGTGGGAACCGGGATGAACACTGAAATGGGGCGTATTTGTGAAATGCTCAAGGATGTTGGACTGGTGCCTACTCCCTTGCAGCTAAGGTTGGAAAAGTTGGGTAAGGTTCTTGTTGTTCTCTGTGTTTACCTTTGTGCCTTGATCACCTTCACCGGCATTGTTCGTGGGGAATCAGTCTACCAGATGTTTCTTGCAGGAGTGAGTCTTGCTGTTGCTGCCATTCCCGAGGGCTTACCGGCAGTAGTAGCTGTTGCCCTGGCCACAGGAGTTCAGAGACTGAGCAAAAAGGGAGCGATTGTGCGGAGGCTGCAGGCTGTCGAAACCCTGGGGTGTGTTACTGTTATTTGCTGTGACAAGACGGGGACACTTACTCTTAATGAAATGACTTTGCAGGAGATCTTTCTCGACGGCAGGAGGTTTTTCATATCTGGGTCTGGCTACAAACCGCGGGGTGATTTTTATGATCAGGAAGGTCAAAAGATCGAGCCAGGGAAGACTTCGGTTCTGCGCTTGTTTTTAGAGATTGCTGCACTCTGTAATAACGCGCGGCTTGCCCACGGGAAGGTCGTTCTGCCGGGAATGTTACGCTGGAGGCAGGGAAAAGAAAAGCACAACTGGGAGTTAAAGGGGGACCCTACCGAGGGGGCGCTTCTGGTTGCTGCAGGGAAAGCAGGGATCTGGAGAGAAGAGTGGGAGCGGAAATGGGGGGCGCGAGTTCAGGAGATACCGTTTGACTCTGAGAGAAAAATGATGAGCACGGTGTACGTGTCTCCGCAGAAGAAATTCTTGGTTTTTACTAAAGGGGCTCCTGAGAAAGTCCTTGAGCACTGCTCAGCAGTCCTTGAAAGGGGTCAGATAATCCCTTTCACCCAAGAGCTCAAGGAAAAGGTCGCCAGAACCAATCAGGAAATGGCCGGTCGCGCCCTTCGGGTACTTGCCCTGGCTTATAAGGAAGTCGACCAACTGGCTACAGGAGAAATTGAAACCGACCTAATTTTTGTTGGTCTTGGCGGGATTAAGGATCCTCTCAGACCGGCAGCGCGCCATGCCTTAGAGGCCTGCCGCAAGGCCGGGATCAGGGTGGTGATGGTAACCGGGGACCATCCTCTTACTGCGGCTGCGGTTGCAAAGGAACTGGGTCTCGTGAAAGCTGAGGAAAACCTTGCTCTCACTGGTCAAGAAATTGACCGGTTATCTGAGAGGGAACTGAGTGAGAAACTGAAGACTGTCAGCATATTTGCCAGGGTTTCTCCTTTGCACAAGCTGCGGATTGTGCGCGCTCTCAAAAATTCTGGTGAAATTGTGGCGATGACTGGTGATGGTGTTAATGATGCTCCTGCTTTGAAAGAAGCTGATGTGGGAGTGGCGATGGGGCGAAGCGGGACTGATGTTGCTAAGGAAGCGGCAGCAGTTGTTCTGACCAACGACGAGTTTGCTACGATCGTCAAAGCGATTGAGGAAGGCCGGGGGATTTACGAAAACATCAGAAAATTTATTCGCTACCTTTTAGCTTGCAATCTCGGTGAGGTTTTGACCATGTTTTTTGCTATCTTAGCCGGGTTTCCCCTTCCCCTCTTGCCGATTCAGATTTTATGGGTTAATCTAGTAACAGATGGCCTTCCTGCAGTTGCTCTGGGTGTTGACAACCCGGAACCAGGGCTTATGGAACACCCACCTCGCCCTCCTGGTGAGGATGTCTTTGCCCGCGGGATGGCGAAAAAGATTCTAGTGTGGGGCTTTTTGATTGGATTGAGTTCTTTTCTTGTCTTTGTTGTGGTTTTCCTTCTCAGTGGGGAACTGGTGAGGGCACGCACTGCTGCATTTTGTTGTCTTGTTTTCGCCCAGTTGGTCCATGTATTCGATTGCCGCAGTTCGCAGTGCTCGCTTTTCGATGTTTGTGGCAATAGCTTTTACATCATCAGCGCAGTTGGCCTC
The DNA here is from genome assembly GCA_036742135.1 of Bacillota bacterium. Classification (GTDB taxonomy): domain Bacteria; phylum Bacillota; class DSM-12270; order Thermacetogeniales; family Thermacetogeniaceae; genus 50-218. Next base: position 25,034 of record DAINRC010000006.1, read on the forward strand.
TCTTTTTTGATGCAGTTGGCAGTAGTCTCTGTTCCTTTTCTCCGGGATGTTTTTCAGACTGTTCCTCTTAGTGGTCTGGAATGGACAGTGGTGCTCCTCGCTGCTGGTGGAGCCAGTATAGGCAACGGGTTGGTCTCCTGGTTCTACAGGATTGTTAAAAGACGCCTCATGTTTGCCTTGAAGCCGAGAACTACTGGACATGGTGGTGGGAGTTAAAGGTGGAGTTTTTTAAGTGGCAGGGCTTGGGGAATGATTTTGTGATTCTTGAGGGCTGCCAGGTTGCCGAGGACAAGCTGCCAAGACTGGCGCAAGCTCTTTGTGACCGCCACTTTGGGATTGGTGCCGATGGCCTGGTGCTCCTTCTTCCAGGGGAGCAGGCCCCCATTCTCATGAGGATCTTCAACCCTGATGGTTCTGAGGCAGAAATGTGTGGTAACGCTCTGCGCTGTGTAGCCAAGTATGCCTTTGAGAAAGGTCTTGTTGGTGATTCGGTAGTTAAGGTGGAAACAAAGGCAGGGGTTAAAAAGGCCAAAATTGTTCTCGAGGGACGGGAAAAGGGATTGGTCCAGGTTGATATGGGCGAACCTGTCCTGGAACGAGAAAAGATCCCGATCGTCGGACCTCCGGGAACACGGGTTATTGAAGAAGAGGTAGAGATTGCCGGAGAAAAGCTGAAAATCACTGGAGTTTCCATGGGGAACCCCCACTGCTTGGTCTTTGTGCCTGATGTCCAGAAGGCTCCTGTGCGGCAACTTGGCCCTTTGCTGGAGAAGCACCAGCTTTTTCCGCAGCGGACCAATGTTGAGTTTATTGAGGTGCGGAATTTTGAGGAGATTATTGTGCGTGTCTGGGAGCGCGGGGTAGGGGAGACCTTGGCCTGTGGGACTGGTGCCTGTGCTTCTGTAGTTGGGAGTTATTTGTGCGGAAAAACCGGCCGCTGTGTCCAGGTGCGTTTGCCTGGGGGGCAACTTCTGGTGGAATGGTTGCCGGATAACCATGTTTATATGACTGGGCCCGCGGCAGAGGTTTTCCGGGGGACTTTGAGCAAGAGCTTTGAGCAAGAACTCGACAATTTGCTTTAAGGAAAGGAGAGCTCAAAATTGAAGGAAGCCAAGCGCCTGGCCTCATTACCTCCTTATCTTTTTGCCCGTATCGAGGAGAAGCTGGAAGAGGCAAAAAAGAAAGGCATTGATGTAATCAATCTGGGCATCGGGGACCCCGATCAGCCTACTCCTGAGCACATTATCCAGGCCTTAATCACTCATGCCCAAAACCCCGAGAACCATCGGTATCCTACTTCCAAAGGCCTGTTGGCCTTCCGGAGTGCTGTGGCTAGATGGTATCAGCGGAGGTTTGGGGTTGGTCTTGACCCTGACAGTGAAGTGGTGACCCTAATTGGATCAAAGGAAGGGATTGCCCACATTTCTTTTTGCTACCTGGAAGAGGGAGATGTTGCCCTCGTTCCGGACCCTGGTTATCCTGTATACAGCATTGGCTCTGCTCTTGCCGGAGCAGAAAACTACATCATGCCTTTGAAGGAGGAAAACGGTTTTCTTCCCAACCTCGCCGATATTCCCTCAGATGTGGCTAAGAAAGCCAAGCTGATGTTCCTCAATTATCCTAACAATCCTACAGGTGCTGTCGCTGAGAAGAAGTTCTTTAGAGAGGTGGTCGAATTTGCCCGCAACTACAACATTATCGTCTGTCATGATGCAGCTTATACAGAGATCACTTTTGGCGATTTTTCAGCACCGAGCTTTCTCGAGGTCGAAGGGGCAAAGGAAGTGGGCATCGAGTTTCACTCTCTTTCGAAGACCTATAATATGACCGGATGGCGCCTTGGCTGGGCTGTGGGTAATCCTGAGGTGATCAGGGCTTTGGCAACTTTGAAATCAAACCTTGATTCTGGTGTTTTTCAGGCGATTCAGCTGGCAGGAATTGCCGCTCTCGAAGGTCCTCAGGATTGTGTGGAAAAAATGCGCCGGTTGTATCAGGAACGGAGGGACGCTGTTATTGAAGGACTGCAGCGCTTAGGTTGTCATCTTGAACCACCGAAAGCGACGATTTATGTTTGGGTTCCTGTTCCTGGAGACTATACCTCCACAGATTTTGCTGAACTCGTCCTCGAAAAGGCTGGGGTCGTCATTACTCCAGGGATAGGATACGGAAAATTTGGTGAAGGATATTTCCGGATTTCGCTAACAGTTGATAAAGAGCGGATTCAGGAAGGCCTGAAGAGGATTGAGCAGGCCTTTGGCAAACTCTACTAGACCAGCATCATCCAGAAGGGAGTGAGTCTTGGTTCCCGGGATTGTAGATGTTTTCTCGGGACCAGAAGCCAAGTTGCTGAAAAGTATGACTGGCTACGGCAGAGGTGAGCATGAAGAGAGTGGGATCCGGGCAACGGTGGAAATCCGCAGTGTGAACCACCGCTTTTTGGAGATCGCGGTGCGTCTGCCGCGGGCTTACATGGGTTTTGAAGAAAGGATCAGGAAAAAGATCCAGGAAAGCGTTTCTCGTGGCCGCCTGGATGTTTATGTCACTCTAGAGGATAGCCGCGAAAACAAGCGTAAGATAAAGCTTGACAAAGAATTAGCAGTGGAATATTATAGTTACCTAAGAGAATTGGCGAAAATTCTGGAAATCGATTCTCAGTTACGCCTCATCGACATCGTTCAACTACCAGACGTGCTCGTTGTTGAGGAGGAAGAAAAGGACCTGGAAGAAATCTGGTCAATTGTGGAAAAAGCCCTTGAGCAGGCAGTTGCTCATCTGGTGCAGATGCGAGCTCAGGAAGGCGCCAACCTCTACGAAGATTTTCTGCGGCGAAAAGAGCAGGTTCGCCAACTTCTCCAGAAGATCAAGGAACGGGCGCCTCTTTTAGGTGAGGAGCTGAGACAGAGATTGAGGAGTCGCGTGGAAGCACTTGTCGGAGGAGAAATAGAAGAAGAGAGGCTGTTGACCGAGGTTGTCCTTTATGCTGAGAGGAGCGATATCACTGAGGAAGTAGTGCGTCTTTTTTCTCATTTAGACCAGTTCTCAAATTTGCTGGAGACTTCTGGGCCTGTTGGGAGGAAGCTGGATTTTCTGCTTCAAGAGATGAACCGGGAAATCAATACAATTGGGGCAAAGGCTGCTGATCTGGTAATTTCGCCTCTGGTTGTGGAAATAAAGAGTGAGTTAGAGAAAATGAGGGAGCAGGTGCAGAATGTGGAATGAGGTTTGGGGGATCATACCCAAGGGAGGGTTTAGTGATTTATGGAGATCAAGTTAATAAACATTGGTTTCGGTAATATTGTTTCTGCGAACAGGATCGTAGCCATTGTCAGTCCAGATTCAGCCCCGATCAAGAGGATTATCCAGGAAGCACGCGACCGGGGGATGTTGATCGATGCCACCTATGGTCGGAGGACGCGGGCGGTGATCATCACTGATAGCGATCATGTGATTCTCTCTGCTGTTCAGCCGGAAACAGTGGCTCATCGCCTCTCCAGCAAGGAAACAAATCAGCAAATTGACTGACAATTTCCACAGCCAGGAGTGACAAAATTGGATGGAAAACCACTTCTCATTGTGATCTCGGGACCTTCGGGTTCAGGAAAGGGGACCTTGTGTAAGGCACTGCGTCAGGTTTTTCCTGATTTGGCTTACTCTGTTTCGGTGACTACCAGACCCCCCCGACCTGGTGAGGTTGATGGGGTCGATTACATTTTTGTTACCCCTTCTGAATTCCAAAGGCGTCTTCAGGAAGGAAAATTTCTGGAATGGGCTCAGGTTTACGAAAATTACTACGGGACACCGAAAGAGCCGGTTGAGAAGTGGCTAGAGGAAGGCCGAGATGTCTTGTTGGAACTTGATGTCCAGGGCGCGCTCCAGGTAAGAAAACTTTACCCTGAGGCACTGTTGATTTTTATCGCCCCTCCTTCAATTGAGGAACTGAGGGCAAGGATTGCCAAGAGGGGCACTGATACCAAAGAGGTAATCAAGAAACGCCTTAGCTGTGCAAAGGAGGAAATCAAGGCTGCCGCAAACTACGATTACATTGTTGTCAATGAGCATCAGGAGGAGGCTTTGAAAAAGCTGGTGGAAATTATCAGTATGGAGAAAAAAAGGCGCCGAAACGAGGAGGGATCAGGTCGTGCAACAACCCAGCCTTGACTTCCTTCTGAAGAAGGTGAGGAGCAAATACGAACTAGTGGTGGCGGTGGCAAAAAGGGCCCGGATGCTCGTCGATTCCGGTAAACTAACGAAAGACTATTCTCATAAAGTTGTTACTGTTGCTCTTGAAGAACTTGCTGCAGACAAGATTCGCATCGAACGTCCGGCAAAAAAGGGAGGTAACCAGTGAGCAAGAAAAATATCGTTCTTGGGGTAACTGGGAGCATTGCTTCCTACAAGGCAGCGGAACTCACCAGCCTCCTGGTGAAGAGAGGCTTTTCGGTTCATGTGGTGATGACTGCTGCTGCTACTAATTTTATTGCACCTCTGACTTTCCAGACCCTTTCCGGAAACCCGGTTCACCTGGACATGTTCTCTCCTCCGAAGGACTGGAATGTGGAACACATCAGCCTTGCCCAACTGGCTGACCTGTTGCTGATTGCTCCGGCGACTGCCAACTTCATTGGAAAGATCGCTGCAGGAATTGCTGATGATTTGCTTTCAGCTACGGTCCTGGCGACAAAAGCACCTGTCGTTATTGCTCCGGCAATGAATGTCGGGATGTTCGAGAACAAAATTCTCCAGAGGAATATCAAGCTCTTGCGGGAATGTGGGTATTATTTCGTAGAGCCTGAGGAGGGGAGGCTTGCTTGTGGGACCGCCGGTAAGGGCAGGCTCGCTGATCTGGAGAAAATCATCAAAGTTGTAGAAGGCCTTGTTTTCCGGAAACAGGATCTTTTAGGGAAAAAGGTCCTGGTAACTGCGGGGCCAACCCGGGAACCCCTTGATCCTGTGCGTTTTTTATCTAATTACAGTTCCGGAAAAATGGGGTATGCTCTCGCAGAAGAGGCGCAGCAACGAGGGGCCGAGGTGATCCTGGTGAGTGGGCCCACGGCCTTGAGTCCACCTCCTGGTGTGAAAGTAGATTTTGTAGAAACAGCCCAGCAGATGTTCGAGGCAGTCCTCAGGTATTTCCCAGAGGTTGATGTTGTTGTTAAGGCGGCAGCAGTTGCTGATTTCCGCCCCCAAAAGGTTGCTCCAGAGAAGCTAAAGAAAAAGGGTTCCAGTTTGGTTATCGAACTCGAGAAAACGCCTGATATTTTGCTCCACCTAGGGAGACAAAAAAGTAAACAAATTCTGGTTGGTTTTGCTGCAGAAACGGAAAACCTCATCGAGAATGCTTGGGAAAAGCTTCGGGAAAAGAACCTCGATCTCCTGGTAGCTAATGATCTTAAGCAGGAAGGTGCGGGTTTCCAGGTTGACACCAATGTTGCCACTATTTTGTTTCCCGATGGCGGGATGCTCAGATTGCCTAAAATGACTAAGAAGGAGTTGGCTGGAGTCATCTTTGACGAGATCGTTAAATTGATCAAACTTCGGGAAAAGGAAGGTGAACGTTGAATGCCGCGGCGCTGGTTCTTTACTTCAGAGTCGGTTACCGAGGGACATCCAGACAAAATCGCCGACCAGATTTCGGATGCCATTCTTGATGCCATCTATGAGAAAGATCCCTACGCGCGGGTAGCCTGTGAGACACTTGTAGCCACCGGCCTGGTTTTCGTGGCTGGTCAGATCACTACTGAGTGTTATGTCGATATTCCCCGGATTGCCAGGGAAACCATCAGGGAGATCGGCTACACGAGGGCAAAGTATGGATTCGACTGCGATACCTGTGCGGTGATCACTTCTATCGATGAACAGTCTCCGGATATTGCCCTTGGTGTGGATCAAGCCCTGGAGGCGAAATTAGGAGAAGTCGAGGGACAGGAGTTGGGTGCAGGAGACCAGGGAATGATGTTTGGTTATGCAACTGATGAAACTCCTGAACTCATGCCTCTACCCATTAGCCTTGCCCATGCCCTTGCCAGACGTCTTGCAGAAGTGCGCAAAAAGAAAATCATTCCTTATCTTCGTCCTGATGGCAAAACTCAAGTGACTGTAGAATATGAAGGGGATCGCCCAATTCGGGTCGATGCTGTGGTGGTTTCTGCTCAGCACCGTCCTGATATCTCTCACCAGACGATCGAAGGAGACATTATCGAACACGTGATCAAACAGGTGATTCCCCCTGAATACATTGACCGCAACACCAGGTTCTTTGTCAACCCGACAGGCCGCTTTGTGATCGGGGGACCTCAGGGAGATACAGGTTTGACTGGGAGAAAGATCATCGTCGACACTTACGGGGGAATGGCTAGGCATGGTGGGGGCTGTTTTTCTGGCAAGGACCCCACCAAGGTTGACCGCTCTGGTTCCTATGCTGTGAGGTATATTGCCAAGAACATTGTTGCTGCTGGTCTCGCCCGGCGCTGTGAGGTTCAGGTTGCTTATGCCATCGGTGTGGCCAGGCCAGTTTCCCTTCATGTGGATACTTTTGGCACTGGAGTGATCCCTGACGAGGCCATCTGCCAGTTGGTAAAGGAGCACTTTGACCTGAAACCTGCAGCAATTATCCGCGACCTGGACCTGCGCCGTCCCATTTACAAGCAGACAGCAGCTTACGGCCACTTCGGCCGCCCTGACCTCGACCTGCCCTGGGAAAAGACCGATAAAGCAGAGTTGCTCAGGAAAGCTGCTGAAAGGCTGAGCTTTTCTCCGGGTCGCTAGTCGGAATGGCTGGAAAATTGTGAGGAAGCTTTTCAGCTGTGACTAGGCTAAGAAAGGGTTGCTTCAGGCAACCCTTTTGGCTTGATCAAACCATATTTTATTCTTAAGGAGAAGGATTTTTGTGGAAGTAGAGTGTGCCGAAGTTGTGGTGAACATCAGTCACCCGCGTTTGGATAAAGTCCTTCATTATCGCGTTCCTCAAGGATGGGAAAAGCCACCAGAGGGTTCTCTGGTAGCTGTTCCTTTGGGCAAGCGCCAGGTTCAAGGGTGGGTAGTCGGCTACAGTTGTCCGCCACCGGGTGTCGAGGTAAAAGAACTAGCTTCAGTGCTGTGCCCAGAACCGCTGTTTCCTGCTGATTTGCTTCAACTTGCCCGCTGGATGGCTGAGCATTATTTTTACCCTCTTCCCGGTGTTTTGAGGCTGATGGCTCCTCCTCAAAAGCCCAGGTCAGTGAGGAAAGCTTCCACCCAAGGGCTGACTTTGCCGTCTTCTACCAAAGTGCTGCTGACGGCAGAACAGTTGGCTGCTCTCAGGGAGATCGAAGCAGCCTTAAAGCAGAGGAAGCACCAGGAGTTTCTGCTTCATGGAGTCACTGGAAGTGGGAAGACCGAGGTGTATCTCCGTGCAGCTCGCCTTGCTGTTACCTCAGGGCTTCAAGTTCTTTACCTTGTTCCGGAGATTGGTCTCACACCCCTTGTGGAAGCGCGCTTCAGGGACGTTTTCGGGGAACTGGTCGCTGTTTGGCACAGCAGGCTGGCACGCGGAGAAAGATACCTGATTTGGAGTGGGGTCAGGAGAGGGCAAATTAAGGTGCTTATTGGGCCGAGGTCAGCGGTTTTTGCTCCCTTTCGCAGTCTCGGTCTGGTGGTCGTTGATGAGGAACACGACCCTTCTTACAAAGAGCAGGAGCAGCCCTACTACAATGCCCGCGATGTTGCTAGGAAGCGGGCGGTCTTCAATGATGCGGTTTTAATTCTCGGAAGTGCTACTCCTTCTCTCGAAAGCTACACCCGTACCCGTAAGGGTGAAAGCAGACTTCTCCTGCTAACCAAAAGACCCCCGGGCCGCTTTCTGCCTCGGGTCACTCTTGTCGATCTGCGGGCCGAGCAAAAGGCCGGAAATGTCAGCCTCTTAAGCTCTTACCTGAGAGAAAAGATCAGCGAGCGGCTACGGAAAGAGGAACAGGTGATCCTTTTTCTCAACAGGCGCGGATTTGCTCCTATGGTCTTCTGCTCTTTTTGCGGTTATGTCCTCAGGTGTAATAACTGCTCGATCTCGTTAGTCTACCATCGGGCGACACGGGATCTGCGCTGTCACTACTGTAATTTCAGATATGACTTCCCGGAGTCCTGTCCTTGGTGTGGGGGTTCCGGAGGGATGAGGCTGCTCGGGGCAGGGACCCAGAGAATTGAGCAGATGCTTTGCCGGCTTTACCCAGAGGCCCGGATTCAGAGGCTGGATCTGGACACAGTGAGGAGGAAAGGGGCTATTGCTGAAATTTTGGGGAGGTTTGCCAGGAGGGAAATTGACATTCTCCTGGGCACTCAAATGGTTACAAAAGGCCACGACTTTCCCGGGGTTACTCTTGTTGGAGTTCTAAATGCTGATCAATCTCTCTATTTTCCCGATTTCCGGGCTGCAGAGCGCACCTATCAGTTGCTTACTCAGGTTGCCGGGCGCTCAGGGAGGGGCAGGGTTCCTGGAGAGGTGGTGATTCAGACCTATTCTCCGGGTCATTACAGCATCAGGGCAGCGTGCCACCAGAACTACGGTTATTTTTATAAGGAGGAAATGGGGAGACGCCTCTACTTCGGGTATCCTCCTTTTATAGGGCTGGTAAGAATTCGAGTAGTTGGGAAGAAGGAGGACGAAGTGGCGAGGATTGCCGAGTCTGTTGCCAAGGAATTGAAAGAGCTATTAGAAGGCTCTGGTGTCACTGTCCTGGGTCCTGCCCCTGCGCCTGTCCTCAAAGTTAAGGGTTACTATAGGTGGCAGCTGATGTTGAAAGGAGACATCTCTGAGCAGAGGGCAAAGATCCGCGAATGCCTGAATTACTACCGCAACAGATCGAGTGTTATAATTAGTGTAGATGTCGACCCTTTCGGGTTTTGATGCTCCTTAATTTAAGGATATTTTGCCGCGAGGAGATGTCAGGAAATGGCCGTCTACAAGATCGTGGTTATCGGTGACCCTGTTTTGAGGGAAAAGGCGCAACCTGTCCCCGAAGTTACCAGAAACATTCAGAAACTGCTCGATAATCTGGCTGAGACGATGTATGCTGCCAGGGGTGTTGGGCTTGCCGCTCCCCAGATCGGTGTCTCGAAGCGAGTGATCGTAGTTGATGTTGGTGAGGGGTTGTGGGAACTGGTCAACCCCGAGATCGTTTCCAGGAAGGGAGAAGATGTTGATGTTGAGGGTTGTCTCAGCATCCCCGGGGTTGCCGGTAAGGTGCGGAGGGCCTCTCGGGTCGTTGTTCGGGGATGGGACAGGAATGGGAAGGAAATTGAGATCAAAGCCAGTGGTTTAGGTGCCCGTGCCCTGCAGCATGAGATCGATCACCTTGATGGAATTCTTTTTATCGATAAAGCCATTGAGATCTTTTCTTAGAAAGAGGTTCTGGTAGATGAAGATTCTTTTTATGGGGACATCAGAGTTTGCCATTCCTACTTTGCTGGCGATTCTCCAAAGCCAGTGGAAACTGGTGGGAGTGGTTACCCAGCCAGACCGCAGGAAGGGCAGAGGGCTCAAAGTAACACCTCCGCCGGCAAAAAAATTTTGTCTGGAACACGGTGTGCCTGTTTATCAGCCGGAGTCAGTGAAAGATGCCGCTCTGCGACCGTTTTTTGCGGAATTGAGGCCAGACGTGATCGTTGTGGTCTCTTTTGGGCAGTTGCTTCCATCTTGGCTATTGCAACTTCCACTGCTAGGCTGCCTCAATCTGCATCCTTCCCTTTTGCCGGCATACCGAGGTCCGGCCCCGATTCAGAGGGTGATCATCAACGGAGAGAAGGAAACCGGGGTGAGCACAATGTTCCTGAACGAGAGGATGGATGCCGGGGACATCGTCCTCCAGGAGAGAATAGAAATCGGATCGGAGATGACTTTTGGTGAACTGGAGCAAGTGCTGGCGGACAAAGGTGCTCAGTTGATGCTTGAGACGCTGAGGTTGGTGGAAAGGGGAGAGGCTCCCCGGATCCCCCAGGACGAGGCGAAGGCTACCTATGCCCCGCCGATTACGCCAGAAGAGAGGAAAATTTCTTGGGATCACCAGGCTGAGGCCTTGAATAACAAAATCAGGGGTATGAATCCTGCACCCGGGGCGTACACTTTTTTCAGGGGCAGAATTCTCAAAATCTGGAGGGCCCAGGTTCTGCCTGGTGATCCTGGAAAATTCTGTCCAGGTCAGGTTACTGAAACTGACGAGAAGCATGGTTTCATCGTTCAGACAGGAGAAGGCTGCCTCCTGATCAAGGAAGTGCAGCCAGCAGGTCGTCCTCGGATGAGTGCCGCCGAGTTTTTGCGGGGGTATCGCCTCCAGTCTGGCACAGTTCTAGGGGAGTAGGTTGTCGTGCGTGCCAGGAAGCGGCTCTTTATTGGCCTACTCACCCTGGGGGTTGTGGTCATTCTTGGGCTTGCTGTTTTCTCGGTTTATCTTGCGCTCAACTGGGAAAATCCAGTTAACAGGCTCATTTTTTATCTCTTGACCGTTGTTTTCCTGGGTGTTGTGGGAATCGTCTCCTTTGGGATTTTCGGGATTGTGCTGACTATCTGGAGTGTCAGGAGTTTTCCTTCTTTTCAACACTTGATCAGGATTACCCTCAGTGTTCTTTACCCGCTTTCGCTTGTTTTAGGTCGGGTTTTCCGCATCCCCATAGAACAAATTCAGGCCTCCTACGTTGAGGTGAATAACCAGTTGGTGCTGGCGAGGAGGGAAGTCGTGGAGCCGGAGGAACTCCTGATCCTGGCTCCCCATTGTCTCCAGCGGTCTGAATGTCCTTACAAGATCACCCTTAACCCTGATAACTGCAGAAGGTGTGGAAAGTGCCAGGTTGCTGCTCTGCTTGAGTTGCGGGACAACTACCGTGTCAGACTGGCTTTCGCTACTGGGGGCACTCTTGCTCGGCGCTTTGTCAAGATGTACAAGCCCAAGGCGATCATCGCCATTGCTTGTGAGCGTGACCTCAGCAGCGGAATCCAGGATACCAATCCTCTGCCTGTGCTTGGGGTTTTAAATGAACGCCCTTTTGGACCCTGGTTCAACACCAGGGTTAATCTGGAGGAAGTTGAAAAAGCCATTCGCTACTTTATCTCAGGACCGAGGTGAGCGACTCCTAGTGAAGGGAAAGAGGTCGTTAAGGTTTTCGTCGGCAAGAGAGGGGGCTGTTCGCCTTCTTTTGGCTGTCGAACAGGAGGGGGCATTTGCCAACCTCCTCTTGCGAAAAATAGCCCTGGGAAACAAGCTCAAAAAGGTGGATGTCGACCTACTGACAGAACTTGTCTACGGAACTTTGCGTTACCAGAACACTCTCGATTGGGTGATCGACCAGTTCTCCAGTGTGCCTGTGAAAAAGATGCACCCGGTGATCCGGAATATTGTCCGCACCGCTGTCTATCAACTGCTTTATCTTGACCGCATCCCCGCCAGTGCTGCTTGCAATGAGGCAGTAAAGCTGGCGAACAAATGGAATCTCGAGGGGCTGGCCGGTTTTGTTAATGGGCTGCTGCGTAGTATTGCCCGGAATAGCAGGGAAGTCAGTTATCCTTCCCTAGAGGATGATCCTGTTCTTCACATCAGTGTCAAATACTCTCATCCTGCCTGGCTGGTGGAGCGCTGGCTAAAAAGGTTTGGAAGAGAAGACACCATCGCCCTTTGCCAGGCGAACAATCAGGTTCCTCCCCTCGTTTTGCGGTGTAACACGCTGAAGACCTCTCCTGAAGAGCTGCGGGAACTGTTGCAAGAGGAAGGTATTGCTGCTGAGCCCAGCCCTTTACTTCCTGAGGGGTTGAGGGTCAAGAATACTCCTTTCTTGGCTGAGCTTACCGCTTTCCAAGAAGGGCTTTTTGTTGCTCAGGACGAGAGTTCCATGCTTGCTTCCCATCTCCTGAATCCTTCTCCTGGCTCTTTTGTGGTTGATGCCTGCAGTGGTCCCGGAGGGAAGACCACTCACCTGGCTCAGTTGATGAGAAATCAAGGGAAAATTCTGGCACTCGACATCCACGAGCACAGATTGAAGCTTGTCGAAGAGGCCTGCTCGCGGCTAGGGATTTCCATAGTGGAAACACGGCTTCTTGATGCCCGCGCTCTTCCTGAGGAACTGGAGGAGAAGGCCGATTACCTCCTTGTGGATGTCCCCTGCTCCGGGCTGGGGGTGATCCGCAGGAGGCCTGAGCTGAGGTGGCGTGTTCAGGAAAGGGAGCTTGAGAAGTATACCCAACAGCAACTGGAAATTTTGAGTGGTGCCAGCAGGTGTCTGAAAAAAGGGGGGATTCTTGTTTACGCCACTTGTTCTACGGAACCGGAAGAGAATCTTGATGTGGTTTCTCAATTCCTTGCTACCAACCCTAACTTCGTCATGAGGGACGTCAGGTCGCGGCTTCCTCTTTCTCTGCGAAGCGATCCCTATGACTGGGAAACAGCGGCTTCTGGCTATTTGCAGTTGTTGCCCCACAAACATCAAACTGACGGATTTTTCCTCGCCTGTCTGGAAAAGCTAAGATAAAAAAGCCTGGTGGTTGTTGTGTGTTTCCAGAAGCTCGAAGAATGGTTGAGCGATTTTTGGGAAGGCCTCTTTCGAAAAACCAGGAATCATGTGGAACCAGTGGAGATTGCTCGTGTTCTCGCTCGAGAACTGGATGCCCAGAAGAGGATCAGTGTTTCCCGGGTGTATGCTCCCAATATTTTTACTATCAGATTAGAGAAAAGCGATTTTGAGAAGTTTGCCCCACTGCAAGAGCCGTTTAGCAAGGAGCTTGAGGAGTTCCTCTGGAAAAGGGCCCGGGAAAAGGGTTATACCCTTATTGGGAGACCGCGGATTACTTTCTGCGAAGACCCGAACCTGAAGCCTGGTGAACTCAGAGTAAGCTCCGGTTTTGCTGTTGCTGGGGAACAAGAAGGACCTTTTTCGCCTAATGATAGTGAGCAAACCGGACGAACGATGGTGTTCAGGAGCAAAGAAGTTGCAGAAGATGGGGGACAACTAGTTTTAGTGGTGGTTGCTGGCCCGGATCGGGGAAAAAGGTTTTTTCTCCAAAGAGGCGAACGCTACGTTGTGGGAAGAAGGGCTACCTGCGAGGTGGTGCTCACTGATCCTACGGTTTCCCGGGAACATGCCCTCTTGGAGTGGCGTGATGGCAAGCTTTATCTTACGGATCTAAAAAGCAAAAACGGAACTTATGTCAACGGCTCCCGGATCACCGAACACTGCCTGAAACCAGGAGACCAGATCCAGGTCGGAGAAGATCTCCTGGAGTTCGAAGGAGATTAATTAAAAGTGATGGCGTTTATCTGGCTCTTTTTGCTCAAGTATTTGCTTCTTATTTGTCTTGTTCTTTTCTTCATCACTTTTGTTCTGGTGAAAGCCGGAAAGTTAAATAAAGCTTTGCTCAGCCTTTTTCCAGGTCTTTTACTTGCCTCCGGGGCGGCGTCACTCTACTTTTCCGGTTCTCTTCCTCTCCGGGGTTTGGTTTGTCTAGGAATTGTTGCGTTATTCCTTTCTGCTACATGTCTCTTTTATGTTTACTGGCGTCACGGGGATTTTTTGTTGCTCCTTATACCTGCGATCCTTACCGCCACTGGTCTTGTTTTCCTCACCAGGATTAGCCTTTTGCTGGGTTTTCGGCAGTCGTGCTGGGTTGTGCTGGGTTTGCTTTCCTTCTGGGTAGTTCTCGGTTTCCTGAAGAGCTACCGGCTGCTTCTCAAATACAGGTATTCCCTGATGGTTGGGGGACTGCTGCTGCTTGGGTTACCTTTTTTGCTCGGGGTTGAAGCTGGTGGGGCCAGGAGTTGGATTTCTCTTGGTATTTGTTCTTTCCAGCCCTCGGAATTTGCGAAAATTTTCATGATCGCTTTTCTGGCAGATTATCTTGATGAAAACAGATGGGTTCTCCGGCGTTTCCCTGGACTGGGGCGCTATTTTTTCCCTGTGCTGGTAGGTTGCGGACTTTCTCTGCTGTTTCTAGTTCTGCAGCGGGACATCGGGATGGTCTTCCTTTATCTGGTAACTTTTTGGATAGTCATTTCTGCAGCCACAGGTCACCGTCTCCACCTTTGGGGAGGGTTGCTGCTTTTTCTCGGGGGTGCTGTTGGCGCTTACTACTGCTTTTCTCATGTTCGGGCGAGAATCGCTGTCTTTCTGGATCTCTGGGGACATGCCACCACAGGTGGCTACCAGGTAGTTCAGTCAATTTTTGCCCTCGGGAATGGAGGGGTGTTCGGTTGGGGCCTGGGGAACGGTTTTCCCCAGATGATCCCTGAGGTGCATACTGATTTCCTCTTTTCGCTGATCGCCGAGGAGTTAGGGGTGATCGGGGCCCTTGCTGTTGTTTTCCTCTATATGATCACTGTCTGGCGTGGTTTTCAACTCTCTCTCCGGGCGCCAGATGGGGCATCTCGTTTTTTAGTTTTTGGCCTGATGTTCTTGCTGGCTGTCCAGGCTCTGGTGAACCTGGCAGGAGTTACTGGTTTGCTCCCTCTTACAGGGGTTCCGCTTCCTTTCTTGAGCTATGGAGGAAGTTCTCTTGTTTCTTCGAACATCACTATCGCCTTGCTTTTAAAGGTGAGTGAAGAGGTTGGTGAGGCTGGTGTCAGGTCTCATCAGGAAGTTTAGCATCATTGTTTTGGCTTGCTTTCTGGCTTTTTCTTTGTGGCTGTTGTTCCTGCAACTGAAGCTCTGCCCTTCTCTGAGGGAAGAACATGGAGATCCCAGGCTGTGGGTTTTAGAAAAGCGAGTGCTGCGAGGAGGAATTTACACCAGAGAGGGCGAAAATGTAGCAACAAGTTTGCGCCAGGGAGAAACAGTGGTCCGCTGCTATCCATATGGAGACTTGTACTGCCATATTCTTGGCTACCATTCACGGCGGTTGGGAAAGTGGGGGTTAGAAGGCGAATATGACGCTTATCTCCTGGGGCTGAAGGGTGATTTCAGAAGCAGTTTGCTGCTGCGTTCTGGTTCTAGTGATCTTCATGGTCACAACCTTTATCTCACCATCGACCACCAGCTCCAGGAGTTAGCAGGACAGCTTCTTGCTTCTTATCAGGGTGCTGCCGTTGTTCTCAACCCCAAGACTGGGGAAATTCTTGCTCTTGTAAGCACCCCAGGCTTTGATCCCAACCCAGAATATCTGGAAAAGAACTGGGAGCAAATCAGGAACGATTCCCGTCACCCGCTGCTCAACAGGGCAACACTCGGCCTTTATCCTCCGGGCTCGGTTTTCAAGATTGTGACTGCAGCGCTCGGGATCGAACGCTTTCCGGGCCTGGCAGGGGAAGTTTTTTCCTGTCGTGGAGAAATAGTCGTGGCGGGGAGAACTTTGCGTGACCTGAGGCCTCACGGAAAGGTTGACTTGAAGGAGGCCCTTGCCGTTTCCTGCAACAGCTACTTCGCCTCACTGGGGTTGCGACTTGGTGCTGAACGGTTTTCTTCTGGACTGCGGGTCTTTGGGTGGGGCGAAGAGCTCCCTTTTGAACTACCGACAGCAAAGGTTCCTCTGCCAGAAAAAAGCCTGACCTCAGCTAATGCGCTGGCCGAAGCTGCTGTGGGGCAGGGGAAGATTCTCGTTACCCCTCTCTTTATGGCTCTGGTGACTGCAGCCTTAGGTAACAATGGGGTGATGATGGAACCGTTCTTAGTGCAGGAAATTCGCAGTTCTCGGAATGAAGTGCTCTGGAAGAGGTCACCGAGGGTCTGGCGCAGGGTATGCAGTCCTGAGGTGGCTGCTCAGGTGAAAGAGGCCATGGTCGAAGTCGTCAACTCGGGGACGGGAACAGCAGCATCTCTGCCAGGAATTCAAGTGGCCGGAAAAACTGGGAGTGCGGAGAACCCCAGAGGAAGGCCTCATGCCTGGTTTGTGGCTTTTGCGCCAGCGGAGAACCCCTCGGTAGCTGTCAGTGTTATCATCGAAAACGGTGGCGAGGGAGGCAAGGTCGCGGCACCAATTGCCAGGAAATTGATCGCGCTTGCCCTCTCTGAGGAGGGAAAGGAGTAGGTGGTCGGTAAAGTTCTAGGAAACAGGTATGAGATTATTTCCAGGCTGGCTTCTGGAGGAATGGCCAATGTCTATCTGGCCAGGTGCAGGGTCTTGAACCGCCCGGTGACGATAAAAGTCTTGAGGGAGGAGTTGGCTGAGGACAAAGAGTTCCTCCAGCGTTTTCAAAGGGAAGCCCAGGCTGTTGCCAGTCTTTCTCATCCGAATATCGTCAACATCTACGATGTGGGGGAGCATGAAGGACTCCCTTACCTCGTTATGGAGTATGTAGAGGGGGAAGACCTCAAGGAAGTGATCAAGAAGAGGGCCCCATTTTCTCCCCAAGAGATTGCCAGTATCGGAGCCCAGGTATGCGCTGCTCTTGCCCATGCTCACCAGAAGGGGATTGTTCACAGGGACATCAAACCTCACAATATCCTGATCACCAATGGAGGTCGGGTTAAGGTAACCGACTTCGGCTTGGCCCGGGTGCTTTCTGTGCCTGCTGCCACGGTAACCCAGTCAGGCACTGTAGTCGGCTCTGTCTACTACTTTTCGCCTGAGCAGGCCCAAGGCCAGGAGGTTGACCCCAGGTCAGACCTCTATTCCCTTGGGGTTGTCCTCTACGAGATGGCCACTGGGGAGGTGCCTTTTAAAGGGGACAATCCGATTTCAGTTGCCCTCAAGCACTTGCAGGAAGAACCTCCTCCTGTCCGCCGGAGAAACCCGGCGATTCCCCAGGAACTGGAACAAATCATTCTCAAGGCAATGGCGAAAAACCCGGACGACCGTTTTCATAGTGCTGATGAAATGAGGAGAGCCTTAACTGGAGGGGGTTTTGCAGAGGCTACGGAACCGGAGGATGAGCAGACCCGGGTGCTTTATCACCAGAGGAACCTGAAGCCGCGCTTGCGGGGCTGGGTCGTGGTTGCCCTTGTTGCCGTTTTATTTGTCGCTGCTGGCTTCCTGCTCGGCTCAATCTTGCAGCATTCAGGGGAAGTTACTGTTCCTGCGGTAACAGGTCTTCCTCTGGATGAGGCTAAGCAGAAACTCACAGAAGCTGGTTTGCGCTACCGAGTTCATGAGGTTTACGATCGTGAAACACCTGAAGGTCTCATTGTCCGCCAGAGTCCTCTTGAGGGAACTAGGGTAAAAAAGAAGCGGGTTGTCGAATTATGGGTGAGCAAAGGTCCTCAGCTTGTGTGGCTGCCTGATGTCAGGGGTTACCCTCTGCAGGAGGCCAGGGCCCTTCTGGAAAGCAGTGGCTTCAAGGTCAAGACCCCTGTTGCTGAATTCTATGATGAAAAGGTTCCCGCGGGCTCAGTAATCAGCCAGAATCCTGAAGGTGAGCAAAAGGTTCCTGAGGGCTCTCAGATCACCCTGATCATCAGCAAAGGGCCTCCTCCCCGTCAGGTGGTCATGCCTTCGCTGCTGGGGTTGACTGTGGAGCAGGCTTCGAAGACCCTAGAAAATCTGGGGCTGGTCTTGGGAGAAATTAAGGAGGAGGAAAGCCAGGAGTATCCTGCAGGTGTGGTGTGTGGCCAGGAAATTAAGCCAGGGACAGTTGTTTCCAGTGGTGAAGTTGTTGACATTGTCCGCAGTAAGGGTCCAGGAGTTAAAGTTCAGGTTGTTCCCTTGACTCTGAAAGTTCAGGATGATGGTGAGGTTAAGGTTGTTGTCCGTGACCAGCGCGGGGAGCGGGTGGTCTACCAGCGTTTCCACCGCTCAGGAGAGGAGATTACTCAGAATGTTGAGGTCTTCGGATCAGGAGAGGTGAAAGTCTACTTCCAAGGCGAACTTGTAGAAAAATACCAAGTGTAGAGGGTGAGAGGAGGCACTGATGAAAGAAGGGATTATTGTCAAGGGTTATGGCGGCTTTTTCTTTGTGCTTTCTGATGGAGAGATCTGGCGCTGTCGGGGCAGTGGTCGGCTCCGCTACGAAGAACAACACCTGCTTGCCGGAGACCATGTTCAGTTTGAGCCATTGGGGGCAGATGAAGGTGTCATCAAAAAGGTTTTACCCCGCAGAAACATGCTCATCCGTCCGCCTGTAGCCAACGTTGATCAGGCGATTATCGTCTTTTCCCTTGCGCAGCCAGAACCTGACCTGATTCTCCTCGACCGCCTCCTTGTTCTCTGTGGTTACGAAGGGATCGATGCTGTGATCTGTTTTAATAAGATTGACCTTGTTTCTTCGGAAACTGCTTCTGATTTTGCTGGAATTTATCAGAAACTTGGCTATCCGACTGTGCTCACATCGGCAACCCTGGGAGAGGGGATCGAAGACCTGCGCAAACTTTTGAAGGACAAGATTTCAGTGTTTGCTGGTCCTTCTGGTGTCGGGAAATCGTCACTCCTTAACTCCCTTGAGCCCGGTCTTTCGCTGAAAACAGGGGAAGTAAGTAGAAAGCTGCGCAGGGGGAGGCACACCACCAGGCACGTGGAGCTGCTTTCTGTGGGGGGAGGTTTGGTTGCCGACACCCCGGGTTTTAGCAATCTGGAGTTGCCCCAGATGAAAAGCACAGAACTGGGTCTCTATTTCCCAGAAATTAGGGAACTGACAGCAGGGTGTCGCTTTTCCGATTGTCTCCATCTTGGTGAACCTGACTGCATGGTCAAGAAGGCACTTGCCGACGGCAGTCTTATCGCCAGCCGCTACCAGAATTACTTGAAGCTGCTTTCTGAAATCATGCAAAAGGAGCGGAATTACAAATAATGAAGATCCGCATTGCTCCATCGATTTTGACAGCAGATTTTGCTCATTTGGGTGAACAGGTTGCCCTGTTGGAAAAAGGGGGAGCCGATTGCCTCCATCTCGACATTATGGATGGCCACTTTGTTCCCAATCTCACCTTCGGGCCTCCTGTTGTGGCTTCTCTTCGCCAGGTGACCAAGCTGCCTTTTGATGTCCACTTGATGGTGGAAAAACCGGAGCGTTTCCTCGAGCCTTTTGCTGCTGCTGGAGGGGGTTCCATCACTGTCCACGCTGAGGTTTGCCCCCACCTGCACAGGGTTGTCCGGGAAATCAAAAATCTTGGTCTGCGTGCCGGAGTTGCCCTTAACCCGGCAACACCTCTTGAAGTTGTTGAGTATGTCCTCGATCAAGTGGATCTGGTCCTGCTGATGACCGTTGACCCTGGTTGGGGTGGTCAGAGGTTCATCGAAGGGGTCTGCCGCAAGATCAGGTTGTTGCGGAGTCGCATTCTCAAGGAAAGACTTTCCGTGTCTCTTCAGGTCGACGGCGGGATTAACCCCCAGACGATCGCTACTGCTGTTGCTGCGGGTGCTGACTTTCTGGTGATTGGATCGGCGCTTTTCCAGGAGGGTAGCCTTGAAGAAGCAGTGCGGCGTTTTCGCCGGAAGGCAGAAGAGGCTCTGGCAACCTCCTGGTGGGCTGGTTCCCAACCTTGTACCACTTAAAAATGCAGGCCTTCTTTTCGGGTAAGGAATGTGGTATCCGTGCCTCGCCCCTTCGCCCCGGAAAAATCCCTTGAAATCAAGGCCGGGTAGGTTTTTTCTGTTTTTTAAGGATGTCCGAAACAGTCCAGAAAAATCCTGTCAAGGGGTTCAAAATAGTTCGTTTGCAAGTGGCTTACAAGCGGTTAGCGGGATGTTTGCAAAAAAGCGGCCCGGTGGGAGATGGTTTTGGGGCGCCTTTTGCTTTTGTGCTTTTCAAGTTTCCCAGGTCAAGGAGGAAGGGTGAGGAAAAAAGTCATTTTTTGGGGGATGTGGTTGGCTACCAGCTAGGCGGATCCCTTGCTACCGCGCCAAGTTGCCGACATTTTCCGGGTTATGGTCCGCACCCTCTGGAACTGGGAGCAGGAGGGTATTCTCGTCCCCGTCGTTGCAGCTTTGGGTCTCTCCACTTTCGGGGCCCACACCTTCGACGCCCGCCGCCAGTCAGCGCAACTGCGACCGCTCCGGCAACCGTGGCTCATATCTACGA
>DAINRC010000007.1:0-41225 GCA_036742135.1 Bacillota bacterium
GCGTAAGCCGCCTGAAGGAATCCCCGGGCTTTAGCCCTGGGGAGGAAGTCAATGGGAGAGTTGCGAAATTGTGTTTCCGTGATATAATTTAGTTTAGAATTTTTTATAAACTTGATTTGGAAACAGAAAAATGGGGGCGTAATGGTTTCGACGGGGGAAGTGGGTGCAAAGGTAGCGAGCCGGGGTTCCACCAGCCCGGAAGACGGTGGAAGACAAAATAAACGCCAACGAAGAACTCGCTCTGGCTGCTTAAGATTTAAGCGGCCACGTCCTCCCTCTACTTTCCTGCGGTAGAGGATAGGGCGTCACTAAGGCAGGATACCTTGGTTCCGGTGCCTCCCGGAGCCAATGGGAAAAGCAAGAGGCTGGCCGGGAGAGGATCCTGCCTGTAGGAGCCTCTCAGGCGAGAACCAAAATACAGGCTGCGCTCGGAGAAGCCTTTGTGGCCATTCTTCCGGACCGGGGTTCGATTCCCCGCGCCTCCACCAATAAAGAATAGAACAAGCCACTCTCAAACCAGGAGAGTGGCTTTTTAGGTTTAATACCTTACACCTCACCACCGTGGTTTTTGATGATCCTGACCGCTTCAGCTACCCGTTCTTCGGGCGTCACCAGTGTGAGCAGGAACGCCTTTCCTCCGGCTATACCTGCTTCAGGATTTCCGTACCCGCTTGAAGACGGGCCTGAAGCAAGGAGCACTCGTTCGGAGTCGCTCATGGTTTCTCCCCCATCGGAGTAGATGGTGATTCCGGCGATGCTTAAGGAGCGGTTGAGAGGATTGTCGAGGGAAGCATTTGCTTCTGCTCCGTGACGGGAGATGCGGTCGATTTGCAGTGCATGAAATCCCGCATCTTTCAGTGCAGTTGCTGCTTTTTGGGCGAGGTCAGGAGAAGGGAAATAAGCGAAAATGCTTCTTTCCCCTGATGGTAGTTTCACAGGCGAACACCTCTTTATTTAAGAAGCGTTTTTAATTGCATCTACAGGACAATTTTCCATGGCTTCAGTGGCACATTCTTCTAATTCCTGGGGCACTTCATCGAAGAGGCTCCGTGCCTTTCCTTCTTCATCCCAGTCGAAGACCTCGGGACAGATGTCAATGCAGTTTCCACAACTGATGCAAAGATCAGGGTCAACGTAAACTTCCATGCCAAACCCTCCTTTGGATTTGTCTAAGGTGTTTATTAGTATGTTCATTTTTCTGATTCTCATAATATCGGGCCAAGGTTGAACCAAAAGTAAGGCTTGACCCCTTTTTAAATTTCGAAAGAACCTCCTGTGATAAGCTAAAAAGGAGCACCTCGTAGAGTGCTCCTAAATATCCTAATAGTGCTCTTTTTTAACAGGAATTCCATGGGACTTCTCGGCTATAGGGTTTCCAGGCGGAAGCCTGCCTTTTCTACTTCTAGATGCTTGTAGATGTTTCTGGTGTCAACGATGAAAGGTCCTTCTTTGCTCATTAACTTCCAAAAGTAGGAGAGATTCTGGTAGTCAATACCATGCTGGCGCGCCAGGACAGCAATCCCGTGAGCTCCGTGCAGCGCTTCTTCCAGGGTGGAGACTGAGAAAGGATAGACTTTAGGAACAGCGGGATCGAAAGCTGCTACTTGGACCCCTGCTCTCTGAAGCACCTTGATGACCTCCAGTGCGGGACTGAGTCGGTCGTCATTGGAGTAATCCTTCATCGCAATCCCAAGAACAGCCACCTTCGCCTTCGCCGGGGGAACAGGGAGGTTTTTTAAAATAAGGCCAGCTACCCCAAGGGGAACTTCGTCATTGATCTGGCGGGCAACTGGGAAGAGCCGCAAATTGAGGCCTAGTTCGAGCGCTCGGGGGAGCAGGTAATAAAAGGCATTAGGGATGCAGTAGCCTCCCACACCCGGCCCTGGTTGCAGCAGGTTCACCCTCTTATGAGTATTGGCGACTTTGATCACTTCAAAGATGTCAATCCCTAGTGCTTTGGTGAACTTGGCGAACTCGTTGACTAGAGCGATGTCGACGTCTCTCGACAGGTTTTCGAGGATTTTTGCCGTTTCACCGACTTCGATCGAACTTGCTTCGATTAGTTCGGCCTTGGTGACTATCCTGAGAACTTCCTTGGCTCGTTCCAGGCTCGCTTTGCCCACCCCGCAGACTACTGTTGGCATGTTTTCGAATTCTTCGAAAGCCCGGCCTTCGGCGATCCTCTCAGCGGCATAAGCTAGGAAAAAGTCTTTTTCTGCTTGTAGTCCTGAAGATTCCAAAATTGGTTGCACCACTTTTCTGGTGGTTCCCGGAGTCACTGTGCTTCTCAGCAGAACGAGTTGCCCAGGTTGTAGTTCTCTGGCGATCGCGGTTACGGCATTGCGAAGAGGTGTAAGGTCAGGAATGCCTCCAACCACGGGAACACCAACAGTGACAATGATATCTCTACATGATTCCAGTGCCTCTTTAGGGTCCGTAGAGGCGCGAAACCTTCCTGCCTTCAATTGTTCTTTGAGTATTTCCTGTATCGATTTCCCTTGGTAGGCTTCGAGATGATGAGTAATCCCTTTGTTCAAGTTTTCCACAAGTTCGGTATCAACATCAATACCGCATACCTGGCACCCTTTCATGGCGAAGCTGAGCGCCAGAGGCAATCCAACGAAACCAAGCCCGATAATGGCGATCCTTCTTTCTGTCACTGCACTTCTTCCTTTCTTTTTTCTTCTTCAGTGTTTTGGTTTCTTGCTGTTCTATATTTTGATTTTCTTGTTAAAGTTGAGGAGTTCCTTCTTGGAGCTTTCAGGCCTCTATTTTGGTTGCTCTGAAATTGTATTGAGGTGTCGGACGATTTTCTCCATCATCTCTGCTACCCGTTGCTCCCAGGAGTTTTCTTCAGCGATTTTAAGGCGAGCTGCCCTCCGTTCAGGAGTCTCAAGATTGATGGCATTTTCGATTTTTTGGGCGAATTCCTCGGGAGTAGTGGCGATTTCTACAATACCGGAATAAGGTTCTACTTCTGGTAGGGGAGCGGAGACCACGGGCTTTCCCGAGGCCAGGTATTCGTAGAACTTTAGAGGACTAACTGTTGCTGTAAGTCTGTTCAAGCGAAAGGGGTTAAGGCAAACATCAAAGCCTTTGAGGTAGCTTGGTAGCACCTCTTTTTCCTTTCTTCCTAAGAGGTAAACGTTAGGAAGTGCCCGGAGTTTGCTGAGATCGATACCAGGTGCTGCAGGTCCTACGAGCACAAAAGACCAGGAAGGCTTCCTTTTGGCGAGTTCCGCAATGAGGTCGGTATCAATCCAGTCCTGGATCACCCCGATGAAACCGACCACTGGCCTGGGGAGGTTTTTCAGTTCCGGGGCAACCGGTGTCGCCGGATCAAGGGCACGCCGGAAGTGGGCGACATCGGCTGCATTGGGGATCAGGTGAATCTCTTTGCAGTAGGGTTTCTTGGCTTGATAAAGGCCTTTGGCGGTGACGAAGACGATGTCGGCCTTTTGAAGGAGCTTTTTCTCAAGGCTGGCCACGGTTGCTGGACGAAAGCCAGTATAAGCTGAGTGCTCGTCAACACAATCGTAAATCACCAGTTTTTCTCCCAGTTTTCCCACGAGGTCGGCGGTGTTCGGGAGGTAGGTCCAGAGAATCGGATCTTGGAAATTCAACTTTCTGACGGCAGCACGCAGGAAGGGCAGTAGCCAAGATTGATTCAACCAGTTGATAGTTCTGTATACACTCCCGAAGGGAAGGATCACTGGCGGGGAGTAGAGGTAAATGTTTTCCCTCCATTTTCGCAACCCTTCACTCCATGTTTTCCACTTTTTCCAGCAAGAAGGGTCTTTGAAAGGAGAGAGCAGAGAGATCGGTGGTTCTACATAGAGAATCCGATTTGAGGTTGGCAGCCGGGACATTACCTGCTGCTTACGCGTCCAGATAGGCTCCCAGTCAACAGAAGAGATGCAAATGATATCCTGGTTTTCCAGCAGTTTTTTGGTCACCCTACAGTTCTCCCTTCGCTTAGTACTCGATTTTTTTGTCACTTATTTCTTTATTCGAGTTCTGGAAACCTTTTTGCTTTTCTTCACGGTTATATTTTGGTGATTATGTGACCGCTGGTAAGGGCTTCTACGGTGTCGTACATGTTGGTGATCACTCCCACGCGGAGCTTGTCCTTCAAGTTGTAGAAGTCAAGGCATGTCCCACAGGATCTGATTTCAACCCCCATTTCTTCCAGTTGCTTCAGAGCCTTGAGAACAGGTGAGCCTTCTGTTGTTAAGAAGACCCCTTCATTCATGAAGAGAATCCGCTGGGGCTTATTTGTCGCTGAGGGCAGGGTGTTGATCAATCCTTCCATAAGAATTTTCCCCAGCTCTTCGTTTTCTCCAATCTTGTTGCAGGTGATCAGGAGGGTAACCGGTGCACCTGTTTGTGGTGTTGCTGGTTTGCTTTCTTCTTGCTTCTCTCTTGGGGCGCCCTTCTGGCGGATAACCAGCTTCCAGCCGTCACTGGTTTTTGCTTCTTCAATTTCACATTGGTAGCGGCTGCAAAGCTTTTTGATGTTTTCCTTGGGAGCGTCTCCACTTACCAGAACCACAATTTCGTTTTCTCCTTCCTCGAGGGCTTTTTTGGTGAGGAGCACAGGTTGTGGGCAGGGAAGACCTCGAGCATCAACAATTTTCATTAGAGACACCTCCTGGAAATTTTCTGCAAAGCTTTGATCCCTGTTTCTATATCACTGAGGCTGTTGAAATAGCCAAAAGAGAACCTTACTGTGCCCTGGGGAAAGGTCCCGATTGTTTGATGTGCTGCAGGGGCACAGTGGAGACCAGGCCTGCAGGCGATCCCGAACTCCTGGTCAAGGATATAAGCAACTTCTGAAGGACTCAAACCCGTGATGTTGAAACTAACGACTGCAACTCTTTTAGCAGTTTCTCGGGGACCGTATAAGATGACTCCTTCAATTTTTTCTACCTCCCTGATGAAGCACTCTGTCAGTTCAGCTTCCTTTTGGTAGATTTCGGAGATTCCTTTTCTGAGCACGTATTTTATTCCTGCTCCCAGTCCGGCGATTCCTATTGTGTTGAGTGTTCCTGATTCCAGCTTATCTGGGAGAAAATTGGGCTGAATCTCTTCTTCGGAGTTGCTCCCTGTTCCTCCCCTGATTAGTGGCTCCAGTTCTATTCCTTCTCTGATAAAAAGGCCACCGGTTCCCTGGGGGCCAAAAAGGGATTTGTGTCCTGTGAAGGCGAGCATGTCGATTTCATCTTCATCAACATCGATGTTGATAACACCTGCTGTCTGGGCTGCGTCGATCAGGATCACGCTTCCATACCTGTGAGCGGTTTTGGCGATTTCCTTGATCGGGGCTATTGTTCCGATGACATTGGAAGCATGGTTGACGACGACGAGCTTGATTCTTTCTCTTTTGAGAATTTTTTCAAAGTCCTCTGGCTCAATAATTCCCTGGTCACTGGCGGGGACGATAAACAGTTTGATTTTGCCTATTTTCTCCAGGTGGCGCAGGGGGCGCATAACGCTGTTGTGTTCAAGGGATGTGGTGATTACCTGGTCACCTTTTTCCAAGAACCCGTAGATGGCGAAGTTAAGTGCTTCTGTAGCGTTTTTGGTAAACACAATCCGGGAGCTGTCGCTAATGTTAAAGAGTTTCGCCAGAGCTTCTCTGGTTTCAAACACGATTTCGCTTGCCTTCAAGGCTGCTTTGTGGGCACTCCTGCCGGTGTTACCGCCGACATGGAAGAAGTAGTCTTTCATCGCAGTGAACACTTCTTCGGGTTTGGGAAAGCTGGTGGCGGCGTTGTCAAAGTAGATCATCTCGAAACCTCACCTTCCAGGATTTTAAAATTTGGAGGACTTGGATTTTCAGAGACTTCTCTATCTTTAGGGAGATCCCGCATTCAGCAGAAATTTCTTTAGGTGTAGGGATGACCTCAAATGGGATCCCTTCTTTTCCGAGGACATTCTTTGCTTTTATGGCATCGTGTGTAGATCTGAAAACGATGATTACTTTATCTTCACGTTTCAATTTTTCCACACCTCATTTGTAAATTCATCCTTTGTATTTCATCTCCTTTTATAAAATATTCCATTTGGTTATAAGTTGTTCCAGGGAGAGGTTGGTGCAACTCCTTGAATTTATTTAAAATCAAAGGTTAGAAACAAGGGAAACCCAGACCTGGACGAGAAAAAGTAAATATTGCAGGAATGATGGGCACACTTTTGCGGTGATCAAAGAGACAGAAGACTGGGGTAGCCAGCGCAGTTTTGTGCAGGGGGGTTGGGGATTTATGGAGGTGAAGAACAAGGTAAATAAGGTGTTTGCCGAGATCGCCAATAACTCAGGAGGCGAGAACTCGCATTTTAATGCCTATCTGGAGGAGATCCTTAAACAGAACTTACAGCTGGAGATCATCAACCAGATTGCCAAATCAATTACCATCGAAATGTCTTTTGAGGAAATGATGGAAGATGTGGCTACGAAACTGCAGCAGATCATCTCCTATGACCTGCTGAATCTCTGCCTTCTCGAAAACGGGGAACTGGTTGTGAAGACAGCAATGCCCAAAGATGCCCCGGTTCTCAATATAGGGACAGTTCTCGATCCCCGGGGTTCCTGGTCCTGGGAAGTAGTCCGCAGAAAACAGTTTTCGATTAAGACAGACATCCAGCACGATGGTGGGGTTTATGCCCGTGGGCTTTTTGAATACGGGATCAATTCCTTTATTATCGTTCCGGTGATCGCACGGGGTGGGGTATTAGGGACCCTTAATCTGGGGAGCAGAAAGCTGGGGGCCTACAAGGAGAGTGATGCTCATTTTCTCCAGAAAGTGGCTGATCAACTGGGGTTGATTATTGAAAATGCTAGACTCTACCGCGAAGAAGCGATGCTCAGGGAGAAATGGGAAAATAGTTATAAGATGGTTTCGACCCTGATGAAAGAAACAGAAAAAAGGAATACTCAGCTGGAGATAGTTAACCAGATTGCCAAGAGCATTACTGTGGAAATGTCTCTTGAGGAGATCTTGGAGAGCATTGCCGATAAGCTGAAGACGATCATCTCTTATGATCACCTTAGCATCTCTCTCCTAGAGGGGGAGGGTATAATAATTAAGGCGAGTTTGCCGAAGGGAGAACAGTTGCTCGGAAAAGGTGCTGTTTTTGCTCTCGGTGATTCAGGGCCCGCAAAGGCGATAAGCCAGAAGAAGATCATCGTAAGACCTGATATTGCTGCCAGCCAGTTGCCTTTTCCCGAGGATCGGGAACTGCTCCAGATGGGAATATCTTCCGGGGTCATTGTTCCCCTGATCGTTAAAGGAAGAGCTATTGGAACTCTAAACTTGGGAAGTAAGGTTCCTTTCGCCTATGCTGAGGAAGATGCTCCTTTCCTGGAGCAGGTAGCTGATCACCTCGCCCTGTGCATTGAAAATGCTCGCCTTTATGCCGAGGAGAGCAAAATTAAGCAGGAGTGGGAGGCTACCTTTAATGCTACTACTGACATGATCGTGGTTATTGACAAGGAGTGTCGGCTTGTCAGGTTTAATAAGGCTTTTAGGGAAGGGTGGCGGGAGCTCAAAAAACCCTTCCAGGTTGGTAAAAAATGTTGCCTCTTTTTTAACTCCAAGGAACAGGAGTGCAAGAACTGCCCTGCACATTGCGTTTTCCTTACCAGAAGGCCAGTAAGTCAACGTTTTTACTTTTCTTCTGGAAAGATCCTGGATGTCACTGTGTATCCAGTATTTGGTGATGATGGTCATGTACGGGAAGTAGTCAATGCCATCAGAGATGTTACCGAAAAGGTTAACATGGAGGCCCAACTCATTCAATCTGCAAAACTGGCAGCTATTGGTGAACTGGCTGCTGGAGTTGCTCATGAGTTAAACAGCCCCTTGACTGCGATCATCGGTGATGCCCTCCTCTTGCTCCGCGATGAGCAGGTGTATTCACCTGAGAAGAGAAGGCTGATCCTAGAAGACATCAGAAAGTGTGGTGAGCGTTGCAAGAGTATTATTCAAAACCTTTCTACTTTTGCCCGTCAGGAGCAGTATACTTTCGAAACACTGAATCTTAATGATGTTGTTGAAGATGCGTTAGCTCTTGTGTCCTACCAAATTGAGAAAAACTGCATCAGAATCTTCAAAGACCTTCAGGGAGAGCTCCCTCCCGTTGTTGGGAGCAGGCAGCACCTTGAGCAAGTTATTGTTAATTTTCTCCTTAATGCACGCGACTCGTTTGAAGGTAGAGAGAGCCGCCGAATCTACATCCGTTCAGGCTGTCGAGGGCAGTATGCTTACGTTGCTGTCGAAGATACAGGCTGCGGCATTGACCCTGACCGCTTGGACCAAATTTTCACGCCCTTTTACACAACTAAAGAGCTAGGGACAGGTTTAGGGCTTTCCATCTGCAAAAAGATTGCTGATGACCATGGGGGAAAGATCAAGGTAGAGAGCCAGGTTGGGAAAGGGAGCATTTTTACCTTACTGATTCCTGTTTCTGAACAACAGGAGGATTCGTGAACAAGGTAGCACGCGGATGTCAGCCACTTTCCTACTGGTAAATCGCTGTTGCGAGTGTTTTTCCCAGTTTGTTAACGGAAATTCGAAATTATTCGACGAAAAGTCGGAATAATTTACCCTTTTCTTGTTTTTATGTCGAAGATTGCCTATAATGGTGGTTGGAGGTTTGTCCGAGGACAGCTTTGGTATAAGGAAGCCCGGTTGCTGGAGAAATCGTTTCAACGGAGCTGGAGGGGTCAAAGTGACAGCTCGGATTCTGGTCGTTGATGACGAGCACGAGGTTGGGAATTTTTTTACTTTTCTCCTTGAGCCTAAAGGCTACGAGGTTAAGGTGGTGGAGAACGGGGGGCAGGCCAGAGAGGCAATTAGGGAGCCGTTTCACCTGGTCATTCTTGATCTCAAGCTCCCTGATGTCGACGGACTCACCATCTTGAGGGAGATCAAGGCTTCTCAGCCAGAGTGTGAAGTGATTATGATGACCGGCTATTCTACCGTGAAATCCGCGGTAGAGGCCATTCACTTAGGTGCCTTTGATTACTTAGAAAAGCCTTTTGGTGATCTCGAAGAGCTGGAGCGGGTGATTAACAGGGCCCTGACGCGGGCAACAGCGAAAGCGGAGACTTTTTCCGATGAAGAGAGAGAGAGAATTTTGGAATCTCTGGGGTTTATTGCGGGCAGAAGCGAGAAAATGCACCGCTTGCTTCTGATTGCTGAAAAGCTTGCCAAAAAGAACATTACCATTTTAATCCGAGGAGAAACAGGTTCAGGGAAAGAGTTGCTTGCTCGGTTTATCCATGCTATGAGTCCCCGTGCTGAGAAGCCGTTTCTGGCGATCAACTGCGGAGCTTTGCCGGAAAGCCTGTTGGAAAGCGAACTGTTCGGTTACGAAAAAGGGGCCTTTACAGGGGCTACTGGTCAGAGGAAGGGAATTTTTGAACTCGCCCACCGCGGGACCCTCCTTCTAGACGAGATCGGTGATGCCAGCACTTCGATTCAGGTGAAGTTGCTCAGGGTTCTGGA
Organism: Bacillota bacterium; assembly: GCA_036742135.1. GTDB lineage: Bacteria > Bacillota > DSM-12270 > Thermacetogeniales > Thermacetogeniaceae > 50-218. The sequence continues at coordinate 9,510 of DAINRC010000007.1, forward strand.
GACCGGAGAGATTTTTAGGCTTGGTGGGGAAAAACCAATTCGTGTGGATGTTCGCTTGCTTGCCGCTACTAACGCGGATCTCGAGGAACTTGTGAAGCAGAAGCGGTTTCGAGAGGACCTTTTTTATCGCCTGGATGTTGTTACACTTACAGTGCCTCCGCTCCGCGAGAGGAAGGAAGATATTCCTCTCCTTGCGGAGAGTTTTTTGGCGAAGCACTATCCTTCCGGAAAGGCTCCTCTTCTCAGTCCTGAAGTGGTTGCTGCTCTGCAAAGCTACGAGTGGCCGGGCAATGTTCGCGAGCTTGCCAATGTTATGGCCCAGGTTGCTGCTGTCTGTGATACTCCGACTGTTCTTCCGGAACACCTTCCCGCAAAGATATATCAGAGGAGAGGCCGGGTTCAGGAAGAAGAGCAACAGGATTCTGCTTTCCCTTCACCTTCTGACCTGTTCTTTGCTGACCTCTCCCGCAGGCTGCATGATTTTGTGAAAGGCCTTGACCTTACTTCTGGTTTCGATCTCCCCGGTTTTCTTGAAGGATTTAAGCATTTAGAGGTAGAAGCAGCACGTTTAGTCATTGACCAGGCACTGAAGGAAGCTCAGGGGCGTTATCTTGATGCTGCTCGTATTTTAAAGACTACCCCTCGTGTTTTGAGGTATCTCAAGAAGGAAAAACGACCCAAGTAGAACTGCAGCGGACAGTTTGACGCTAACGCGGAACAAGTGCCGTGTTCTCGATTGCAGATATCGAGGATGCGGCACTTTTTATTTTCTCGATGCCCTCTTAGGTCAATAAGATTCTGTGTTGGCACCCGTTTTCACCTCTGGCACAAGCTTTGCTCTATCTATTAAGTGGCTTTATCTCGGTCCTGCTGTATTTCCGAGATCGGCCAAGAATCGAGTTAAGTGATTTCGTGGTCTGAATTTCTCAATACCTACTAGGAGAGGAGGTCAGGTGGATGGCTGTATCAGAACCGAAATATGTTGACCGTGAGGTAAAAGGTCAACCATCAACAGAACGCGTCCGGAAGAGATACGAAGAGCTGCTGTCGAAAGAGCCGTACATCGATTCTGAGCGAGCTGTTTTGTTTACAGAGTACATGAAAGAGCATTGGACTGAGCCGTTGTATCTTCGCGCTGGAGGAGCTCTAAAGTATGTGCTTTCTAATCTCACCCCGAGGATTTGGGACGGGGAATTGATTGTCGGCAATGTCTCTCGCTACTTCCGGGGCACTCAAGTCTATCCTGAATACGAAACATGGATGCTGGAAGGGTTCAAGAAGATCAAGAGAGAGGAAGAAAGGTACATTAAGGGAACACTGCAAGAACGTGGTGGAGAACGGCTGGGTATCTACAGGATTTATCCCGAAGACCGTGACAAGATTCTTGAAGTAGCCAAGTTCTGGGAGGGCAAAGACTGGAGAACCCTTGCGGAAAGATACCTTAAAGAAACAATGCCTGATTTTGAGCAGGTAGAGAAATGGCAGCAGCAACTGGTTTTCTTAAGATTCATGTTCGATGTTCCCGAGGGCCGGGTTATTGTGGACTACCAGAAGGTGATCGACCTCGGTCTGGAGGCAATGATCGATTACATCAAGGAAAGAATTGATGACCTCGGTGAACTGAATACCAAGGAAAAATTTGATAAGTACAACTTCTACATGGGAACGATTCTGGCTTTAGAAGGTGTCATTAGTTATGCTGAAAATCATGCTAAAGAAGCGGAAAGGCTGGCTGTCGAGTGCCAGGATCCCCAGAGAAAACAAGAGCTTCTGGAAATTGCCAGAATCTGCAAGAAGGTTCCCAGAAAACCGGCGGACACTTTCCACGAGGCAATGCAGGCATTTTGGTTCACCCATGTCTGTCTCTTCATTGAGCTCAACGGTCGAGGAATTTCCCCTGGGCGCTTTGACCAGTACATGTACAGGCCCTTCAAGAATGACATCGAATCTGGAAGAATCACCGAAGAGCAAGCACTGGAACTGCTGGAATTAATGAGAGTCAAGTGTTCCGAAATCACCAGGGCGCATGCCACCTTTACCGAATCCTATCTCGGCGGGAGCGTCTATCAAAACCTTACTATTGGTGGAGTTGACCGCTATGGCAGACCCGCAGACAACGAACTGTCCAGGCTGATCTTGCAGGCAGGTATCAATGTTAAGACATGGCAACCAACGATCTCGGTGCGCTGGTGCGAAGAAATGAGCCAGGAATTTAAGAAAAAAGTTGTGGAATGCATCAAAGCTGGTTCGGGTTATCCGGCCTTGTTCAACGACAAGCTGGGAACTGAAAGATTCCTGCGGGTGACTGGCGCCAACCTCGAAGATGCCCGCGACTGGGCACCATGCGGCTGTGTTGACATGCAGATCTGTGGCAAGAGAATGCCGATGTATGCCATCCCCCACACCAACAACCTGAAGATCCTCGAGCTCGTCCTCAACAATGGAGTTAACCCCCTCACTGGAGACAAGCTGATTGATGTCGAGATTGACATCGAAAACGCCACATTCGAAGAAATCGTTGCGGAATACAAGAGGATAATGGATCACATCGTCAGGCGTGAGGAAGAATACTGGAACACGATTATGCTCGTCCACAATGATATCGGACTCGTCCACCCATTTATGACTGCACTGCTCGATGATTGCCTGGAAAAAGGCAAGCATGCCTATGAAGGCGGTTGCCGCTACAATGATCCCGCTTACGTGATCACCTGCGGCATGGTCAATGTGGCCAACAGCCTTGCTGCCTTGAAGAAACTGGTCTTTGAGGATAAGGTCTACACCCTAAGTGAGGTCAAAGAAGCGCTCAAGAACAATTTCGAAGGCTATGAGGAAATGCGGCGGAAGCTGATGGATGCACCGAAGTACGGAAATGATGACGACTATGTTGACCAAATCCTTGTAGAACTATATGACGCCTGGTCAGAGTCTGCCCAAAAGGTTCAGAACTGGGTGGGTGAACCGTGGCGTCCGAGCACACTGTCGGTGACAACCCAGGTACTGCACGGCAAGGCATGTATGGCCAGCCCTGATGGTAGGAAAGCAGGAGACTTCCTTGCAGACGGAGCGGTTTCGGCCTTCCCAGGAACGGATGTCAAGGGACCAACCAGCTTGATTAAGTCGGCTACCAAAGTCCATGGTGACAGGCTTCAGGCTACCCTGTTCAACATGAAGTTCAATCCTGCTGCTGTTGCCGGTGATATTGGTGCAGAGAAATTCATCAAACTGTGTGACACCTACTTCCGCCTTGGTGGTTACCATGTCCAGTTCAACATTGTTGACAGAAACATGCTCATTGATGCCCAGAAGCATCCCGAGAAATATCCCGACCTTATGGTAAGGGTTGCTGGATTCACAGCCAGGTTTATCGACCTCGGTCCTGATGTTCAGAGGCAGATTATTGAGCGGACAGAATTTGAGGAACTGTAAATGAGGGGTCGGCAAAGTAGCTAGGAGAATCTTTGTAAATTTCAGAAAGGAGAGATACCGTGATGAAGAACAAGGCTCTTGAAGAGTGGAAAACGAAAAAGTTTGGCCGGGTGATTACAGAAGAAGAACTGCAGCGTCGCACGAGTGAAGTCTGGCCTTACAAGTATTTCAACCCAGGCAGACCTGTTGAACCCAGCAAAGTCGATGAGATAATGAAAGGTATCATCGACACTCACATCCACGGTGCACCAATGGGGGCATGGCTGGCAGGAAGACCGCCAATGACTGCAACCTGCATCAGGGCGAGCGAAGCCGGAATCAGAGCCCTTGTTTTCAAGGACCACAACTGCTGGACCCACCACGCCGCAACTGTGATCGCCGAACTCCTCGAGGAGCTTAAGAAGGAAAAGGAAGCTCAGGGAAAGGAGTTTACCCCTGTTGAGGTCTACGGTGGAGTCACTCTTAACTACTCAGTTGGTGGGCTGAATCCGAAGATGGTGCAAACAGCTCTGGGCTACGGCAGGTGTAAAGAGATCTGGCTGCCGTCTCTTGATGCCTGGCATCAGAGAGCAGCAATGGGCCTCGAGGGCGGAATCTATGTAGCAGATGGGGAAGACCTTGTCCCTGAAATGATCGAGATTCTGGAAATTCTCGCTGACTACAACAACAACACCAAGGGCGAGCGGTGTGCCCTTGCTGCCTGCCATGTGTCCAATGAAGAAAAAGTTGCTATCCTCAAGTACATCAAGAAGAAAGGCATGGATGTCGATGTGATCATCGACCACTGCACCCAGGAACTGACGATCGTCACCCCTGAAGAAGCTAAAGAAATGATTGATCTCGGTGCTTACCTCCAGTTCTGCGAGTGCTCCTGCATCCCCTGGCCGGGCATGCAAGACTGGGTAGTAGCATTCGACTACTCGATGAACTTGATTAAGGAACTGATTAAGGAGAAAGGACCTGAGCACCTTGTTCTGGCGACTGACGCTGGTCAACCCGGAAACGAGCCGGTTACCGGATGGTGGCACTTCCTGAGGATCCTCATGTCTCAGGGTGTTGATGAAGCAGACATCAACGTTATGGCTAAGGAAGTTCCTGCCAAGCTCATCGGTCTCTCCTAATTCTTATTTACCCTGAAACGCCACATAAGCGCCCTGTTTAGGACGGGTAGGGATGGACACTGAGGTCTGTCCCTGCCTGCATCCCAAACACGACCCGCTATGGCGGTGGCAGGGGGTGATGGGGATATACTGGCCAGGAGCATTAGAAAATTCTCAAAAAAGGAGTGGACAAGTGATGACTGAAAAGGAGTTAAAAGAGGCAAGAGAAATGAACCAGATGGTTATTGTTGTCGACCCTGACAAGTGCGCCGGTTGCCATTCATGTGAAATGGCCTGTGCCATGAAGCACTTCCAGAAGAGCCATCCTAATTATTCGAGAATCAGGATCCACGAGTTTCGCGAGGTCAATACCTTTATCCCGGTAACTTGCCAGGCTTGTGCCGAGGCTCCCTGCATCAAGGTTTGCCCGATGGGTGCCAGGATCAGAAAAGCCAGTGGTGCTGTTGTCACTGATGAAGAAGCCTGCATCGGCTGCAGGGCTTGCATTTACGCTTGCCCCTACGGAGCACCGGTGATCAATCCAGAGAATGGTAAGACAATGACCTGTAACCTTTGCGAAGGAGAAGAAATCCCCTGGTGTGTCCGCGCCTGCGAAATGCAGAAAGCACTCCAGTATGTTCCCAAATATAAGGTTTCTGAAGTCAAAGGCCGCGGACTTGCCTGGGAACTCAAGGAAGAGTACAAGCCGAAAGGCGCAGAGGAAGAAGTCAAGTTTGAGTTCAGCTTTGGTTGATCTTTGTTTCTGAGGTTTTCATTCTAGATGCTTGAAAAAGGAGGAAGAAGCTATGCATGGATGGGCTGGAAGAAGACTGAGAGTAGACTTGACCGCACGCAAGATCGAGATCGAGGAGTTATCTCTCGATTATCTCAAAAAGTGGATCGGGGGAAGAGGTTTCAACTCTGAAGTGGTTTACCATGAGACCTGGCAGGGGATGGACCCCTTCGACCCCGCCAACCCTCTGTGCTTTGGAGCTGGCCCGCTTGCAGGTTCTTTTGCCCCGCTTGCGGGAAGGACCACAGTTAGCGCTCGTTCACCGATGACCTGTTCCTACCGCGGCACCAATGTCCACGGCCACGGTGACACCAACATGGGTGGCCACTTCTCCGCGGCCATGAAATACGCGGGATTCGACCAGATCGTGATCAAGGGAAAGGCAGACAAGCCCGTTTGGCTGTGGATTGACGATGATAAGATCGAGATCCGCGATGCCAGTCACCTCTGGGGACTTGGTGTCAAAGAGACCCAGAAGCGGATTTTGGACGAGGTGAATGACCCCAACGTTAAGGTCGCCTGCATCGGGCCTGCGGGAGAAAATCTTGTCCGCTATGCCTGTATCGTCAACACCTTCAGCGCTGCCGGCGGCCGCACCGGAATGGGCGCAGTAATGGGCTCCAAGAACCTGAAGGCCATTGCCATTAGAGGCAACAAGCCGATAACCTACGCTGATCCCAAGAAGTTTGCCGAAGAAGTCTGGGCTCTGAGGGAGAAAATTCACAAGTCACCATCGGCAATCAGAAGAAGACTCGAAGGAAGCATGGACCTTTTTGACGCCGGAAACATCATCGGTATTAACTGCCACAAGAACTGTTCTACTGGATACATGCCTGGACTCGAAGAAACTTACAGCGGACTCAAGTATGCGGAGAAGTTCCTCTTCAGAAGGAAGGCCTGCTGGTCCTGCCCGGTTGCCTGTGGTCGTTACACCTACATCAGGGAAGGAAAATTTGCTGGGGCCCACTTCGGTGGTCCTGAAATGGAAAGCGTCTGCTGCCTTGGCCCCCGTATTGACACCTATGATGTCGCTGCAGTTGCCTACATGACTGGTATGGTCAATGAACTGGGGCTTGATAGCATCTCCACAGGTGGAGCCATTTCCTGGGCAATGGAGTGTTTTGAAAAAGGGCTCCTTACCAAGGAAGACACAGGTGGCATCGAGTTCAGGTGGGGAGATACCGATACGGCAATTAAAGTTATCGAAATGATCGCTTACAGGAAGGGCTTCGGTGACCTTTTGGCTGAAGGTGCGATCAGGGCTGCGGAAAAGATCGGTAGAGGAACTGAGAAACTTGTGCCTCACTGCCGTGGACTCGAGCACATCAGCGTTGATCCCAGAATCGCCATGGGCTTCAGCTTGGGATACGCGGTATCGACACGTGGTTCCGACCACCTGAAGAACTACTCCTGTCTCGAGTTCCAGGGATGTGCCATGAGCAGGAAGGAGCTCGTTGCCGAAGTTCTTGGTCCAGAACTGACCGAAGAATTCTGGAGGGACTTCCCGAAGGAGCTTTACACCCTGACCACCAAGCCCAAACTCTGCACCTGGTCTGAACGCAACAAGTGTGTTGCCGACCTTGTTGGCTGCTGCTGCCAGGCAATCGGTTCCTGGGGCGGTGCCGGTGATTACAGATCCTACACCAAACTCTTCAGACCGGCTACTGGAGTCGACCTCTCTGATGAGGAGATCTTCAAGGCTGCAGAAAGAGTCATTGCTATCGAAAGAGCCCACTGGCTGCGTGAAGGTAGTGCCCGCCAGGACGATACCCATATCGACAGATATTTCGAAGAGCCTGTCGTCGATGGTCCGTACAAGGGAATCAAAATCGATCGTGACCAGTGGGAGTGGGCGATTTCTGAATACTACAGGCTGCACGGCTGGGATGAGGACGGTTTCATCACCCCGGAAAAGGCCAAGGAACTGGGAATCGAAGAGATCATTCCAGATATGGAAAAAGGAAAGCAGCTCTACAAGGAGTATCTGGCCTCTCAGAAAAAGTAAGCACTCTGCTACCAATTCAGGTCAGAGGGTGTGGGTACAGCTTGTGCGGTGTGCCCACACCCCAAGACAATGCCTTTGCTGCGGTGGATGGAAGTTAAAAAAATCGAGGGAGTGTCGAATGTGCATGTAGTGATTATCGGGAACGGAATAGCTGGGAATGCCGCTGCTTTTGGAGTCAGAAAATACGATCAAAGTTGTCGAGTCACCATTATTTCAGGCGAGAACTGTCCTGAATATGACCCTGGTGCTCTTCCCTATTACGTTGGTGGTGACGTTCCCAGGGAAGTAGTTTTTTTAAGGAGTTTTGAAGACTACGAAAAGGAGAACATCGAACTCAGGCTTGGGAAAAAAGCGACGGAAATCGATCCAAGGGCTAAAAAAGTTATTCTCGAAGGCGGCGAGGCTGTAGGTTATGATAAGCTGGTTGTAGCTACTGGGGGAGACCAGCTAATACCACCGATAAAGGGGGTGGATAAGGAAGGGGTCTACTGTTGCAAGGTCCTAGCAGATGCCGATGGTTTGGCTCGGCACAAGGGCACATCTGCGGTGGTTATCGGTTCCGGACTTATCGGCATCGAGGCAGCTGAAGCGCTGAAGAAAAAGGGATACGAGGTTTACCTGATTGAACTGATGGGCTGGATCATGCCGCGTGTTTTCGACAAAGAACCTGCGGAACAGCTCGGTGCAGCGCTCGAGAGAAACGGGATCAAAGTGCTGACTAACGAGAAGGTCATCAGTATCGATGGCGGCGACAAAGTTACTGGTGTTACCACTGACAAGAGAAAGATTTCCTGTGATACTGTGGTTCTGGCAACAGGTGTTGCCCCTTCGAGCAGGATCGTAGCTGATGCCGGTATCGAGGTTTCTATGACGCGGGGGATTAAGGTCAATGAGTATCTGCAAACAAGCAATCCTGACATTTTCGCTTGCGGTGACTGTGTAGAGGCCTGGGATGTGGTCACAGGTGAGCCAGCGCTCTATTTGCTGCGACACAATGCGCTCGAGCAGGCTGAGGTGGTGGCGAGGAACTGCCTGGGAATGAATGTTAAGTATCGTGGTGCCTGGAATTTCACCCGTGCTCATTACTTTGACACTCATGCTGTTTCTATTGGAAAAACGGTTGTCACCATGGAAGACACTACTGGTGTCGAGCTGATCGAAAAGCAGTTAGGTGATGACTACTACAGGTTGATCCTCAAGAATGGGGTTCTTGCTGGGGCCCAGGCAATTGGTAGGTTTGCCGATCAAATGGGGATTTTCCTCGGTGCCCTTAGAAGAAAGGTCAACATCAAGGAACTGAGCTCGAAAATTGAACAAGTCACCAGACTGAACTCTACCTACCCCTGGACCTACAGGGTCATTGCCAGGTATATCAAATAAAAATTAAAACGAGGGGGTAAGTGATTAATGGCGTCAAACAATGGTGGTTGGGCAAATCCGGCTGGTGCAGGCTTGCTAGTATTGGGGTTTTACCTTGCTTGTTTGTGGCCGTGTGCTGTTGGTCTCGCCCCTCATGAATTGATTTATATATTGATCCCTCTTGGCTTTGTCGGTGGACTCGTTCAGTTTGTTGCCGGAATAATTGAATTAAGAAGTGGTGCCGTTTTACCGGGTAATGTGTTTCTGGCGTTTTGTGGATTCATGTGGTTAGGGTTTTGGGAGAAGCTGCTCCAGGCATTCCATATTCTACCACACAACACTGCTGCAGTTGATGGGTGGGTTTTCTTAGTAATGGCAATTGTTATGGTCGGAGTTACGCCAGGTTATTTCCTTGCAAACACAGCGGCCAGTCTGTTCATGATTGCCACTGATGTCTTTTTCCTCAGTGCTGCATTTTTCTTCCTCACCGGTGCTCCAGTTCTGTGGAAGATCGCTGGATGGTCATTGCCGTTTGTAATCATCTTTGTTATCTGGCAGGCATTGGCGATTATGCTTAACCCAGTTTTTGGTCGTGAAGTAATCCCACTGGGTTCTCCTTGGCTGAAGAAAGGTTAGGGAAAGGAGGAGGAGCTTTCTGGGCAACGGTAACTTGCCGTTGCCCAGGCTAACATTAAGCGGATGTGAAGGTGACGCAAATTGGACCTAGAGAAGCGAGGAATTATCAGTGACATTAAACGGTTTGCTACTCACGATGGGCCTGGGATTAGGACAACTATCTTTATTAAGGGATGTTTTTTGCGCTGCCGCTGGTGCTGCAATCCGGAAACATGGGTGATGCAGCCACAGCTGTACTTCATTCCCAGGCGCTGCAAAGAATTTGGTGCCTGTGTGCAAAGATGCCCGGAAAATGCCATCAGTATGGATCTCCAGAACAAGGTTGACCGGAAAAGGTGTTCTCTGTGCATGAAGTGTACCGAGATTTGTCCGAACAGAGCCTTTTTGAAGGTTGGTCAGGAGATGACTGCGGGGGAAGTGGTTGCAGAGGTGGAAAAAGACCTCCCCTTCTACGGTGAAGAGGGTGGAGTTACCATCAGCGGTGGTGAGCCATTTTACCAGCCTGAATTCATGCTCAGCATTCTCAAGGGGTGCAAAGAAAAAGGGATTACTACGGTCCTCGATACGACTGCCTACACGGAAAAAGAAAACATCGAGAAGGCACTCGAATACACAGATTTGTTTCTTCTGGACATCAAACATATGGACCCTCAGAAGCACAAGCAAGGAACAGGAGTCAGCAATGAAAAGATCCTTGAAAACGCCAAGTTGATTGCGCAAAAAGGAAAAGTCAGGATATCGCTTCCTTTGATTCCGGACTACAATGATGACCCTGATAACCTTGCGCGCACTGCTGAATTTGTCAAAGAGCTGGGAATTGAATGGATTGACATCAATCCTCTGCACCGTTTGGGTGCCAGCAAATATGAGTATCTGGGCATGAAATCACCATATTCCAGCTTCCGTGATTTGAGTAAAGAGGAAATCCGCCAAGTCAAAAGGTTGCTGGAATCCTTTGGATTAAAGACTACCGTGGGGCGGATGATGTAAGGTTTTTCATAAGTAAACATCGATTTATGCCGAGGCAGGGGGTGAAGCCTACCGAAAAAGGCAGTCAGAAACGAGAAAATGTTATGTTTTTAGAGCAATTAAAAAAGGAGGAATTATCATGGCAGATCTGAGAACTGAAATGTGTGGGGTCAAGTTTAAGAATCCGGTGTTGGTATCTTCTAATGATTTTGGTGAAACTTTACATATGGCCAAGAGAGTCATCAAGCAAGGTATCGGGGGTCTTGTTTCCAAAACTGTCCACAAGATTGATGGAGTTCACAGATGGCCCCGCCCTTACTTCTATTCCTTGCGGCGTTTTGGCAAAGAACTGCGGGACACCTGGATTTGCTCCGAGATGTTCAGCCATATCCCCTACGAAAAGTGGAGAGACGAGATCGCCCCGCGAATCCGCGACCTTTGCAAAGAAAATGACGTTGTGTTTATTCCAAGCATTTCTGGTATCGGAACCCAAGCCGAAACCTGGGCTGAGCTTTGCATTGATATGGAAAAACTCGGAGCGGACATCATTGAGCTGGATACAGGTGGACCTCATGCCACATTTGGTGCCGAGGCCAAGCACAAAGATGTCGGCGCCCCGCTGGCATTGGACCCCGAAAGAGCCTATGAAGTAACCAAGGCCTGTGTGGAAGCTGTGAAGACACCGATCATGTTCAAGATGACTCCCCAGTGCGTGCGCATGGCTGAAGTCGCCCTTGCCGTTGAAAAAGCAGGTGGTCACGCAGTCTCTGCCAACAACGCCTTCTACGGAACATGGATTGATCACGAGACAGGCACCTTCTACGGAGGGCCCTTCTCCTGCGGAGCTCTGCTTGGCCGGGCCTGGCAGCCATTTTCCCTTGCTAAGGTTCTGGAAATTACAGCCACAGTAAAGATCCCTTGCTCTGGTATCGGTGGCATCTTTACCTGGGACGATGTCGTCAGGTACATCATGGCCGGATGCCCGACTGTGCAGCTTTGCTCGGTGATCTACTGTCGTGGTGTCGATGTTCTCAGAGAAATCATTGAGGGTCTAAACGAGTTTATGGACCGCAAGGGCTACGAGACGATCAAGGACATGCTGGGGATCTGTGTACCCAGGTTCATGTATCTCCGCGACTTCCCGCGTGAGAACCCGATGCAGCACCCATCCCCGATCATACCCAGGTTCGATCTTGATAAGTGCAACCGCTGCGGCACCTGTGCCAAGCTTTGTCCCTACGGCGCACTGACTGTTGATGAAGATGCAGGCCCACAGATCAATGATGAATACTGCATGGGTTGTGCCTGGTGTCTCGGTAATTGTCCGAAAGAGGCTGTAACCATGATCAAGCGTGATACCGGAGAAATTGTCTGGAATGGGTACGGAGAAATCAAGAGATGGGTTGAGGAAAGCAAGTAATCTGGAAACTTGTCCTCACTGCTCCGGGTTCTTGGCCTGGGGCAGTGGGGCCTTTATCCATCTTCGCTCACGGTCTCCCCTAGAGCAGTTGTCGTGGGTTAATGCTCTGTAAGCTGCAGGGGAAAGCAGCATGTGAGGGGGTTCAAAAGGTGAGGGTTAGTGTCCACTTCTATGCCGATGGAATCGATATGTTCGTCCCAGGTGCCAAGTTTGGAGAAAAAGTCCAGGTTGATGTGCCATCAGATTCCACTGTTGGTGATGTGTTAAAGCAGCTTGGAATTCCCGTCAATGTGTTCACTCTTGTTGTTAATGGTAAGGTGACGACTTCTGAGAAGAAGTGCAGTGAGAATGATACGATTTATCTTTTAGAAGCAGTTAATGGGGCGTGACCAGCCCAGGGGGTTTTATGTATGGAAGGTCTCAGCGCTCTCCAGAAAGTGCGCTATGAGCGCAATATTTTGCTTAAGGAGATTGGGGAAGAAGGCCAGCAGAAGCTCTTGAGTTCAAGTGTTTTGGTGGTAGGGGTTGGCGGAGTCGGGTCGCCTGTAGCTTATTACCTTGCTGCTGCGGGTGTTGGGAGAATAGGGCTGATCGATCCTGATCAGGTGAGTTTATCCAACCTGCAAAGACAGATTCTTCATTCTACTGCTGACATCCGGAAGAAAAAAGTGGAATCAGCGAAAGAAAAGCTCCAGCAGCTTAACCCCGACATTACCATTGACGCCTTTTCGCAGAGGCTTGAACAGGGCAACGCCAGAGAACTTGTGAAGGATTACGATGTTGTTGTCGATTGTGCTGATGGTTTGGAACCCAAGTATCTTCTCAATGATGTCTGTCTGGAGCTAAAAAAACCTTTTATCTATGGTGGTGTTCGTGGGTTTACAGGGCAATTGACGACTTTCCTTCCGGGTGAAGGACCTTGCTTTCGTTGTCTTTTTCCTAGTGATTCAGTTGGTATTTTCATTGATGCCGCAGAATATGGTGTCCTCGGAGTTGTCCCTGGTGTTATCGGGTGTCTCCAGGCTGCAGAAGCAATCAAGATTTTGCTGGGTGTCGGCAATTTGCTTACAGGGCGCTTGCTGATCTTTAATGCCTTAGCAATGCGCTTTAGTGAGATCCATTATGAGAAGAATCCTGATTGTCCTGCGTGTATAAAAATAATTAAAAATAATCTTGGGGTTGCAGGAATAAATAGAATCCTTCTCGAAGATATTAAAAAAACAATAAGCACTCCGATTTAGCTCACCTAAGGTCACTCCTGAAGGGGTGGCTATGGGGGCTAAACGCAGGCTGCCTTGACCTTGTTTCAGGCAGCCGGAGGGTATACGAGGAAACTGGTATACCTCCCAACCTTGGAAAGGAGTTGCGATAAAGTGGGGCGCAGACTTGATCCGGGGTTGGCGCCCATTTTCATTTGTTTTGTTGGGAAGTTGAAGCACACTTTTTCTGCGAAAGGAGAGGAACAACAATGGCAAAAGAAACTGGAAAATGTTCTTGTGGTGGAGGAAGTGAAGTTGACCCGAAGCTTAGAGAAGCTCTCCTGGAAGCAGCACCTGAAGGCAAGATTGCCTGTCCCCAGGCACGGGAAATTGCTGAGTCTCTAGGGGTTGATCCAAAGGTTGTCGGGCGTGCCTGTAACAAGTTGCAGATCAAGATTACAGGTTGTGCCCTGGGGTTGTTTGAGGTTGAACCTCAAATTAAGGAGGCCTTACTGAAAGCTGCCCCTGAGGGAAAGATTACCTGCACCCAGGCGCGTCAGATCGCCGAAGAACTGGGGGTTTCTCCGCTGTTGATTGGGATTGCCTGCAACAGGCTGAATATCAAGGTGAAAGAGTGTGCCCTTGGGTGTTTTGGTTAAATAATGACTTGAATTGATCAAAGGGGTTCGGAAAAGTGGGAGCAGAATTTTTCACTGTTCTTCCTGTTGCTGAGGCTAGAAAAAAAATGGACGGTTACCTTCCTGCTGAACTGCGCTCCCCGGAGCGGAGGCCGCTTCTTGAGTGTCTTGGTCGTCGCTTGGCGCGACCTATTCAGTCCCAGGAGAACGTTCCTGGATTTGCCCGCTCAACTGTCGATGGGTTTGCGGTTCGGGCTAAAGACACCTTTGGTGCAACTGAAGCCTCTCCTGCCTACTTGCGGATTGTTGGCGAAGTGAGGATGGGAGTTGCGCCTGATTGTAAAGTGGGACCTGGTGAAGCCGTCAGAGTGGCAACCGGAGCGATGCTCCCCGAGGGTGCTGACGCTGTAGTGATGATCGAACACACAGAACCCCTGGGGAAAGAAGAAATCGAAGTGATCAGGCCAGTAGGTCCGGGAGAGAATGTGATCTTTCCAGACGAAGACATTAGTTCAGGGGAGGAGATCTTTCCAGCAAATCACCTCCTCCGGCCGCAGGATCTGGGGTTCCTGGCGGCATTAGGGGAATTAGAGCTTGAGGTTTGGGCGGCCTTAAGTGTCGGGATTATCTCTACTGGAGACGAGGTTGTCCCTCCGGGAGAAAAGCCACGCCCGGGTCAGATTCGGGATGTCAATTCTTATGCTCTTGCTGCTAAGGTGGTCGAGTGTGGTGGGAGACCTGTGCTCTACGGTTTGGTTAAGGACGATCCGGAGATGCTCTGCCAGGTCTTGAAGCAGGCGCTCGAAGAAACTGATGTTGTTGTGGTCTCCGGGGGTAGTTCGGTGGGAACCCGCGACCTGACTACAGAAGTGCTTTCCGGGCTAGGTAAGCCCGGCCTGCTCTTTCACGGTCTGGCGGTCAGACCGGGAAAGCCTACACTCGGAGCAGTGGTTGGGAAAACGCCGGTTTTTGGGCTTCCGGGGCATCCTGCTGCTGCGCTGATTTCTTTTGATTTGCTGGTAGCACCCCTGCTAAAGTTTGGTAGTTACCGGAGGATAAAGCCTGCAGCACTTCCCGTTCCAGCACTGCTTTCCCGCAGCCTCGCCTCAGCCCCGGGAAGAGAAGACTTCATTAGGGTCAAGCTGCGTTCCGAGAAGGGGAAGCTTTGGGCAGATCCCCTTCTTGGGAAGTCAGGGCTCTTGTCACCAATGGTGCGTGGGGACGGGATCTTCCGAATTCCCCTGGAAAAGGAGGGTGTTGCTGCGGGCTCAGAGGTTGAGGTTTACCTTTTTGGAACTGATTATGTGCTCTAGCAACTACGGACTGAAGAGTTTGGAGAGTCGTTGTTATATCCGGTAGCCAAAACGGACTTTCAGGATAGGTGAGAAAATAATGAAGGCAAAACAAAGGTATCTCGATAATGTTCCCTTGGGAAAGGCTTTGTTTACCTATCTGAGTAACCTGGAAAAAATGGGGGCTCTCGCCCCAGGAAAACCGGAAAAAATTCCCGTTACTGAGGCCCGGGGCCGGGTGACCGCAAAACCGGTTTTCGCTCTGGTTTCTTCACCTCATTATAACTCTGCGGCGATGGACGGGATTGCTGTCCGCTCGGAGGACACCTATGGGGCCACAGAAACCAGTCCTGTTCAGCTACGGCTGGGAACTCAGGCCGTGGTTGTGGACACCGGTGATCCTCTTCCTCAAGGGTTTAATGCTGTAATCATGATCGAGGATGTTCACTTCCTCGATGAAAATACTGTGGAGGTCATTTCACCTGCTGTGCCCTGGCAGCACGTCAGGGTTGTTGGCGAGGATTTTGTGGAAACAGAAATGGTGCTCCCCTCGCATCAACGGATCCGGCCTTATGACATTGGAGGGATGCTGACAGCAGGTGTAACCGAGGTTGAGGTTTATCCCAGGCCAAGGGTGGCTTTAATCCCTACGGGAACTGAATTGGTTGCTCCGGGAGATGAGTTAAAACCTGGGTCAGTTATCGAGTCCAACAGCAAAACTCTCGGTGCTTTAGTCGAAGAATGGGGAGGGATCCCTGTTTATGCTCCCCGGACCCCTGATGACTATCAGTTGCTGAAAAAGGTGATTCTCGAGTATCTGGGCCAGGCCGACATCCTCGCGGTAATTGCTGGTTCTTCAGCAGGAAGAGAGGACTTTACCGCTTCTTTGTTTCGGGAACTGGGACAAGTTTTTATTCACGGAGTGGCCATCAGACCAGGCAAACCGGTGATTCTTGGGGCGATTCAAGGGAAGCCCGTGATTGGTGTCCCTGGCTATCCTGTTTCCGCTACACTGACCTTTGAGATTTTTGCCAAACCGGTTATCTATCGCAAGCAGGGGCTGCCAGTTCCCGAGCGACCCCGTGTTCAAGGCATCATCGGCCGCAAACTGGCTTCACCTCTGGGGGTTGAGGAGTTCGTCAGGGTGAGGCTTGGTCAGGTGCAAGAAAAGCTCATTGTGCAAACTCTGCCTCGGGGAGCGGGGAGTGTCACTTCCCTAGTTCGTGCTGACGGTATTTTGCGGGTGCCTGCTTTTTCTGAGGGTTTTGGACCGGGAACCCAGGTAGAAGTAGAACTGCTCAGACCCTTGCAGGAAATCGAAAAAACAACCGTGGTTGTCGGGAGTCATGACCTTGTTCTTGATCTCATGGCTGACATTATCCAGAGGAAACACCCAGGCCGCCGCTTGATTTCTTCTCATGTGGGGAGTATGGGGGGATTGACTGCACTCGCACGCGGGGAAGCCCATCTTGCTGGGGTCCATCTTCTGGATGAAGACACTGGAGAGTATAACCTGCCTTTTGCGAAAAAAATATTGGCTGGCAAACCTTTTATTCTCTTGAACCTGGCTTACCGTATTCAGGGGCTGATTGTTCCTCGAGGGAATCCGAAAAGGATTCAGCAGCTGAGAGACCTCACTCGTGAGGATGTCAGATTTATCAACAGGCAGCGAGGTTCAGGAACGCGCCTTTTGCTGGACTATCTCCTCCGTCAGCAGGGGATTTCCCCGGACGAGATTGAAGGCTATCAGAGAGAAGAATATACCCACATGGCTGTGGCTGTGGCAGTTGCTTCAGGTAGTGCTGATGTGGGACTTGGCATCCAGGCTGCTGCTGATGCCTTGAACCTGGATTTTATCCCCGTGGGGGAAGAGCGCTATGACCTCTGTATTCCTAAAGACCTGTGGGATACAGAGGAGGTCCGGATTGTTCAGGAGTTGCTTGCTGATGATTATTTTCGCGAGTCCGTAGGGAGACTGCGGGGATATGATTTCAGGGACTGTGGGCAAGTTGTTGGGGAAGGCTAGTAACCGCTTGAGGGAGAGGGGCGAACACAATGGTGGACAGGTTCGGGCGTCAAATCGATTATTTGCGGGTTTCGGTTACTGACAGGTGCAATCTGCGGTGTGTCTACTGCATGCCTGCAGAAGGAGTTGAACTGAAACCTAGGGAAGAGATCCTGCGGTTCGAGGAACTGCTCCGGCTTGTCAGGGTGGCTACAAGTGTTGGCTTTCGAAAGTTTCGCCTCACAGGGGGCGAGCCCTTGTTGAGAAACGGGGTGATCGAGTTTATCAGGTCTCTGGGGCAGCTCCCTGGGGTGGCAGACCTTTCGCTGACCACTAACGGGATTCTCTTACCCCAGATGGCCGCACAACTCAAAGATGCCGGAGTGAGGAGGCTGAATATCAGTCTCGACACCTTGAACCCGGAGAAGTACAGGGAACTGACTCGTGGTGGTGATTTCTGGAGGGTTTGGGAAGGCATCCAGAAATCTCTCGATTTGGGCTTTGACCCAGTTAAAATTAATGTGGTGATTCTCAAGGGATTTAATGACCAAGATTGGGTGGATTTCGCTAAATTGACCTGCAAGTATCCGGTTTATGTGCGCTTCATCGAGGTAATGTCGATCGGAACGAGCCGGGAGTTTGGGGAAAAGCATTTTGCCCCTGCTTCCCAGGTAAGGGAAAGAATTGAAGCAGTTCTGGGAAGGCTTGTTCCTGTGGAAGTGGTGACCGGAAACGGGCCTGCCTGCTATTTTCAGGTTCCCGGTGCTCCAGGGAAGCTAGGGTTCATCAGTGCAGTCAGCAACCACTTCTGTAGCCGCTGCAACAGGATCCGGCTGACTGCGGATGGACAACTGCGCCCGTGCCTTTTTGACCAGAGGGAACTCGATCTGCGGCACCCCTTGAGGGCTGGAGCCAGTGACCGGGAACTGGCAGAGATCTTTGAGGAGGCTATTTCTCTCAAGCCTTCCAGTTACCACGAGGTAGCGGAATTAACCTCTGAGGGGCGCGGCATGTGCCAGATAGGAGGTTGAAATGGTGAAGTTAACCCACTTTGATGAAAAAGGGCAAGCGCGCATGGTTGACATTGGAGCAAAACCTGCAACTGCGCGCAAGGCGAGGGCGCGAGGGACGGTTTTTATGAACCCCAATACCCTCGAACTGATTAAAGCAGGGGGGATTGCCAAGGGGGATGTCTTGGGGGTAGCCAGGATTGCAGCGATCATGGCTGCTAAGCGGACTTCAGAGCTGATCCCGATGTGTCATTCCTTGCTTTTGGATTCCGTTGATGTAGATTTTCGCATTAATGAAGAGAGGCATGCTGTGGAGATCGAGGCGTGTGTGAGGTGCCATGGAAAGACTGGAGTGGAGATGGATGCACTGACCGCGGTCAGTGTTGCTGCCTTGACAATTTACGATATGTGCAAGTCCGTCGACAAGATGATGGTGATTGGTGAGATCCGCCTTGTGGAAAAGTCTGGTGGTAAGAGTGGACACTTTTTGCGAGAGGGTGAAGAGGAGTGGGTAGAATAATCGCAGTTTGCAAAAGTGACCAAAAAGGCCAGCCCAAGAAGAACGTTGGGGAAGGCATGCTTGTTCCCGATCATGGGCTCGATGGGGATGCCCATGCCGGGAAGTGGCATCGCCAGGTGAGCCTTCTGGCGATCGAAAGCATCAGAAAGATGCAGGAAAAGGGTTTTGATGTCGGTCCTGGCGACTTTGCCGAAAACATTACCACTGAGGGTATCGACCTGGTTTCCCTCCCTGTAGGAACAAAGCTCCGGATTGGTGAAGAGGCGATCGGTGAAGTAACTCAGATTGGCAAGAAGTGCCATACCCGGTGTGCGGTTTACTACTATGCTGGTGATTGTATCATGCCCCGTGAGGGGATCTTTATCAAGGTCCTTAAAGGGGGCCGAATCAAGGTCGGGGATAGGATCGAAGTTCTCAACGATGCTAACGATCCTCATCACCATGCCAATGCTTGAGAGGTGAGAATTTGCTTCGGGTAGCCATCCTAACTGCTAGTGATAAAGGTGCCCGTGGGGAACGGGAGGATAGAAGCGCACAAGTCATCAGGGAAATGGTGGCCACAATTGGTGGTGAGATTGTTGCTTACGATCTGGTTGCTGATGAAAAAGAGCTTCTTGTGGAGAAACTACTCGAATATACCGATGAAAAAAAGGTTGATCTTGTCCTGACAACAGGGGGAACAGGGCTTTCACCTCGTGATGTGACTCCTGAGGCCACCCTCGAGGTTGTGGAAAAGGTGATACCTGGGATTTCTGAAGCAATGCGGGCAAAAGGCCTCGAACATACCCCTCATGCTATGCTGACGCGGGCAGTGGCTGGGGTGAGGGGCAGGACTCTAATTATTAATTTGCCTGGGAGCCCTCAGGCTGTCCGCGAAAATCTCGAAGTGGTCTTGCCGGCAATTCCTCACGCCCTGGAAATTCTCCAGGGACGAGGGGGAGAGTGTGCTCGTCCAGAAAAATGAAAAGCCAGGTTCACAGCAACCTGCGCTCCGGCTGGACGGAATCTCCTCAGAGCCTGCAGGAACCTGGCGGCCCCTCCAGACCCCTACGAAACCCCGGCCAACCTTTGCTCGACCGGAAGGAACCTCTCCAGAGCCTCCAGGAACCTAGCGGCTCCAGGAGACCCTTACAAAGCCCCAGCCGATCTGCGCTCAGCCAGAACAGATCCCTGAATTTTGAGCCTACTGCAGCCAGGGCAGCTGCAGCAGACCCTCACCGAACCTGTTCTGACCTTCACTCCGGCTCCTGGAGATGGCTTCGGGGAATACCTTGGGCCACCCCCAGGAACCTTTGTTCGACTGTTGCAGAACTCTTTTTGGGGTTCTGGAGCAGTCTTAGCTCGGCTGCTGTGAACCTGTTTTTATTGTTTCCGAAGTTGCTGAAGGTATGTATGGGAAATATAGGTAGAAGATACAATTAAGTTTTGGTAAAGGGGTTGCTTTTTGGGAAAAATGAGGTTATCATTTTACTTAGGTTTTAGCACTCATTTTTGATGAGTGCTAACAGATAATGTTCCAAAGAAGGAGGTTTGGCTGTGAAGCTGAAGCCACTTGGCGATCGTGTTGTCCTCAAACCGCTTCGGGACGAAGAAAAGACCAAAGGAGGAATTGTCCTTCCAGACACTGCCAAAGAAAAGCCCCAGAAAGGGGAAGTAGTTGCCATAGGCTCAGGAAGACTTCTGGAAAACGGTGAAAGGGCTCCTCTTGAGGTTAAGGTAGGAGATCGGGTGATCTTTTCTAAGTATGCCGGAACAGAGATCAAGATCGAAGGAGAAGAGTACTTGATCGTATACGAAAGAGACATCCTAGCGGTCCTATAACCTGTCTTTTAAATAAAAAATTTCAGCCAAGGGGGGAAAGGAATGCCGAAGGAGCTTAACTTTCGCGAGGAAGCACGCCACGCTTTGGAGCGGGGTGTTAATATTCTCGCCGACACAGTAAAAGTCACCCTAGGGCCGAAAGGACGCAATGTTGTTCTGGAGAGGAAGTTTGGCCCTCCCCAGATCACTAATGATGGGGTAACGATTGCCAAAGAAATTGATCTTGAAGATCCCTGGGAAAACATGGGGGCTCAGTTGATCAAAGAAGTGGCCACAAAAACAAACGATGTTGCTGGAGACGGGACGACAACGGCCACAGTTCTTGCCCAGGCAATGATACGCGAGGGATTAAAAAATGTTGCTGCTGGTGCCAATCCTGTACTCTTGAAGCGTGGTATTGAAAAGGCCACTGCTGTTGCTGTGGAAGAGCTTAAGAAACTGGCCAAACCTGTAGAAAGCAAGGAAGCGATTGCCCAGGTTGCCTCCATTTCTTCGGGAGATAAGGAAATAGGCAAGTGGGTTGCCGATGCCATGGAAAAAGTAGGCAATGACGGGGTAATCACAGTTGAGGAATCAAAAACCATCGGCACCACTCTCGAAGTTGTCGAAGGGATGCAGTTTGATCGTGGTTATATCTCTCCTTACATGGTTACCGATCCTGAGAAAATGGAAGCTGACCTCGAAGAACCATACATTCTCCTTCATGAAAAGAAGATTTCTGCTGCTGCTGATATTATTCCGATTTTGGAACAAGTGGCACAAACAGGAAAACCTCTTGTGGTCATTGCCGAGGATGTTGAAGGAGAAGCCTTGGCGACACTTGTGGTTAACAAACTAAGAGGAACAATTTCTTGTGCTGCAGTTAAATCTCCTGGTTTTGGTGAAAGGAGAAAGGCGATTCTGCGGGACATTGCTATCCTTACTGGAGGCCAGGTGGTTTCTGAAGAAGCTGGTATGAAGCTGGAAAATGTCACCCTTGATATGTTGGGAAGGGCAGGAAGAGTGAAAATCACGAAGGAAGAGACGACGATTGTTGACGGGCGTGGTTCGCCGGAAGCTATTGAGAAGCGGATTGCTCAAATTAAGAGTGAATACGAACAGAGCACTTCTGAATATGACCGCGAGAAACTCCAGGAGCGGATGGCCAAGCTTTCTGGTGGGGTGGCGGTGATCAAGGTAGGTGCTGCAACTGAAGTAGAGTTGCGAGAGAAAAAGCATCGGATCGAGGATGCGCTTGCTGCCACGAAAGCTGCTGTTGAAGAAGGAATTGTGCCTGGTGGAGGAGTTGCTCTGATCAATGTCATTCCTGCTCTGGAGAAGCTGGAAGCAGAGGGGGATGAGGCAACAGGAATCCATATCGTAAAGAAAGCACTTGAGGAACCGCTGAAGCAGATTGCTATCAATGCGGGTGAGGAAGGTTCAGTTGTAGTCGAAAAAGTAAAGGCTATGGAGCCAGGGAAGGGTTTCAACGCTCTGACTGGACGCTATGAAGACATGTTTGCTGCAGGGATCATCGACCCAGCAAAAGTGACCAGGACCGCCCTCCAAAATGCCGCTAGCATCGCCGCTATGGTCCTTACTACCGAATGCCTGATTGCCGAAAAGCAAGAAGAAGAGGAAGAAACCCCGAAGGTGCCGTCAATGTAAATTGATTTTCGAGAAGGTTGCTCACAAACTCGGAGCTGAAGGTCCGCGTTATTGCGGACCTTATTCAATTTGCTTTCCCGGGAAGCGCATTTAGTCTTGCCGGGTGTAGATGGGCAGGGTTATAATAGACCTGAAGCTGAATTTGGGGTGGGCAAATTGCTGAATATTGGCCCGTGGGAATTTTTACTGATCATTGTCGTCACCCTTGTTGTTTTTGGTCCCGGTAGCCTTCCTGAAGTGGCGCGCTTTTTAGGGAGGGCGAGTAGAGAGTTGCGGAAGCTTTCTGCCAGTGCTTACCGTCTCTGGGATGAGGTTACTCGAGAGTCTTTACAGGAAAGCAAGAAGAGTTCCCCAGTCTCTGTGGAGAATACTTCTCCGACCAAAGATGAAGCCGGAGTTTCTTCTAACCTGGAACCGAGCGAAGCAAAGAAAGAGGTCCCAGAAGATGGTGGGGAAAATAGGTTAAGGAAGGCTTGAAGAGAAACGGAGGGAGAGGTAATGAATCTCCAGAACAACAAAGTTCTTGTGGGCATTGTTTTACTTGCTTTCATTATGGGGA
The DNA here is from genome assembly GCA_036742135.1 of Bacillota bacterium. Lineage (GTDB taxonomy): Bacteria > Bacillota > DSM-12270 > Thermacetogeniales > Thermacetogeniaceae > 50-218. The sequence goes on from DAINRC010000007.1 coordinate 31,912, forward strand.
TTGTCTTTACAGGGGGGGTGTTGTTTGCTTCCGGCCGCCTCTTGTTAAACCCGTCGCTGGCTTCGATCAATAACACCAAGGCACCAGATGCTGACCCAACTTCCCAGCAGCAGGTTTTGCCTGGTGTGGGCCCGAATACGATTGCTGAGATTGTGGAGAAGGCAGCACCCGCTGTTGTCAAGATTGAGACCTTGGTGACTGCGACTGATAGGTGGGACCCCTTCTTCAATGACCCCTTTTTCAGAGAGTTTTTCGGTGAGCAGTTCCTTCCGAGGACCAGGGTGCAGCAGGGATTGGGTTCTGGGTTCCTCATTTCTCCTGACGGTTATATCCTCACTAATGAGCACGTTATTGCTAATGCCCAGCAGATTCAGGTGACTCTCGTCGGGAGGACGAAGCCGGTTTCAGCACGGGTTGTCGGTAAGGACCACGACCTTGACCTGGCTGTTTTGAAAATCGATGCCGGTTCTGGCCTGCCTTACTTGAGGCTTGGGGATTCGGATAAAATCGCTGTTGGCAACTGGGTTATCGCTATTGGTAACCCCTATGGACTCGACCATACGGTGACTGTTGGAGTGATCAGTGCCAAGGGTCGCCCGATCACTGTCGAAGACCGCAGCTTCCGCAACCTTTTGCAAACTGATGCCTCCATCAATCCTGGCAATAGTGGGGGACCACTCCTCAACCTCGATGGAGAGGTAATCGGGATTAACACCGCAGTTAACGCCCAGGCTCAGGGCATTGGTTTTGCTATCCCAAGCAACACTGTAAAAACTGTTCTTGAGGACCTGATCAAAAAGGGAAAGGTAACCCGCGGCTGGCTTGGAGTCTCCATTCAGGAAGTAACTCCAGGAGTTGCCAGTTACTTTGGTTTGCCCAAACTTGAGGGAGTTCTTGTGAGAGATGTCGTCGCCGGAGGTCCTGCCGAGAAAGCGGGAATTCAGCAGGGAGACATCATCATTCGCTGGAACGGAGAAAGTGTGGCTGGCCCTGATGACCTCCTTCAGAAGGTCCAAGAAGCTGGTCCGGGAAAGAAGGTAGAGCTGACGGTCTGGCGTGACCAGAAGATGGTCAAGGTCACGGTAACCCTGGGTGAGCGTCCTTCCTGATGACCCCAGTTGTTTTCCTTGTTACCGCTTTTACTGCAGGGATTCTCCTCTCTTTATCAATCGGTTTTGCGTCTCCAGGGTGGGGGCTGGGTCTAGGAGTTGTCTTTTTAGGTATTGCTGGAGTTTTCTACTGGCGGGGGAAAAGGGAAACCCCGCTTTTTCTATTGCTTTCATTCGTTGCTTTTGGCTTCAGTTGGATTTCTTGGCATCGCTTCTCTTTTCCTCCTTCTCTGGAAGTATTCCTAAATCGCCATGTGCAGGTGAAAGGTGTCGTTAAGTCCTCCCCTGTTGCATACTCCAACAAAATCGTTTTCGACCTCGAAGACCCAATTGTTGAGTTGGGGGAAGAGACCTGGAAGGGAACTGCCAGTTTCCGGGTCATCTGCTATCTAGATCCCCAAAAACGAGGGGAAGGGCAAGAGCAAGGGCTTTTGTCACTGCTTCCAGGTGATCTCGTGGGGCTTAAAGGCACTCTTGAGGTGCCCTCAGCGGCACTCAACCCTGGGGCTTTTGACTACAGGAAATACCTGGAGCAAAAGGGCATCTGTGCTCTTGTAAGAACATCTCAGCCTCCGCAGTTGCTGGTTGCCGGGGCTAGCCCTCATTTTTTCCTCGAGCGATTTTTTGCTAAACTCCGCCTTCGGGTTAGGTCAGCAATCAGGGAGGTCCTTCCGGGGAGTGAGGGCGCTTTTCTTGAAGGAATTCTTTTGGGAGCCAAGGAAGGGATCAGTGCCGAAGACAAGGAAGTTTTTCAAAAAACTGGGGTGATGCACCTTTTCGCAGTTTCTGGCCTTCATTTGGGTTTTGTGCTCCTGTTCTTTCTTTCCCTGGCTCGCTGGCTTCATCTGGGCCGCTTTACCACTTTCCTGCTCACCGGCTTAGGAGTTTTTTCCTATGCTGCAGTTGTCGGCTTCCCTCCCTCAGTGCTCAGAGCGATGATTATGGGGATGCTGGGGACTGCTGCTTACTTGTGGAGGTTCAGAGAAAACCCTGTTAATGCGCTTGCCCTAGCTGCTTTGGGAATTCTAATCATGGAACCTCAAGCCATTTTTAACCCTGGGTTCCAGCTTTCTTTTGCTGCCACTTGGGGAATCATCTGCCTCGCTCCTTCTTTGGGTCAAAAGATTCGCCTCCCTTCAGGATGGAGAGAAGTAGTAACTATACCTCTTGCTGCCCAGTTAGCTGTCTTTCCGTTAATTGCCCATTATTTTCAGCTTGTCCCTCTTTTAGGACTAATTGCCAACATCATTGTGGTTTTCTTGGCTGGAATTCTCGTTAATCTGGGGCTTTTGGGGGTGATCCTCACCTTTTTTCACCACCTGTTGGGTGAGCCGTTTTTCCTCGTTGCTGGGGCACTGTGTTTGGTCTTGGAGAAGATTCTTGCTTTTGCTGCCGAAATTCCTGGCTGTTTCCTGCTAACCGCGGCTCCTTCATGGTTCTTCATCACCTGCTGGTATTTGTTGCTTTTGTTTTTTGGGTGGAGCGTTCGAGCAGGGATTAAAGTAGAATTTTCCCACTTTACCTTTTCTTCTCCAGCCCGCCGTTGGATTCTTCCCTCTCTCCTGGGTTTGGGGTTGTTGGGCTCTCTCTTCGTTTTCGGAACGCCCTTGCAGAAGGGGGTCCTTCGGGTTACTTTTCTTAGCGTCGGTCAGGGTGATTCCATATTGATCGAGGCTCCCAACGGCAGTAAGATGCTGGTTGATGGTGGGGGAAAACTGCAGTTTAGCAGTTCTTCTTTCGACCCCGGAAAAGAGGTCGTGGTCCCTTATCTGCTGAGACAAGGAATCCGCAGCCTTGACCTGGTAGTCAATTCTCACCCTCATGAAGATCACCTTGGAGGTCTGCTGGCAGTTCTGGAAAACCTCAAGGTGAAGGCGGTTGCTGCCCCACCGCTGAGGCATCCAACTCCCCTCTGGCTCAGGTGGGAAGCCCTGATCAGGGAAAAAGGAGTTCCCTGTTACCTGATCCGTGCTGGAGACTTGTTGAAGATCGATCCTGATTTAGAGATCGTGGTACTGCACCCACCCCTGTCGCTCCTGAAAGGAACAGCAAGTGATCTTAACAACAATTCCCTTGTGCTTCACCTCAGCTACGGCAGGGTTTCCTTTCTGCTCCCTGGTGATCTCGAAAGAGAGGGAATCACTTTCCTGACTGGCCTCTGCAGTGAGAACCCTTCCCTGAGGAAGATGCTCCAGGCGACTGTCCTCAAGGCTCCCCACCACGGGAGTTCCACGAGCTTCACCCCTGAGTTTGCCGCGGTCGTAAACCCGCGTTTTGTAGTGATCAGTGTAGGTAGCAATCCTTTTGGCCATCCGGCACCAGAAACGGTTAACTTCTGGAGAGAAAGAGGAGTGCAGCTTCTGCGAACTGATGAGGCTGGAGCTGTTATCTTTGAGACAGATGGAGAAAGACTTTTCCTGAGGACGACTAATCACCAAAGCTGATCCCGATTGCCCGTGCTGTCTGGATCAACTGTCCTTCAGGGGGAACGCGGGAGGTTCGGGTTGTTTCTTCTGTGAGGGGAACAGCAGTGATTTCCCTCCCTTTGAGGGCGACCATCACTCCACTTTTGCCGGCAAGGGCGAGTTCGGCAGCAGCAACACCAAAACAGGTGGCGAGAACACGGTCAAATGGAGAAGGTGAACCCCCACGTTGGATGTGCCCCAGCACTGTAACCCTTGTTTCCATTCCTGTTTCCCTTTCAATCAGCTCTCCAACTATCTGGCCAATACCTCCCAAGCGGAAACGCTCTTCACTCCCCCTGATGCTCTTCTTGATGACCTGTCTGCCGTCAGGTCCAGGTGTTCCTTCGGCCACAACAACGATGCTGAACATTTTTCCTTCACTTTGGCGCGACCTGATTTTTTCGACGATCTTTTCCAGCTTCCAGGGAATCTCAGGGATCAGGATCACGTCAGCTCCACCAGCGATTCCGCTCCAGAGGGCGATCCAGCCGGCATGACGTCCCATTACCTCTAGAACCATCACCCTGTGGTGTGATTCTGCGGTTGTGTGCAGCTTGTCGATTGCCTCAGTTGCTGTAGTCACTGCTGTGTCAAACCCAAAGGTTTGGTCGGTTCCTGCAAGGTCATTGTCGATTGTCTTGGGGACTCCGATGATTCTTGCTCCTCTTTCCACCAGCTTCCTGGCTATGGAGAGGGTGCCGTCCCCGCCGATGGCGATCAGGTTGTCCAGTTGCAGCTCTTTCAGGTTTTCCAAAAGCTGTTTGCTCATGTCCTGGTATTCTATTTTTCCTTCGGCAACCCTTACCGGGTAGTGAAAGGGATTATCCCTGTTGTTTGTTCCCAGGATCGTCCCTCCGCGGGGAAGAAGGCCCGTAATTGCCTGTTTGTTGAGAATGAACCATTCTTTTTCGATTATTCCCCTGTAGCCGTCCCTGAAACCAAGGACTTCGACACCTTTCCTGAGGAGGGTTTTTGTTATTGCCCTGATCACTGCATTGATCCCCGGGCAGTCACCGCCACCTGTGAGGATGCCCACCTTCATCACCGATTCCCCCTAACAGCTATCTGGCAAAATTATTTGAAACTATTAAATCACATCCAGGAAGTGGGTTCAAGGGAGCGAAGCTCACCTTTTGGGGCTGCAACTGCATAGTTTAGCTTCAGGAAAAATTTTTTGGGGAGGAGTGGATGGTTTGGAGGAGCAAAGCTGTAGGAAAAAACTGCCGGTGGGCAAAGTTCCTGATGCCGACAGAATCGCTCGGTTGTTACAAGAGATGGGGTTTTCACCGGAAAACCCTCATTCTGCTTACGAACTCCTCAATCGGGTAGGGATTGATGCCACCAAGGCGGGAAACAAAGAAGAGATTATTTCCTTGATTAATCAGTTCACTGGGGGGTTGGCAAGGGAAACGAAAGAGGAGATTTTCAGGGTTATCGAACAGGCTGCCCAGTGTTTCGGCTGTGGTCCGCTGCCAGACGAGGTGCGCGACTTTCTGGAGAAGTGGAAAAAAGACTGAAATTATTAAAAGCCCTGACTTGGAATATGTCAGGGCTTTTAATGTGGTCAGCCCTTATTCAGAAGTTTCTTTAGAACTTAAGGAAGAGCAGCAGAAGCAGAAAACGAGAATTGGCACAATAATAATGATCAGCAGAAAGGGCCACCAGCAGAAACTGGAATCACAAGAAGAGGTGGTTGCCATGATTAGCCCTCCTTATGGAGATGGTTTTAGAAACAGCAGCAGCACAGCACCAGCACGAGGATAATGACTAGCAGAATGATTATCCACCAGAAGATGTCGGGGAAACAGGGTTTAGGATTAGACATCAGTAAAACCCTCCTTTACTCAATTTATGCTACAAGATCGAAGTGAGGAGATTTTCTGCTTACAATATATGTGGTGCAGTGGCAGAAGGTTCCATTTTTTTGGAGCAGGATTCTTGCTCTCTAGAGAAGAATTAGTGGAAGTTGTGAGGAAAGATGCTTTGAACAAATCTCTAAGGGGGATACCAGATGCAAGTGTCAGTAGATTGTATACCCTGCATCATCAGGCAAGTGATCAACTCCTCTCGTGAAGCAGGAATGGATCCAGATGGACAGTATCACATTCTTACTACCCTGCTTCCCCTGGTTTCCCGAATGGATCCCTTGAAGTCGCCGGCGGAGAATGCCTCAGTAGTCTTGTTTGAAGCCTACCGCATGATCGGTAATAATGACCCTTTCAAAAAGGTGAAAGAATCTTCGAACCGTTTGGCACTTAGTATGCGCCCTTTCCTTGAGCGGGTCATCGGTCACAGTGAGGACCCCCTCCTTACTGCAATCAAAGTAGCTGTTGCCGGAAACATCATTGATGTAGCCGCATCGCTCAACTACGATCTCAGGGCAACCCTTGAGGAGGAACTAAGGCGCACTCCGGAGCGCCTCGATTATCACGCTTTTTTAGATTTGCTAAAAAAAGGAGGACCTGTGGTCGTTATAGGAGACAACAGTGGGGAGATCTGCTTCGATTTCCTGCTCCTTGCCGAACTCCGTAAATTCACCAAAGAACTCTTTTACATAGTCAAAAGCAGCCCCATCCTCAATGACGCCACCATCGAAGATGCTCAAGAAGCGGGAATTGGTCTCCTGGCAACGGTGGTGCCTACTGGTAACAACTATTTAGGTATTGTTCCCGAATTGTCTAGTGAGGAATTTATCCGAGTTTTCCGTGAGGCTCACCTGGTTATCGCTAAGGGCCAGGCCAACTACGAAACTCTTGAGGGAACGTCATTTGCGGGTGAAAAGACTTTCTTTCTGCTTCTTGCTAAGTGCCCGGTGATTGCTTGTCACCTTGGGGTTAAATGCGGGAGCTCCGTACTTATCCAAAATAAGGTTCGTGAATCTAGGCGGTGAAGGGTGAAAAAATGCCTGTCTTCAGTTTCCCGGTGGCTTGCCAGAAGCTGGCGGGAGGTAGTCTTCCTCATTTTTTTCTGCTTACTGGTGAAGAGCGCCTTCTTGCCAGGGAGTTTATTCATCAGCTACGGAAACGCTTGGAACAAAGCAAGGAGCTCCTAGATTATCTGGAAGTTGATCAGGAGACAGTTGCCCCTGAGCTTTTTTCGTCCTTTGCTACTCCTCCTCTGGCAGGAACAAAACGTCTTCTTGTGATCGAGAATTTCCCACTTGCTTCCCTAGTTCCTTACTTAAAAATGGACGATCCTCGTTTCTATCTAGTGGTGCTGCAGCCCAAACAGGGAAGAGATGAACAGGCTTATCAACTCTTCAAAAAGAAGGGTTGGATTGTCAACTGTTCTCCGTTGAAGGGGAGGGAGCTGATCTCCTGGCTCCAAGGGAAAGCACGTCTTCTAGGAAAAGAGTTGCCGGTTTCTGCTGCCGAATATCTGCGTTTCTTATGTGGGGACAACCTTGCCCAGATGTCCCAGGAAATTGAGAAGGCTTCGCTTTACCTCGGTTCTGAGGAAAAGGTAATTTCTCTGGAAGTGCTTCAGAAAATTGGGAGCAGGGGTATCGGAGCAAGTGTTTTTGACCTCATTGATGCGGTAGTTGAAGGGAAGAGGGAGAAGGTCGGGTCAATCTTAGAGGAACTCTGGGTGCAGGGGGTTTCTCCTGCTGTCATGGTTGCCCTTCTTTCCAGACATTTCATCCAGCTGCTCGAGGTGGTCTCTTTATCTGCGGAAGGGCTCCGACCCGAAGATATTACTAAGGTGACTAAGCTTCATCCTTACGCCGTCCGCAAGCTCTTGGCCCAGGGAAGTTCTTTGTGTGGGGAGAAGATCGAACAGATTCTCAAGGCTCTCCTCGAACTTGATTATTCGATAAAAAAAGGTGAGGGAAACCCCAGAGTGTTGCTGGAGGCTGCTACCGGCGAGATCATCGAGATGATCAGGAAAGGGAGTTACTGAGATGGTGAACAGCAAAGGGATTCTTATAGGTGCCCACCTTTCGGTGGCTAAAGGTCTGCCAGCTGCTGCCGAACTGGCTATTGAGCTCGGCCTCGACCTGTTTCAGTTTTTTACGAGGAACCCCCGTGGGGGAACGGCACGCCAGCTTAAAGTCCAAGAATTGAAGGAATGGGAAAAATACAGAAAGGAGAAAAAGCTTAGTCCTCCTGTTGCCCACCTCCCGTATACTGTGAACCTGGCAGCAGACAGTGGTCGGGCTTTGGAATTTGCGAGGACTGTTCTTAAAGAAGACTTGGCTCGTGCTGCCCTTGTTGGTGCTGATTATGTAGTTGCCCATCCCGGCCACCATGGGGGAGAAATTGCTCCTGCCCTCCAGCGGATCATTGAGCTGCTTAAGGGCGTTGAGGAGGTTTATTCTCCCGAGCCACCTTTTCTCTTGCTGGAAACAATGGCCGGGCAAGGGAAAGAAATCGGGGGAGAGCTTGAGGAACTGCGGATCATCTTTGAGGGCCTGGGTTGGCCAGCAGGATTGGGGATTTGCCTGGATACAGCTCACCTTTTTGAAGCTGGTTGGGACCTCCGCCAGGAGGATGTTCTCAACTGTTTAGCGGAAAACCTTGAGCAGATGTTTGGGAGAGAGAGGATCAAGGTGCTCCACCTGAACGATTCCCGCACAGGTTTGGGGAGTAGGCGTGACCGCCACGAAAAAATTGGTAAAGGGGAGATCGGAGAAGAGGGGATTAAAGCAGTAGTCACCCACCCCTTTTTCCGGAGACTGCCGATGGTTCTGGAGACAACGGTATCTGAGTACCGGGAATATGCTGAGGAAGCAGCTTATGTCCGTCTGTTGGCCATAAAAAAATCCCCTGACTGCTAGGGGATTTGGCAGTAGCTTTTCAACTGGCGTTTGCTTTTGTCTGTAGGTATTCATTAAATTTTCTAGCGAGTTGGGCTTTTTTGCGGTCTCTTTTGTTAGGATGAATAACACCTTTGGAAGTGATCTTGTCAATAAGGCGCATTGCTCTTCTGAATGTGGTTTCGATTTTTTCGTGATCACCCAGGGTGAGAGCTTCTTCGAATCTTTTGATTGCTGTTTTCATCATCGACTTGTAGGCTGAATTACGCTTTCTCCGTTTTTCCGCTTGGCGGATCCTTTTGAGTGCGGAGCGGCTTTTTGCCACTTCCAAACCTCCCTTGTCATTTTCCTCGTTGCAACCAAGAAATATGCTACCATGACCCTTCTTAAATTGCAACCCCCAGGGCGAATATTTTCTAGAGGTTGTCAGGGAGATCTGGCAATTGCATATTTTGGCAACAATTGCATAAGGATTGAGAGAGGCAGGTTTTGGGGGGAGCCGCAGTTGAGAAAGGGTCTCATTTTCTTGATATGCTTTTGTGGCTTTTTTGCCTGGGGGCTTTCATGGTTTCCGCTGATCGAAGGAGCTCACAGTCTGCCCCTCGAGGGGTTGTTGAAACTGGGCTTGGTCAGTTGGGACAGGTCCAACTGGCGATTTTTCCCGGAGTTGTTCGTCTTTTTTACTGGGATTGACTTGGATTCTCCTCTAGCGCTTCTCCAGCGGGGGCTTCCGATGTTCACTGGAGAGAAGGAGGCCTTGGCAGTTTCTTCTGGCGGAGTCTCAGAAGATATCGGTGAGAAGCCAATTTCTGAGGATTTTTTCTTTGGGATGGTGCGAGGAGAAGAGGAAAAACCCGTTAAGGTAGCTTTTTACCATACTCATAATGCCGAAACTTATATTCCTCTTGATAAGAAATCGAAAGTAGAAGGGAGAAATGGTGGGGTTAGTCTTGTTGCTGAAGAGATGGTCAGAGTTCTTGAGGA
>DAINRC010000008.1:0-36487 GCA_036742135.1 Bacillota bacterium
ACCCTGCAGTAGGAGTAACCTTAATGAAGAAGGTGGGAGATTACGTGACACCTGGAGAGACTCTTGCCGTGCTTCATTTTAACAGCAGCAGACACCTGGAGGAAGCCCAGCAACTGGTTGCCACAGCTTTTCACTTTTCCCCTGAACCCCCAGAAAAGCCTGCCCTCATCTTTGAAGTCATTACTCCTTAAGCTCAAGCTGAAGAAAAAATGGAAAGTGGTTCCTGGAGTTAATCCCGCTAAAAGTGCAGATAATAAAGGGGAGAATGTGCAAGGGGGGATCAGATGTTTTTCCGCAGAGTTTTCGCTACTGTGGTCATCACTTTTACTCTTTTTCTTCAGTTACTTACCGTTCCACTTTCAAAAGCAGAAGCGAGTGAGCTTCTAGAGACTAATGCTGTGTCAGCAGTTCTCATGGAGGCAAACACAGGGAAGATTCTCTACTCCAAAGAACCACATAAGCGGGTTGCCCCAGCCAGTGTTACTAAAGTAATGACTTTGCTCGTAGCGATTGAGGCTATCGCCAAAGGAAAAGTTGCCTGGGATGATCGGGTTATAGCTAGTGAAGAAGCTTGGAAACTTGGCGGCTCCCAAATTTGGCTGGAGCCTGGAGAAGAATTCTCACTTAAAGAAATGTTAATTGCCATTGCTGTGGGATCAGCGAACGACGCCTGTGTGGCGGTAGCTGAACATATCGCTGGAAGCCACGAGGCATTTGTTCATCTAATGAACCAGAAAGCGAACTCCCTAGGTTTGAAGAACACTCATTTTGCGAACGCCTATGGATTACCTGCTGAAGGCCATTATACGAGTGCTTACGACATGGCTCAGATCTGCCGCGAATGCCTAAAATATCCCGAACTACTGGAATTGACTTCAATTAAGCACTACGACAAGCTGCGTGGGGGAAGACCAAAGCTCGACAACACCAATAAACTTTTGTGGTGGTACGAGGGAACAGACGGGTTTAAGACTGGCTGGACCTCAGAAGCAAAATACTGCTTGGCATCCACAGTGAAGAGGGATGGGTTGCGCCTGATCTGTTGTGTCTTTGGAGTTCCTGAACCACGCGGCCACTTTCGGGAATCGATGAAGCTTTACAACTGGGGTTTTGCCAACTACGCCTTTAAAAAAGTTGCTTCTCCTGAACAGGTAATCACTACGGTTCTTCTTGCCAAGGGTGAAGAGGATCGGATCAAAGTCGGTGTGGCCAGAGAGGCTGGAGTTGTCGTGAAGAAGGGGGAAGAGGCGGAGGTCAAGACCCAAGTAAAGTTACCTGCTTCGGTTATTGCTCCTGTGCGCAAAGGAGAAGTCTTAGGGGAACTCATAATTCTTGCCGATGGTAAGACTGTGGAAAAGGTGCCTCTTGTAGCTCAAGAAACCATCCCTAAAGCAAGCTTCTGGCTTCTCTTCAAAAAGTTGTTGCGCTTTTTTATAGTCTAGTGAATTTTGTTTCAGAGATTCTATTGGTCTGAACTTCTGGGAGTTTTTGGTGCGGTCGCATTATCCCAAAAATTAGCAGGATTTTGCCTCTTTGTTGGAGAAAATTTTCTTCGGGAGGGAGAAACGTTGAGTCTCGAAATTGAAAAACGTAATAATGCTCTCATTGTTCGTGTCTATGGTGAGTTCGACTTGCGAGCAGCAGAGTTTCACCGACATGATATTGACGAAAAGCTGAAAACTAAAGGAGCGAAACACCTTATTTTCAACCTTGGTGGATTAACGTTTATTGACAGTTCCGGCTTGGGTGTAATTTTAGGCCGTTACCGCAAGGTGACAGAAAATGGTGGCCGAGTATTGATTACTAATGTTCCCTCTAAGTTTAACCGGATTCTCGAATTATCGGGGATTAACCGCCTGATCCCTATTTATGATGATGAGGATGAGGCTCTAAAAGAGCTTGCTTAAAAAAGGAGAGGGGAACTTTGAAGCCATCTAACAAAATGAGACTGGAATTTTTGAGCCTTCCTGAAAATGTGGGACTAGCACGAGTGGCCGTGGCAGCATTCGTGGCTGGGCGCGACCTCCAGGTCAACGAACTCGAAGAAATCAAGGTCGCTGTTTCTGAAGCAGTCACTAACTCAATTATCCACGGCTACAAGGGAAAAACCGATGGGGTAATTTCGGTAACAGCTCTGCTCTATGACCGTCTTCTGGAAGTAGTCGTCGAGGATCAGGGGAAGGGGATGAGTGACCCGCAGCAGGCGATGCAACCTGCTGTGAGCACAGATCCAGAGCGCGTCGGCCTTGGGTTCATGTTCATGAAGTCTTTCATGGATGAGGTTGATGTTTGGTCAGAGCCAGGGCGAGGGACAAGGGTAAAAATGGTCAAGGTTCTTCCACATAAGAAAGGGGCGTCTGCCAATTCCCGTGAAAATGAGGCCTGAGGATGAGCAGTTTGCAGGATTTTGGCTTGTTTGATTTTCCTCTGCTCTCTGAACAAGAGGTTTCCCGATTACTGAAGAGAGTGCGCCAAGGTGACTTAAAAGCCCGGGAAGAGTTAATCAATGCTAACTTGCGATTGGTCCTTAATATTGTCAAGCGGTTTGAGGTCTGGGGGTATGAGCGAGAAGAACTTTTTCAGATCGGAGTAATCGGCTTGATCAAGGCGATTGATAATTTTGATCCCTCACGAGGAGTCAAGTTTTCCACTTATGCTGTCCCGATGATCATTGGAGAGATCAGGCGTTTCCTCAGGGATGACCAGCCGTTCAAAGCGAGTAGAGCACTACGAGAAACTGGGTTTAGGGTTAAGAAGGTGCAGGCAGAGCTGGAGCGAAAGCTGGGAAGGGAACCAACAATCAGCGAGATTGCTCAGGAATTAGGGATCCCCCCAGAGGAAATAGTCATGGCCATGGAGGCAATACAAGTTCCTTCCTCGTTTTTTGAGCCGCTGTTCCAAGGTGATGGCGATCCGATATTTGTTCTCGATTCCTTAAGTTCGGACAAGGACCAGGAGTCATTTTGGTGTGAAAAGATTTCTCTAAAAGAGGCCCTTTCTGCTTTGCCTGCTCGGGAAAGACAAATCATCTGGATGCGCTTTTTTTTGGACAAGACCCAGAGTGACATTGCTGCAGCCCTGGGGTTATCTCAGGTTCAGGTGTCGCGACTGGAACGCAAAGCAGTAGAGATGCTGCGAAAACTGCTTGCCCATTAAGCTTTTCCAAATTAACCTCTCACCTCCAATTTCCATCTGTTACCTCCTTCTTACCCAGTTCCTCCTCCCCCTCCAGGAAACCTCCCTTGTTGTTTACGCTAATGGATGTGCTTTTTCCTAAGTGCCTTCGGTTTTTCTTTACAGGATGTATACTTTAGAGCCTTTTCCGGAAATAATAAACAATGGAGTTGAAGAAGAGAAGGAGGGTGAGGATTTGCACGTAAAAGTCGCTGAACTTGTAGGGGAATCCCCCAGTAGTTGGAAGGATGCCGTCAGGTCTGCAGTCAGGGAAGCATCAAAAACACTCAAAAATATTTCCGGAGTCGAGGTGATGAACCTTACAGCAAATGTCAAAGATGGCGAATTAGTAGAATATAAAGCAAACGTAAAGATTGCCTATACGGGAGAAGATGCTTGAGAAGTCAAGTAACCGGAGAATGGCCATCTTGACTAGTTAAAAATCGGGAGTACCGCTTAAGGTACTCCGTTAAATTTTTGACAACAAATAAGAGAATACTGCTGAAAAGTGAAGGAAATAATGAAAAGGGGATGAGGATGAACCAGCAACAAAAGCGACAGCAGGAAATGCAGGAAGAGTACCGGGAACTTATTCAAGAGAGCAAACCGAAACCTCCAGTTCTGCGAAATTGTATCTTGGCGTTTATGGTAGGTGGGCTAATTTGTCTGATAGGGCAAGTTATTTTTCAGCTGTACCTAGCTCAAAGGCTGGGAGTGAAAGAAGCACAAACAGCCACAGCAGCGACAATGATTTTCCTGGGAGCATTGCTCACAGGTCTGGGGATCTACGATGTCATTGGCAAATACGGAGGAGCTGGGGCAATTGTGCCCATCACGGGGTTTGCCAACTCCATTGTCGCTCCAGCCATGGAATTCAAGAGGGAAGGCTTTATCTTTGGGGTAGGAGCGAGGATCTTTACTACCGCCGGCCCAGTTCTTGTGTATGGCTTCCTGTTTTCTGTCCTCATCGGGATTATCTACTATTTGTTGCCTTAGGGTGAAACTGCTATGGGAAGCAAAGTGGGGCAATCCTCAATCAGTTTTAGCCAGCCTCCAGTAATCACTGCAGGAGCAACCATAGTCGGTCCCCTTGAAGGAAAAGGACCACTGGCTCAAACCTTTGACTGGATTTTAGAAAACCTTCTCTTCGGTGAGAAAAGTTGGGAACAAGCAGAACGAAAAATGCTCCAGGAAAGTGCTAAGCTGGCATTGAAAAAGAGGAATCTTCAAGAACAGGATGTCGATTTTTTTCTCGCCGGAGATCTCCTCAATCAAACTGTGTCTTCTAATTATGCTGCGAGGTGCCTGGGGATTCCCTTTTGGGGTCTCTTTGGTGCTTGTGCTACTTTTGTTGAGGCAATAGTTTTAGGAAGCATGATTGTTGATGGGGGGTTTGCCAGCAGAGTGCTGCTTGCTGCTTCTAGCCATCATAATTCAGCAGAACGTCAGTTTCGGTTTCCTACGGAACAGGGGAATCAGCGCCTACCAACTGCCCAGTGGACAGTAACTGGAAGCGGTGCTCTTCTCCTAGAAAATAACGGAGATGGTCCCCGTGTCACAGTTGGAACTGTAGGTAAGGTAGTTGATCTCGGGGTCTCTGATGTCAACAACATGGGGGCAGCAATGGCTCCAGCAGCGGCAGATACTCTGATTAACCATTTTCAGGACACAGCAACATCTCCCGATTCTTACGACCTGATTTTATCCGGAGACTTAGGAAAAGTCGGTGTTGAGGTGCTTAGAGAACTTTTAAAAAAGAGGGGTTACCTTGTAGAAGATAACCTCAATGACTGTGGGTTGCTCATATATGATCTGGAAAAACAGGACATACACTCTGGAGGAAGTGGTTGTGGTTGCTGCGCAGTTGTTTTTTCAGGACTGATCCTAAACCAGTTGCGTCAAAAGCAGTATCGCAAAGTTCTTCTTTTAGCCACAGGAGCTTTAATGAGCCCTACAATCGTTCAACAAGGAGAATCGATTCCCGGGATTGCTCATGCTGTTGTCGTCGAATCAGGTTAATTTTCGGGTGGTGAAGTTGATGAGTTTCCTTTGGGCTTTCCTCATTGGGGGGGCAATTTGCACCATTGCCCAGCTTTTGACGGACCTGACTAGGTCTTCAATCACTCCCGCCCACATCCTTGTCGGCTACGTTGTTGGCGGGGCGACCTTGAGTGCTCTTGGCCTCTATGGGCATCTTGTGGATCTGGGAGGTGCTGGGGCCATGATCCCCTTGTCTGGTTTCGGTCACAGCCTTGCCCAAGGAGCGATAGAGGCTGTTCGCACCAGAGGTTTGCTTGGTGCCTTTTCAGGTGGGCTCGAAGCAACTGCAGTGGGGATTGCTGCTGCAGTAGTCTTCGGATACGTAATGGCTGTGCTCTTTAATCCACGTGGCTAATTCCAAAGTTCTTCCAAGGAGGTTAGCTCGTTTTTTGGCACCCGGAGAAAAAACCAAAGTCAACAAGTTTCTCTCAGAAAATGTGGCCTACCTTCATCGAGCCCTAGGGGTTGATGACAACTTCGATGTGATCACCAGGGAACTAAAAATTGGTGGCAAAGAAGCGGTCCTGCTTTTCGTCGATGGTTTGTGCAGGGACGAAATCCTGCTCTATTTGCTGTGGGTTCTTTTTGAGATTCCCCGGGAAGAATTACTACCGCTAACACTCGCCAAGATCGTCAAAGAAAGGCTCCCATACGCTGAGATCCAGACACTCGATGCCCTTGAAGATATCGTTGACACCATTCTCGCAGGCCCCCCGGTTCTTCTTGTAGATGGCCTCGATCATGGAATTGTCATCGATGCCCGGATTTACCCAGCACGTTCTATTGAAGAACCGGACCTAGAACGGGTAGTGCGTGGTTCTCGAGACGGATTTACGGAAACTCTTGTCTATAACACTGCCTTGATCCGGAGAAGGCTCCGCGATAAAAGGCTTCGCTTTGTTGTTTTCCAGGTGGGAAAGAGATCAAAGACAGATATTTGTCTGGCTTATTTAGAAGATGTAGCCAATCCGGAAATGGTGGTCTTTGTCAGGAATCGCCTCGAGGAAATCGATATTGATGGCTTACCAATGGCTGAAAAATCAGTTGAAGAATTGATCTCCCCGGGAAGCTTTTGGAATCCCTTTCCGATGGTGCGCTACACCGAACGTCCAGATGTGGCTGCGGTCCACCTTTTAGAGGGCCATCTGTTAATCCTTGTTGATACTTCGCCGAGTGTGATGATCGTTCCGGCTACCTTTTTCAGTCACGTCCAACACGCTGAAGAGTACAGGCAGAGCCCTCTTGTTGGTGCTTACTTGCGCTGGATCCGATTTATCGCCATCTTTTCTTCAACTTTCTTGTTACCTTTATGGTTGCTGTTTTCCCTTCAACCTCACCTGCTCCCTAACTTTTTGAAGTTCATTGGTCCCAAAGAAATCAGTAAAGTTCCTCTGTTCAGCCAGGTCCTGATTGCCGAAATCGCTGTCGATGTTCTGAGAATGGCTGCCATTCACATACCTTCTCCCCTGGCAACTGCGCTAGGAATCATTGCTGCTGTCCTCTTAGGAGAGATCGCCATTAACATTGGGCTCTTTAACGGAGAAGTTGTTCTTTATACAGCGATCGCTGTGATCGGCAGTTTTGCCACACCAAGTTATGAGCTAAGTATGGCCAATCGTCTTGTCAGACTAGGACTCGTGGTCCTTGTAGGAATTTGGAAATTACCTGGTTTTCTTCTCGGAATCTTACTTGCATTTTTCTTGATGGCAACCAGCAGATCCTTCGGGGTCCCTTATTTCTGGCCGCTCATCCCCTTCAACTGGAATGCCTTAAAACAGGTTCTTATCCGTTACCCAGTTCCTCTCCACAATCTTCGCCCCTCGGTTCTCAAGCCCAAGGACGTAGTGCGGCAAGCTTTTCCTGTTTTGCGGAGTGAAGGAAATAAGTCCGGAAAAAAAGGTAAAATAAGCTAAAATGGGCGAATAATGAAGTTCTATAAGGCTTGGGTAATTAATCCATAGTCAGACGATTATTTGCTTTTACAGCAGAAAATGGCTTAAAATTTAAGCTAGACGAAGGGAAACAATCATAACCCAGTTATTCTATTTTAAATGGAGAAGGAGCCTATCACAATGACACGAGTGGGTATTCCTCGAGCACTGCTCTTTTATTACTACTATCCGATGTGGAAGGCTTTCTTCACAGAACTAGGGGTTAAAGTTGTGACTTCACCTCCAACCAACAAAAAAATCCTGGAGGAAGGGCTAAAAGCTTCCCTTGATGAGGTCTGTCTGCCGGTAAAGCTATATTTTGGCCATGTTCTCGCATTAGCAAAACAAGCAGACTATTTATTTGTGCCGCGGATCATCAGTGTGGAGCAAAAGGCCTATATTTGCCCGAAGTTTATGGGGCTTCCTGATATGGTGCGAGCACGTCTTGGTGATCTGCCTTCGATAATTGATACACCTCTGGATTTGCGACGTCCCGAAAATGCTATTGATGATTTCTTGAAAGAAGTGGGACAAGTCTTTACTCATGATCGGCACCTGCTCCGCAGAGCAATCAAAGCTGCTCATGAGGCTGAACAGCGTTTTCAGGAACTACTGATTAAAGGCCATCTTGTTCCTGAGGTTATTGAAGACGGACAATGCTCTCAGGATCCAGGAGAAAGATTTGCTCAAAATCAGCGTTCACTAAAAATTGGTTTGCTGGGACATCCTTATAATATTTACGATCCCTTTATCAGCATGGACTTAATCAGAAAACTTCACCAGATGGAAGCTGATGTAATTACTGGTGATAATTTACCTACTAGTATTATTGATGAGCAAACACGCCTTCTTCCCAAGAGGCTCTTCTGGTCGCTAAGCAGGAAGTTGGTAGGAGCTTCCTTGAAGTTTTTTGAGAGCGAGAACCTCGATGGAGTGATTTACCTCACCTCATTTGCCTGTGGTCCCGAATCCCTGGTAAGTGAACTGGTAACTAGGTGGGCGAAAAGAAATTCCTCACTGCCTTTCATGCTTCTCACTATCGATGAGCATACGGGAGAAGCAGGAATGGTAACGAGGCTAGAAGCTTTTATTGAAATGATCAGGTGGAGGAGAAGAAATGAAGATCACTTATCCGCATATGGGGAACTTGTACATCGTTATTAGGGCTCTTTTGAAGAGCCTCGGGTTGGAGCTGGTTTTACCACCACCTACTTCCCGAAGAACGGTGGAACTGGGCGTGCGCCATGCTCCAGAATTTGCTTGTTTCCCCTTTAAATTAAACCTGGGAAATTTCATCGAAGCTTATGAGCTGGGTGCGGATACTATTTTAATGGCAGGTGGGGTAGGGCCCTGCCGTTTTGGCTATTATGCTCAGGTTCAGCGGGAGATCCTGGAGGATCTTGGCTACCACATGGATATGGTTGTGCTGGAACCACCAGACACGAGTTGGAAAGAACTGCGCGACAAAATTAGATACCTCATCGGCAGGAAAAGCTGGTGGGAAGTAATCAAAGCAATCAGATTTGCTTGGTTCAAGGCACGAGCAGTAGATACTATTGAAGAGCAGGTTCTCTATTTGCGGCCCCGGGTTCGTCAGACTCTCGAACTGGAAAAACTCTACAAGAGCGCATTAGAAAAAATTGATGAAGCTCCGGACAAAAAGAGTCTTGATTCCATTGTTGACCACTACCTGGCCCTGATGAAAGGCTTGCCGCAAAAGCCAGGTCCTTTCCTTCGAGTAGGTCTTGTAGGCGAATTTTTTACAGTGCTCGAGCCGTTCGCTAACTACGATATCGAAAGGCGGTTGGGCAACCTTGGAGTCGAAGTCCACCGCAGCATCTACTTGAGTGCCTGGATTAACGAACACCTTTTTAAAGGGCTGCTTAGGGTTAAGGGGCTTGAGCACACTAAAGAGTTGGCAGCACCTTACCTGAAATCGTTTGTAGGTGGTCACGGCAGAGAAACAGTAGGTTCTACAGTGGACTACGCCCTTCAAGGCTACGACGGTGTAGTTCATGTAGCTCCATTTACCTGTATGCCGGAAATTGTTGCCCATTCAATCCTACCTGCGGTGAGCAAGGACTACGGAATTCCAACACTAACGCTTTACCTCGACGAACATTCTGGTGAGGCCGGGATTGTGACGCGTCTGGAGGCTTTCGTGGATTTAATGACAGCACGCAGAGAAAGAAAATTGAAAGGAGAAGCAAGGAAATGGATCTTTACCTAGGAATTGACGTTGGTTCCGTAAGCACAAAGCTGGTCTTGCTTGATCCCAAGGGTGAACCATATACCACACCAATTTACCTCCGCACTCAAGGGAGACCGATTGCTGTTGTTCAAGAAGGTCTTTCCATGCTGGCAAAACAGCTTTCTCCACAGGATCGGGTGTGTGGTGTGGGGACCACAGGAAGTGCTCGCTATCTGGCAGGGGTGCTCGTCGGAGCCGATATCATCAAGAACGAAATCACCGCCCACGCTGTTGCTGCTCTTCGCGTGGTTCCTGATGTAAGGACTGTTCTGGAAATTGGTGGTCAGGATTCGAAAATCATCATTATCAGGGACGGGATTGTCGTTGACTTTGCCATGAACACTGTTTGTGCTGCTGGGACCGGTTCTTTTCTCGACCAGCAGGCATTCCGGTTGAATATCCCGATTGAGGAGTTTGGTGAACTTGCTCTCCAGGCGGAAAACCCTGTCAGAATTGCTGGCCGCTGCACGGTTTTTGCAGAGTCTGACATGATTCACAAACAGCAGCTCGGTCACCCTCTTCCTGACATCATTGCTGGCCTCTGCGAGGCTCTTGTTCGCAATTACCTGAACAACGTAGGAAAAGGGAAGGAAATTCTTCCTCCTATTGTCTTTCAGGGAGGAGTAGCAGCAAATAAAGGGATCCGGGCGGCATTCGAAAAAGCCTTAGGAACAGAGATTATTGTTCCTCGCTATTTCGATGTCATGGGTGCTTATGGTGCTGCCTTGCTGGCACGTGACTGGGCCCTTCGTAAAGGTCAACCCACCAAGTTTCGTGGCTTCCAAGTCGCCGAATTGATGTTTAAGACACGCAGCTTTGAGTGCAAAGGGTGCCCTAATCACTGTGAGGTTATCGAAATCAAAGAAGGTGATCACGTCCTTGCCCGCTGGGGGGACAGGTGTGGTCGCTGGTCGACGAGCAACATCCCTGCAGAAGAACTAATTGCCAAATCAATTTCTTAAAAACCACCACTTTGCAACCAAGTGATACTCCTGGCCTTGACTTTCTTCATTAACTTAGAGATGGAGCACACTCTTTTTTGTTTTCGTTGACAGGGTGGTTGGGGTTTGGTAGACTAGAGACAAATTTATTTTCTAGACTGGGTGAGCAGAGAAAGGAGAGTTGAGTCTTAGATGAGAGAGAGTGAAGGAGCAGTAAAGGTTTTACTTGAAGAAAAGGAAATTCCCGATTGCTGGTACAACATTCAGGCAGATATGCCTGAACCCCCACCCCCTCCTCTCAATCCCGCTACCAGGCAACCTGTTTCTCCTGAGGACCTTGCCGCAGTCTTCCCACCCAGTTTAATTGAACAGGAAATTAGCCAGGAGCGCTGGATTGATATTCCCGGAGAGGTTTTAGATGTTTACCGCCTGTGGAGGCCAACCCCGCTCTACAGAGCACGCCGGTTGGAAAATGCTTTAAAGACCCCTGCCCAGATCTACTACAAATATGAAGGTGTCAGTCCTGCAGGAAGCCACAAGCCAAATACTGCTGTCGCTCAGGCCTTTTACAACAAAAAAGCAGGGATCAAAAAAATCACTACAGAGACTGGTGCGGGACAGTGGGGAACTGCTTTGAGTATTGCCTGTTGCTTTTTTGGGCTGGAGTGCAAGGTTTACATGGTCAGAGTCAGCTATGACCAGAAGCCCTATCGTCGCTCTTTTATGGAAGCCTATGGAGCAACAGTAATCCCTAGCCCCAGCCCTTACACAGAGGCAGGGCGTCGGGTCCTCGAAAAAGACCCCAACTCTTTGGGAAGTCTGGGAATAGCTATCAGTGAAGCCATGGAAGAAGCGCTCAAAAACAAAGACACCAACTACTCTTTGGGCAGTGTTCTCAATCACGTGCTTTTACACCAATCAATTATCGGTCTCGAAGCCAAAGCACAAATGGAGAAAATTGGAGTTTATCCTGATGTTGTTATTGGTTGTCATGGCGGTGGAAGCAACTTTGCCGGAATTGCTTTTCCGTTCTTAAAGGACAAATTTGAAGGCAAAAATGTGCGAGCAGTAGCAGTCGAACCTCTGGCCTGTCCAACTCTCACCAAAGGTGCCTACCTCTACGATTACGGGGACACAGCAGGTTTCACTCCCCTTCTCAAGATGTATACACTTGGGCACGATTTTGTTCCTCCAGGAATCCACGCAGGAGGTCTTCGTTACCATGGAGCTGCACCCCTTGTCAGCAAACTCTATCATGATGGCTACATCGAGGCTAAAGCATACGGTCAACTAGAAGTATTCCAGAGTCTGATCCTCTTTGCGCGCACCGAGGGAATCTTGCCGGCTCCTGAGTCTGCTCATGCGATCCATGCAGCCATATTAGAAGCAGAAGAGGCTAAGGAAAAAGGTGAGTCAAAGGTAATCCTGTTCAACCTAAGTGGTCATGGCCACTTTGACCTCGCTGCCTACGAAGCCTACTTGAACAATAAACTCGATAATGTCACTTATTCCCCAGAAATGGTAGCGAAAAGCTTAGAGACTGTTCCCAAAATCGAAGTTTGAGGATCAAAGGCATCAGCGGTACCCTTGCAATAGATGCCATCTCCTCCAGAGGAGATGGCATTTGCTGTTTTTTTACAGGAAGCAAACAATAACGAGAAGTTATCATGATGGTTTCATCTTAGTAGTGATTTACATGAAAGAAGGCAAAATTGGGCATAATTGTTAATAGAAGCAGGTGAGCAGTTAAATAAAGAAGCGAGGTGGTCACATTTGTCTGCTAATTACGTTTGGCTTGGTCTTTTTCTGGTGTTGTGGGCTATTGTTTTCTTAATCGTTCCCCGAGAGCGGATCGTCACCCTGTTGATGCCGAGCTTCCTTGGAGGGACTGTGCTTGCTTTCATCGCTAATCTGATTGGGGTCTCTATTCTTGGAATGTGGCGATTTCCTGTTGCTTTACTGCCTATTTTTGGGATTCCTCTCTTTCTGCTCTTGGCTTATATGCCGGAGGTGCTGATTTTCCTTCATTACTGGGATCATCTCCCCGGAGGAACTGCTGAAAAAGGGGTTTATCTAGCGACTTTTGGTTTTTTAAACACTGCGGTTGCTTTCTTCGCAGTGATTATGGGGTACCTGGTTTTCATTCGTTGGAACTTTCTTTATTTTTTCCTTTTGTCTGTGGTGCTTCATGCACTAGCTGCGGTTATTTTCACCACACCCCAACTAAGAAATGTGTTTAAGAGAGTTTAGAAAAAGAACTTCCACCCGTGTGGTGGAAGCTCTTTGCGTTGTCCTAGGCAACTTGGCCGATTTTTTTAGGAACCAGGAACTATCTTTTAAGGAGAAGAAGGATTTTTTATTTTTATGGAGAATACTTGGTGGAAAGAAGTGGTGGAAAGTGGTTTAAATGTTCAGTAGAGTGGGGAAAATAGATGTTCATTGGCGAGTACCAGCACAATCTCGATGGGAAAGGACGCTTGATCCTTCCAGCGAAATTCAGGAATTACCTAGGTGATCGCTGTATCGTCACGCGCGGCCTCGACCATTGTCTTTTCATCTTTCCCCTTTCGGAGTGGCAGGCCTTGGAGAATAAATTGCGTAACTTACCTCTGACAAAACCAGAAGCGAGAGCTTTCTCTCGTTTCTTTTTTTCCGGAGCCTGCGAGTGTGAGCTTGATGCCCAGGGGCGAATTCTTCTACCCCCTTCATTGAGAGATTACGCTTCGATTAACCGCGAGGTAGTGATTATTGGTGTGGCTACAAGGATCGAAATCTGGGCAAAGGACAAGTGGATGGAATACTTTGCCCAGGCAGAAAAAGCGTATGAGCAACTAGCTGAAAAGATGGGAGATGATGGTATCTTTGCATCTGGAGCATAAACCAGTGCTCGCCGAAGAAGTTCTGCAATATCTGGCTGTTCGTGAGGGTGGAATTTACGTTGATTGCACTGTAGGTAGTGGAGGACACGCCCTGAGAATACTCCAGCAGATCGGAAGTAACGGGCGGTTGATCGGAATTGACCGGGATAAAACAGCACTGCTCAAGGCACAAGAAGTTCTGGCACCATTTTCCGATCAGGTAACTCTCGTTCACAATAATTTCTCAGAAATTAGATTGATACTACAACAACTGGAAATTCCTCGGGTTGATGGCATTCTTTTCGATCTCGGGGTTTCTGCCATCCAACTGCTGACCCCTGGAAGAGGCTTCAGTTACAATTATGACGCTCCACTTGACATGCGGATGGATCAGGAGGGAACCAAAGTCACGGCCTACGACCTTGTCAATAAGCTGGATGAAAAAGAACTGGCAGCGATTATTTCTCGTTATGGTGAGGAGAAATGGGCAAGGAAGATTGCAAAATTCATCGTCGAGCACCGCAGAAAGGCTCCAATCACCACAACTGGCCAATTGGTGGAAATTATCAAAGCAGCCATACCTGCAGCTGCCCGCCGCAGAGGCCCTCATCCAGCAAAACGGACTTTTCAAGCCCTCCGGATCGCTGTCAATGACGAGCTTTCGAGTATTGTCAAGGGAGTAGAAGAGGCTATTACTTTACTGAAACCTGGAGGAAGAATTGTGGTCATATCCTTTCACTCACTGGAAGACCGCCTGGTCAAAAATATTTTTAGACGATGGGAACGTGAACAATACCTGGAGATTCTGACCCGCAAGCCTGTTGTTCCGACCCCTGGAGAAGTCAGGAGCAACCCCAGGGCACGCAGTGCCAAGCTTCGAGCAGCAGAACGCCGGCCGGTGATCTAGGGAATAGAAACCTGATGGGGTGAATACAGTTGGTATTAGCGGAAAAAAAGTCTGTTTCTTATCAAGTTCACCAGGAGCACCAAAAAAAGAAGCAGTTAGTCCGCAAAAATAACTTAAAGACATATTTTGGCGCCATTGTTCTGATTTTATCCTGTTTTGCTACAGGGCTGTGTTACACTTCCCGTCATGCCCGCATTGTTGCTCTCAGTTACAAAATCGAATCCTTACAGCACGAAATTGCCAGTTTGCAAAAAGAGAACCTGAGATTAGAATTAGAAATAGCGAAGCTTCAGACACCTGAGCGAATCGAGAAGCTTGCGAAAACGAAACTGGGAATGAAGGAGCCAGAAGAGGTCTTGTTGGCTACTCTACCGAAGAGTTCACCAACGGGTGAGGGGAAAACCGAAAGCAATGAAGCAGAATGGAAGAAAAAAGCTCTCCTGGCTGCCCGAAAGTTCGTTGGCAAGGCTGAAGCTTCGCCCCGCTGAGCGGGGTGAGTTCTTTTGTTAAGTAGGATCAGTGGTGTCAGAAAAAGAATACTGTTCGTGTTTATTGCAGGGATCGTTGTTTTTGTCCTGCTGGAGTTTCGCTTAGTCTGGCTCCAACTCGTTCGGGGAACATGGTTCCAGCAGCAAGCACTGGCCAATAGGATTAGAAGAATTACTGTAGAGCCCGAGCGGGGGATCATCTACGATCGCCGCGGCCGAGAACTAGCAGTCAGCATCAACGCAGACGCCGTTTATGCTATACCTGCTGAAGTTAAGAAATCAGGTAAAGCTCAGTTTATTGCCCAGAAACTAGCTAGCATTCTTGGTCTTCAAGAAGAAGAAGTTTATCAGCGGATTACGCAAAATCAACAATCGGTCTGGATTAAGTTCAAACTGGAGCCTGAAGAAGCCCAGAAGTTGCGGAAACTCCGTTTGCCGGGGATCGGGATTATTCCCAAACCCCAAAGGTTTTACCCTAAAAAAGAGCTAGCAGCTCATGTTTTAGGAATTGCTGGTGATTACAACCAGGGGCTAGAAGGTATCGAGCTTTCCTATGACAAGGAACTTGCAGGCATTTCGGGACGCTTGCTGATAGAATGCGATGCTGCTGGAAGAGAGATACCTGAGGCCACCCACAAGTATATTCCACCACAACAAGGATTAAATGTGGTTTTGACAATTGATCAGACAATCCAGTATATAGCTGAGCGGGAGTTGGAGAAAGTAGTGCAACAGTGGCACCCTAAAAGTGCTACAATAATTGTGATGGATCCCAATACTGGAGAAATCCTCGCACTTGCTAACAGACCCACCTTCGACCCCAACAACTTCAAAGAATATCCTACTGCAGCGAGGCGAAACATCGCTATTTGCAACAGCTATGAGCCTGGATCCACACTTAAAATCATCACCCTGGCAGCAGCCCTGGAAGAAGGGATAGTCAAAGAGAACGAACATTTTTATGATCCTGGATACATCAAAGTAGGTGACCGCGTGATCCGCTGCTGGAATCACCAGGGACATGGTGACCAAACACTGGCTGAGGTCGTTCAAAATTCCTGCAACCCTGGTTTTATTTCTCTTGGATTGCGTCTTGGGGTAGACCGCTTTTACAAGTATCTGGAAGCTTTCGGATTTGGGAGACCCCTGGGTATCGATCTTCCTGGTGAAGCCAAGGGACTGTTGATGCCTAAAGAGAAAGTAACCCAGGTGGATCTTGCGTGCATTTCCATTGGCCAAGGTAATGCCGTGACCCCGATCCAGTTACTCTCAGCTGTTTCTGCAATTGCCAATGGAGGAAAACTGATGAAGCCCTATGTGGTGAAAGAGTTGCAGAACCGTGAAGGTAAAGTTGTGAAAAGGTTCAGACCCCAGGTAATTCGCCAGGTAATCTCTACAGAGACAGCACGCAAAGTCAGCCGGCTCTTAGAAGGTGTTGTTTCTTACGGGACAGGACGTAATGCCTATATTGAAGGCTACGCGGTAGCAGGAAAAACCGGAACAGCTCAAAAACCTTTGCCTGGTGGCGGGTACTCTGCTACTGAGTATATAGCTTCTTTCGTGGGGTTTGCCCCCTCTGATGACCCACGACTCGCAGCGCTGATAGTTGTCGACAGTCCCCAGGGTTACCCTTACTATGGGGGCACAGTTGCTGCTCCGGTTTTTCGCGAAGTGATGAGAGACTCTCTCCGCTATCTGGGAGTCCCGATGCGTTATCAGCCTGGAGAGGAGCAACAAGAGAAAAAGTTTGTTATTGTGCCCTCTGTGGTCAATCTCTCAGTGGACGAGGCCGAAGAAATCCTTAGCCAAGCTGGCCTCCGGGCTGTATGCACTGGTGAAGGAAGTCGAGTAAGAAGTCAGGTTCCCCCTGACGGAGCCCAGGTGGAGAAGGGGAGTGAGGTTCTCCTTGATTTGGGCGGCTTCGAGATTCAGAATAACAGTGAAGTTGTCGTTCCCGAACTGAAAGGAAAGAGTTTGCGGGAAGTAGCAGAACTGCTCGGGGTCCTCGATTTGCTGTTGGTTCCAGAAGGAGATCCTTACCCCACAGGAGTCGCTGTGGAGCAAAACCCCCCAGCAGGGGTTCAGGTGAAGCCAGGAACAAAGATTCAGGTAAAATTTCAGGCTCCTCTTCCTCTTGAAGGAGCACCCTAAAGCTTAAAAAGGAGTTGAGGAAACACTGGAGCGCACGTTTAACAGCCTCCTCCAAGGCTTACAAGTGATTTCTGGAGAAAGGCTAGACACAAAGGTAAGAGGAATTCACTACGATTCTCGAAAAATCAAACCAGGAGACATTTTTGTTTGCATCAAAGGCTTTCGAACTGATGGCCACTACTATATAAATGATGCTGTTGAACGAGGAGCAGTCGCTGTTGTCGTCGAAAGAGATGTGCCCATACCTTGTGGGGTTGCCTGGGCACGCCTGGAAAATACCCGTCGGGCCCTTGCTGTCCTTGCCGCTAATTTTTATGGCCACCCAAGCAGGGAGTTGGATCTCATCGGTGTCACCGGAACCAATGGCAAAACTACCACTACCCACCTAATCGAAGCTGTTCTCAAGGCAAAAGGACAGAAGACCGGTCTGATTGGAACTATATGGAATAAAATTGGGGAGGAAAAGGTCCCGGGAGATCGGACTACTCCTGAGTCCCTAGACCTTCAGTGTCTGCTCCGGAGAATGGTTTCTGCAGGCGTCAACTCAGCCGTGATGGAGGTTTCTTCCCATGGCCTGGCTTTGCATCGCGTCGCTTTATGTGAATTCGATGTAGCTGTTTTTACTAATTTAACTCAAGATCACCTTGATTTTCATGCAAGTTTTGAGGAATACTTTTCCAGCAAATTACTCCTTTTCACCGGGCTAGGTCAGAACAGAACAAAGAACAGAACGTGTTATGCGGTTGTTAATACTGATGATCCCGCAGGAAGGGAAATCATGACAAAGGTAAGTGTTCCCGTGATTACTTATGGACTGCGAAAGGAAGCCGATGTAGTGGCCCGAGATGTCCAGATGAGCCCAAGAGGAACCACATTTAATTTGTGCTTTGCGGGAGAAAAAGTTCCTTTTACCATCAACCTGCCAGGAAGGTTCAATGTTTACAACAGCCTGGCAGCCATTGCTGTGGGGATTAAGGAAGGGCTTTCCTTTCCTGTTATTCAGCAAGCACTGGCGCAGGTAAAAAAGGTTCCAGGACGTTTTGAGGTAATTGATTTAGGTCAAGATTTTACTGTTGTTGTTGATTATGCCCACACTCCAGATGGTTTGAAGAAGGTTCTGGAAACAGCTCGCCTCCTTACTAAGGGAAGGCTGATTGTGGTTTTCGGCTGCGGTGGTGACCGGGACCAAGAAAAAAGGCCAGTTATGGGAAGAATTGCTGGAAGTATCTGTGACTTCACCTTGCTCACTTCTGATAATCCCCGCTCTGAAGACCCGAAGAAAATCCTGGCTCAGATCGAAGCTGGAATTAAAGAAGTCACCTCAGCCTATTTAGTAATTGAGGATCGTTACCAAGCAATTAGAACTGCTCTCCATTACGCTCAAAAAGGCGACTTCGTGGTCATTGCTGGGAAAGGCCACGAGAATTACCAGATCTTAAAGGATCACATAATTCCTTTTGACGATTGCGAGGTTGTTCGTGAGATCCTAGCAAAGGAGATTCTACCTACCAAATGAAGCCGCTCTCCCTGATTGAAGTTATCCAAGCCATTGACGGCAAACTGCTTTCAGGAACACCTGGAACCGTAGTTACTGGAGTCTCTATTGACAGTCGGACCGTCAGGGAAGGGGAATTATTTTTCGCTTTCCCTGGAAAGCGTGTTGATGGTCACGATTTTGTGGAACAGGCCCTGAAAAAAGGTGCCATCGGGGCCGTTATTTCCAAGCCAATATTGATCAAGACCCCAAAAAACCTGGTTCTCGTGAAGAACACTCTAAAAGCACTCCAAGACCTTGCCCGTTACTATCGAACCACTCTCTCGGCACCAGTTGTTGCCGTCACAGGAAGCACAGGAAAAACTACCACCAAAGACCTCATCGCCGCGGTGCTTAGTGTGCGCTATCAAGTCCATAAAACTGAAGGCAATCAAAATAACGAAATTGGTTTGCCGTTGACGCTCTTGAGAGCTACCGACCACCATCAATTCATCGTATTGGAGCTGGCAATGCGGGCTCGAGGCGAGATCGCCGAACTCGCAGAAATCTGCAAGCCTTGTGTGGGAGTGATCACAAACATCGGAAAAACGCACCTAGAGAAGTTGGGAAGTCAAGCCGAAATTGCCGAAGCAAAAGGAGAGCTCCTTACATCTCTTCCTCCCGAGGGGTGTGCGGTGCTCAATGGAGAAGATCCTTGGCAACGCTTGCTTGCAACTCGGGTGACGGGAGAAGTCATTTTTTACGGAGAAAGAAACGAGTTTCCGATTCGTGCCCAAGACGTGAACTTGCGCGGTCTTGAAGGAATCGATTTCCTTCTCCTGACTCCTGCAGGTAAAGCATCTTGCTTCCTTCCTCTTCCAGGAAAACATAATCTTCGCAATGCTCTCGCTGCTGCTGCTGTAGGACACTTGTTTGGGCTGACACCAGAGGAAATTAGCGAAGGACTGGCAAAAGCAAAAGTGACCGGAATGCGCCTGGAAGTGAAAGAAGGGCTCAAAGGAAGCAAAATCATCGATGACACCTACAATGCAAGTCCCGATTCGGTAAAAGCTGCTTTGCAGCTCCTTGCAGCAGTTGCTCAAAAAAAGAGAGCCATTGCCGTTCTTGGGGACATGTATGAATTAGGTTCCTATGAGGTTCCAGGACATCGAGAAGTAGGGGAGACTGCTGCTGAGTTACGAATTGATTACCTTTTTACTGTCGGTTTCCTTGCCGAGGAAATTGCCCGGGGTGCTAGGGAAAAAGGAATGCCTCCCGAAAGAGTCAGGAGTTTTCCTGACAACCAGGAGGCACTTGCCTTCCTTTATAGCTTCCTGGAACCCGGCGACCTCGTCCTGGTTAAAGGATCACGAGCCATGCATATGGAAGAAATCGTAGCCGGGCTGTGCAAACAGGTGGTTCATGATGGCTAACTTTTTTATGGGAATTGCTTTTCTTATCAGTGCTGCAATCACCTGGGGTTTGGGACCTCTTTTTATTCCTCTACTCTATCGCTTACGGTTTGGACAGGAAATTCGCAATGATGGGCCCCGCTCCCATCTCCGGAAAAAGGGGACAGCAACAATGGGAGGCATTCTTATCATTGCAGGAGTGGGTACTGCCAGCCTTCTTGTTGCTGGCCCGCAGCCCGAGGTTCTTCTCCTCGTGGGAGTTACTCTGGGATGCGGATTACTGGGCTTCATTGACGACTTTCTGAAGGTTGTTTGGAAACGCCCGTTGGGCCTGAAGGCCAGGATGAAATTATTGGGTCAGTTTGTCCTTGGTTGTGGCCTTGCGTTTGGAGCTTGGTCTCTGGGGAGAGGAACCGCGATATCTTTTCCTTTCGTTGAGCTAACTATAGATCTTGGTTTTTACTACCATTTTTTTGTGGTTCTTGTTTTAATGGCAGCTACCAATGCGGTAAACTTAACTGATGGCTTAGACGGCTTGGCAAGTGGACTTGTGGGCATTGCTTCTCTTGTTTTTGTGTTGCTTGCCTGGAAGGCTGGCCAAAGCTATGTTGCCGTTTTTGCTGCTTCCCTTGCTGGAGGGTGTCTCGGATTTTTGAAGCATAATTACCATCCAGCACGGGTATTTATGGGTGATACCGGATCTCTAGCCCTCGGAGGGGGGCTGGCTGGTTTGGCTGTGCTGACCCGTTCGGAAGTGCTTTTGCTGATCCTCGGAGGGGTTTTTGTCCTGGAGACACTTTCGGTGATCCTTCAGGTCATTTCCTTCCGTTTGACGGGAAAGCGTCTCTTCCGAATGAGCCCTCTCCACCATCACTACGAGTTGAAAGGATGGTCTGAACCGAAAGTCGTCCACTTTTTCTGGCTCTTGGGGATTGTGTTTGCCTTACTTGCCATTGTCAGTACATGCTTCTGGTAGGAGTTGGTAAGTTGTGTTTAGCGGCAAAAAAGTTCTGGTAATTGGTCTTGCCCGGAGTGGCTTAGCAACAGTTTCTTTTTTGGTCAGGCAAGGCGCCACTGTTACGGCCAATGACATCAAAAAAGAAGAGGAACTAGGACCTCAGTTGCAACAGTTAAAAGAATTACCGGTGCACCTAATCACCGGTAAGCACCCTCACTTAAAGAAAGGAGATTATGACCTCATTATCATTAGTCCTGGGGTGCCTCCGACAATCACACCTGTCCAGGAGGCAAAAAAGTTAGGGATTCCTATTTGGAGTGAACTGGAGCTTGCAGCTAGGCTAATCAGGGAGCCTATTGTGGCCATTACAGGAACGAACGGTAAGACCACTACAACCTCATGGCTAGGTCACATTTTTCGGAAAGCAGGAAAAAACGTAGTGGTTGCCGGAAACATTGGGGTGCCACTAATTCAGGCCGTTCAAGAGCAACGCGGTCAAATTGACTTCTGGGTTGTGGAAGTGAGTTCTTTTCAGTTAGAGCATGTAGTTACCTTCAGGCCAAAGATAGCGATTTTTTTGAACCTTACACCCGACCATCTCGATCGCCATGGGACTTTAGAAAATTACGGAAAAACTAAGGCCCGCATCTTTGGGAACCAGGGGCCAGAAGATTTTGCTATCCTCAATAGGGATGATGTTTACCTGCGGCAAATTGCCCCTCAAATCAAGAGTAGGGTCTTTTGGTTTTCCAGAACCGCTTTACCGAACTGGGGCATCGGAGTCAAAAATGACTGGATTGTGTCTTGTATTGAAGGGCAAGAGGAGGTAATATGTAAAACCAGTGATCTTGGAATTCCCGGACCTCACAATTTAGAAAATGCTTTGGCAGCAGCAGGTGCCGCTCTTCTCAGTGGAATTGATAAAAATTCGATCCGGGAAGGTCTGGCTACTTTTCCTGGGGTTCCTCATCGGCTGGAACTTGTACGCACCGTAGACGGCGTCAAGTTTGTTAATGATTCCAAAGGAACAAACCCGGAATCTGTTTTAAAAGCTCTGGAGGCCTTCCCTGAAGAAGAAATTGTTTTAATTGCTGGGGGAAAGGCTAAAGGAAGCGGTTTCCATAGACTTGCCTTGAAGATTAAAGAGAAGGTAAAAGCCGTCGTTTTGCTTGGTGAAGCTCGAGAACTGATCAAGAAGGCACTACACCAAGTGGGCTACAGAAAGATATGGGAAGTCGCTTCTCTTGAGGAAGCTGTGCGCACAGCAGCAGAACTTGCTCAACCTGGTGATGTTGTTTTACTTTCCCCTGGATGTGCCAGCTGGGATATGTTTCAAGACTTTGAAGAGAGGGGCAACCTCTTTAAGGAATTGGTTCACTCTCTGTGAAAGGAGAGAACTCCTTGAAACCAAAACAGATGCCCGACTTTATCCTCTTTGTAGTGACTCTTCTTCTTTTGACAATAGGAATCATCATGGTCTTCAGTGCCAGCTATGTTTTTGCCAAAACACACTACGCAGACGGGTTTTACTTTCTGAAAAGGCAACTGCTCTGGGCTCTTATAGGTATAGCTGGGATGACTACAGTGATGAAGATAAATTATACCAAATTCAAGAAATGGGCAACCCCTCTCTTTGGACTTGCCGTTTTTCTCTTGATCCTTGTCCTGATACCTGGAGTGGGAATTTCTGTAAAGGGATCGACTAGATGGTTGGGTATTGGAAGTCTCTCGTTTCAGCCATCTGAAGTGGCTAAACTGGCGTTAGTTGTGTTCTTGGCAAAGAATCTTAGTATCCTGGGAGAACAGATTAGAAGTTTTTCCAAAGGATTGTTGCCCCAATTGTTGTTTGTGGGGATTGTTTGTGGCTTAATTCTGGCACAACCTGATCTGGGGACTGCGGTAACGATAGCAGGAACTTCTTACTTGATATTTTTGGTGGCTGGTGCCAGAAGTAGCCACCTTGTGGGTCTGGCACTGCTGGGAATTGTTCTTGTGGGTTTGGCTATTTATGTTGCCCCTTACCGGATGGAACGCTTTACTGCATTTTTGAATCCCTGGGCTGATCCTTTAGGCTCAGGCTTCCAAACAATCCAGTCCCTTTATGCCGTGGGCTCAGGACGCCTTTTTGGAATGGGCCTTGGGCAGGGAAAACAGAAGTTCCTCTATCTGCCAGAGCAACACACTGATTTTATTTATGCTGTGCTCAGTGAAGAATTGGGATTTCTTGGTTCCTCGTTTGTTCTTTTTCTTTTCTTTATCTTCGTCTGGAGAGGATTCAGAATTGCTGCCAAAGCACCTGATGTTTTCAGTGCCCTTCTTGCTGTAGGGATTACGATCATGATTGCCTTACAGGCGATAATCAACATCGGTGTAGTTACGGGGTGCTTCCCTGTCACCGGGATCACCCTACCGCTGGTGAGTTTCGGAGGCTCTTCGCTCACCCTGACATTGCTAGGAATCGGAATTTTATTAAATATTTCCCGCTACGCTTAAAGAGTAAGGTGTTTGCCAATGCGTGTGCTCATTACTGGTGGGGGCACAGGTGGTCACCTTTACCCTGCCCTTACCATTGCAGGCATTCTGAGGAAAAAAGATCCCCAGGGAGAAATCCTCTTCGTGGGAAGCAGAGATGGCCTCGAAAAGTGGGTCGTTCCTGCTGAAGGGTACCCTTTTTGGGAAATTACTGCGGCCAAGTGGCCACGCCGCTTATCTCGAGAATCTTTCTCCTTTTTACTATCCTTTAGCAGAGGTTACCTCGAGGGTTTAAAGATCATTAGAAGGTTTCGCCCTGAGGTAGTTTTTGCTACCGGAGGATATGTTTCTGTCCCTCTAGCTCTCGCAGCAGCGACCCTGAAGGTGCCCATCTTTCTCCATGAGCAGAATTCTATTCCTGGTCTAGCAAATGTTTTTCTCGCTCGCTGGGCAGAAGCAGTTTTTACTACTTTTCCTATTTCTCCGAAAAGCATCCCAGTAGAAAAGCTGATTCACACCGGGTTGCCAGTGCGACCAAAGGTGCTGGAAGTGACTCGTGA
This sequence comes from Bacillota bacterium, assembly GCA_036742135.1. Classification (GTDB taxonomy): domain Bacteria; phylum Bacillota; class DSM-12270; order Thermacetogeniales; family Thermacetogeniaceae; genus 50-218. Next base: position 23,618 of record DAINRC010000008.1, read on the forward strand.
TCAGGGGGTCAACTATTTTCAACTAGATTCGCAGTTGCCGACCATCCTAGTCACTGGGGGGAGCCAAGGGGCACAGCGGATCAATGAAGTAATGCTGGAAGTATACCAAATGATCACCAAGCAGAAAACATCTCTTTCCGGGCTTCAGTTTATCCACATTACAGGACGAGATAATTACCCCTCTTTTTGTAAAAAAATAGAAGAGGCAGGTATAGAGCAAGGAAAAATTGGCAAGCTAATAATCAAGCCTTATTTAGAAGAGATGGAGTTCGCGCTGGCAGCAGCAGATTTGGTCATAAGCAGAGCAGGTGCAGCCACTCTTTCAGAATTGCTTGTCCGTGGTCTGCCTTCAATTCTAATTCCGTATCCGTATGCAGCAGAAAATCACCAGTATTATAATGCAATGTTTTTAAAAGAACATAAAGCAGCAATAGTAATTCTTGAGAAATACCTCACACCAGAAGTGTTATTGAGAAAGCTAGAAAAACTGATCTTAAATCCTCTTCTCAGGGAAGAAATGGGAAATCAGGCAAAAAAGCTGGCGAAACCAGATGCAGGAGAAAAGATCGTGGAGTTCTTGATGAGGTCAAAGTGTTGAGATTTTTGTAACCCTTCCCGTAGGTGAAGCATAAAATGTTTTTGTAGCCTGGGAAGCATGATTATTTGAAGCAATGCAAGGAGGATTTTGAAGTGCTTGGACAATGGTATCATTTCATTGGCATTGGCGGCACTGGCATGAGCGCTTTGGCGAAGATTCTGCTGAGCAAGGGCTGCCGGGTAAGTGGGTCCGATCTTGCTGATTCCAAGATCCTGCAAAGGCTAAGAAACGAAGGTGCCGAGGTTTTCATTGGGCATGCCCCTGAGAATCTCCAGGAAGGGGTGGAGGTGGTCGTTTTCTCTTCAGCAATTCCGCCTTCCAATATCGAGCTTCAAGAAGCCAGAAAAAAGGGGCTTCCAGTGATTTCTCGAGGTGAACTGCTGGCAGAAATTATGAAGCACTACAAAGGAATTGCTGTTGTGGGTGCCCATGGAAAAACAACCACCAGTTCGATGATTTCTCTTGTTCTTTACCGTAATGGTTTTGATCCCACCATTATTATCGGTGGCGAGGTTAACGACATCGGCAGTAATGCTGTTTACGGTACTGGAGAATATTTAGTTGCCGAAGCTGATGAAAGTGATGGCTCTTTCCTCTACTTAGATCCCTACATTGCTGTCATTACTAATATAGACAATGACCACCTGGATTATTACAGAACAGTCGAGGAAATTGAGAAGGCCTTTCGAACTTTCATCGAAGGGATCCGCCCCGATGGTTTTGTGGTGATGTGCGGCGATGACCCCAAACTTCGTAACCTCAAACCGCAGGGAATTGAGGCGATCACTTACGGCTTTCAGGAAGACGTTGATTTTAGGGCTGAATTAGTTTCCCTGGATGGTTTGCGGACAGAGGCTGTGGTTACTTATAAGGGCCACTACCTGGGAAGGTTACGCTTATCTATTCCTGGAACCCACAACATTCAAAATGCTCTTGCCGCTGTGGCTGTCGGCACTCGCTTAGAGCTCTCTTTTTCAGACATTGCCAGTGCACTTGCAGAATTTCGCGGTGTGCAACGCCGTTTTCAAGAAATAGCCTGCATCGATGACATTAAGATCATTGATGACTATGCCCATCATCCCACAGAGATTAAGGCATTACTGGAAATGGCTCAAAGCCTGAGACCCACCAGGTTGATTGTGGTTTTTCAGCCTCATCGCTACACCAGGACACTCTTTCTGCGGGAACAATTCGGAACTGCTTTTCAGGGAGCTGATCTGGTGATTGTTACCGAGATTTATTCTGCTGGCGAGAAACCTATACCCGGTGTCTCGGGAGAATTAATTGCCGGTGAAATCAAGAAAACGGGGCAAACCGTGGTTTATCTCCCCCAAATGCAAGATGCCCTAGAATTTCTTAAAAAAGAATGCCGCAGTGGTGACTTAGTACTTACTGTCGGTGCAGGTGATATTTGGAAATTAGGCAAAAGCCTTGCTGAATATCTCAAAAACTTATGTTCTTGTGTAGAAAAGGTGCCATGGACTGGGAAAAACTAGGTGATGAGCTAAAAAGGCAGATTCAAGGACAAGTTATTCCTCAAGCACCTATGAAAGATCACACCACATGGCGTGTTGGAGGCCCTGCTGATCTTCTGGTGATCCCTTGCACTGAAGCAGATATTCTGACCATTCTTCAGTTTGCTAGGGACCTCAGTCTGCCTATAATAGTAATCGGAAACGGTTCCAACATTCTGGTCGGGGACCGAGGGATTAGGGGGATCACTTTGAAGATGGCAGGTGGTCTTCGTTCCCATCAGATTGCTGGAGAAGTGATCCATGCCGAGGCTGGGATACTCCTTCCTAAACTTTCTCGTTTGGCCCTCGAAGCAGGATTGAGTGGATTGGAGTTTGCTCTAGGAATCCCCGCTTCTTTAGGTGGGGCTCTGGTAATGAACGCCGGTGCCTTCGGTCAACAGCTAGGTGATCTCGTCGAAGAAGTTGTTGCTCTTGATTATCAAGGGAACTATCAAGTTTTTCATGGTGCCATGCTTTCATTTGCCTACCGCACCTCAGAGTTCCAGAAAGGAAAACAGCTCATTGTTCTCAAAGCAACTTTACGCTTAAAACCTAGAAACAAACAGGAAATCCAGAAGCAGATGGAGAAAAACCTTGCCGTGAGGAAGAAAACACAACCACTAAATTTCTCCACTGCTGGCAGTGTTTTTCGAAATCCTCCAGGAGATTATGCAGGCAGACTCATCGAGAAAGCAGGTCTAAAAGGTTTTGCTATCGGAGATGCCCAGGTTTCTGAAAAGCACGCTAATTTTATTATCAACCGGGGAAATGCCTCAGCATCCCAGATTCTGGACCTAATCCGACTTATCCAAGAAAAAGTCCAGCAAGAATTTGGAGTTGAACTTGTGCCTGAGGTTCACCTGGTTGGGGAAGGTGTTGCCTGAAAATGGAGAAAATAGTAGTCTCAGGAGGAAGAAAACTGGAAGGAGAAGTGAGCATCAGTGGAGCAAAAAATGCCATCCTTCCGGTCTTGGCTGCCTGTCTCTTGAGCAAAAAAAACCTTGTTTTAGAAAGAGTTCCTCACATTGACGATGTAATGACAATGGTTGAAGTGTTGGAGATCCTAGGAGCTAAGGTAACCTGGAAAGCCCATGCTTTGGAAATAGATCCCTCAAGTGTTGACAAAGATGAGGTTCCTCTCTCGCTAACGCAGAAGATGAGAGCTTCCAGCCTGGTCATGGGAGCAATGCTAGGTAGGCTTGGAAAGATCCGCATTTCCTCTCCTGGTGGCTGTGTTATTGGCTCGCGGCCCATTGATCTTCATCTCAAAGGTTTGCGGGCAATGGGGGCAACGATCAGGGAAAGACACGGGTTCATCGAAGCTGAAGCCAAAAAGCTGTTCGGAGCAGAGATTCATCTTGACTTTCCAAGTGTGGGAGCTACCGAGAACATCATGATGGCTGCGGTGATGGCTGAGGGGACAACAATTATCAGAAATGCTGCCAGGGAACCTGAAATTATTGACCTCCAGAATTTTTTAAACAAACTGGGAGCAAAAGTTAAGGGTGCTGGGTTAAACATCATCCGGATTGAAGGTGTGCGCGATGTTGGTAGGGAAGTGACTTACCAAGCTATTCCTGACCGCATCGAAGCAGGAACCTTTATGGTAGCTGCAGCCATTACTGGTGGCTCGCTGTTGATTAGGAACACTATACCTGAACATTTAGAAGCAGTAATTGCCAAACTCCAGGAAGCAGGAGTGAAAATCAAAGTTGAAAGTGATCAAATTCTTGTTAAAGGGGTCTCTACATGGAAATCACTCGACATTCAAACACTCCCTTTTCCCGGTTTTCCTACTGACATGCAGCCCCAGATGATGCCATTTTTAAGTCTCGGGCAGGGAACAAGTGTAATTACCGAAAACATTTTTGAAAACCGCTTTCGCCATGTTGGCGAATTGCGGAAGATGGGAGCAAATATCAGGACTGAGGGACGCACGGCGATTATCCAAGGGGTTCCTCAATTAAGTGGTGCGGTTGTGGAAGCAAGTGACCTCCGAGCAGGCGCTGCGCTTGTTTTAGCAGGGCTTGCAGCCGAAGGAACAACAGTAATTGAGGGCGTTCACCATATTGACCGAGGCTACGAAGATCTTGTAGACAAGCTGCGTTCCCTAGGAGCTGAGATCAAGAGAATTAGATGATTATAAACTTGAGGAGTAAGAAAAAGTGTCCCGGAAAAACCGCCGCCAGGCTAGGAGAAATGGCACCAGATTTTCCAAAAGGTTTGTTCGATTTGCCATCCTTGCTGTTTTCGTCCTCTTGTCTTTCTATTGCTTTAGTCAGTCACCTTTTTTTGCTCTAGCTCAGATAAATGTGCAAGGCAACCGAGCTTTATCCGCCCAGGTAATTGCAGACTTAGCTGGGGTTCTTCAAGGAACTAATCTCTTCGATATTGACCTCAAGCAGGTAGAAAAACGGCTACTTACTCATCCCCTAATCGAAAAAGTTGATGTTCGCAAGAACTGGCCCGATAAGCTTACAATCACTGTCTCTGAAAGAGAACCGTGTGCCCTGTTGCTAACCAGTGACTGCATTCTGGTTGTGGATGAAAACGGCATTTGTTTGGACAAAGTCCGCTCTCTTTCATCGTACAGAAGCTATCCCATCATCACCGGCGTTAATCCTCTTTCTTTATCTCCAGGAGAGCGGGTGAGTAATGATCTTGTCTTTCTTGATGTTTTGGATGTGCTGCAAGATGAGGCTTGCCAAGATTCTTTGTCAGAGGTGAATATCGCTGATCGTAACAACATCGTTGCTTACTCAAGAGAGGGTATTCCCATATTTCTTGGCAACACCATGGACTTGCCTGACAAGCTAAACTCGGCCCTTGCTCTGATCAGGAGCATTGCTCCTAGTCAAAAGATCGCATATGTAGATGTTCGGGTTCTTGAGAAACCCGTAGTCAAAGAAAAAAACGAAAACCTCAAGAATTAAAACGAACAAAAAGGGAAATCGTGATTGACGTTGAATTGTTCTTGGTAAAGAAAAATTATGTAAAACCGGGTGGAGGTGCCATGATTGGCCCGGGGGAGCACAATTGTTGGTCTTGATGTAGGAAGCACAAAAGTTGCCGTACTCGTCGGTGAAGTTAGTGAGGACGGCCAGGTTCAGGTAATTGGCTTCGGGCTTGTTCCCTCGGCAGGAATACGGAAAGGGACTGTCATTGATATTGAAAGCACAGCCCGTTCGATTGAAGAGGCTATCGAAAAAGCCGAGCAAATGAGCGGCCGTCCCATTGAAGGCGGGTTTTTAGGAATCTCAGGACCTACAGTTTCTTCTCTAAATAACCGAGCTGTTGTAGCCGTAGCAAACCCTGACAGAGAAATTACTACTGAAGATGTAGAACGAGTTTTACAAGCTGCTCGTGTGGTTCCCCTTCCTCCAGATCGGCAGATTATTCACGTGATTCCCAGGCAGTTTATTGTTGACGGAAACGAAAACATCCTTGACCCTGTGGGAATGGTGGGGACAAGATTAGAAGTGGAAACCCATATCGTCACCGGAAACCAAGCAGCAATTCAAAACCTTTTGAAGTGCTGTGAGAGAGCGGGTTTCCGGGTTCAGGAACTTGTCCTCAATGCTTACGCTTCTGGCGAAGCAGTTCTCTTTCCGGCAGAAAAGGAGTTGGGAGTTGTTGTCGTTGATATTGGAGGTGGGACAACAGATATTGCCCTTTTCGATCAAGGCTCCCTTTGGTTTACATCTGTTTTACCTATAGGCGGAAGTTACATTACCAGTGACCTCGCCGTTGGTTTGCGAACACCTTTAATAAGTGCCGAAGAAATCAAGAAGGAACATGGGTGCACCCTGCCTGCCTTAACTTCAGAAAGCGAAATCATAGAAGTCAAAAGCGTCGGAGGCAAGGAAATATATCGTGTCCCGAAAAGAACGGTTGCAGAAATCATCCAGCCCCGGGTGCAGGAAATTCTTAGCTTAGTCAAGAATCAATTAGAGAAAACTGGCTATTCTGGTTTGCTTCCTGGAGGAATTGTTCTCACTGGAGGAACTGCTCTCACCCAGGGAATTGTTGAACTGGCGATGCAAGAGCTACAAAAGCCTGTGCGACTCGGGTTCCCAGAATCAGTTAGTGGCCTTACAGATGTTGTGCAAAGCCCGGTCTTTGCCACTGGTGTCGGTCTGCTGATGTATGCAGCCAAGCGCCGAGGTCAGATGACCAAGGAGTCAGAAAATTATTCATGGAGGTCGATGATGACCAGAATCAAGAACTGGTTTAAAGACCTCTTTTAACAAATCGGGGGGGTTAAAATGCTGGAATTAGAAGTCGAAAACAACCAGTTTGCCAATATCAAGGTGATTGGTGTTGGTGGTGGAGGCAACAATGCGGTCAACCGAATGATCCAGGCAGGTCTCAAAGGGGTCCAGTTTATTGCAGTAAACACTGATGCTCAGGCTTTAAGCATGTCTTTGGCAGAACACAAGATCCAGATCGGAACTAAGCTGACAAGAGGTTTAGGAGCTGGAGGTGATCCCGAGGTCGGGTTCAAGGCTGCTCAAGAGAGTAGAGAAGAGTTGACCCAAGCCCTGCGCGGAGCAGATATGGTTTTCGTCACTGCAGGAATGGGTGGAGGAACAGGAACAGGAGGTGCTCCAGTCGTCGCTGAGGTTGCCAAAGAAGTAGGAGCACTTACCGTCGGAGTTGTTACTAGACCTTTCACTTTCGAGGGCCGCAAGAGAGCAAACCAAGCAGAGAAAGGAATTCAAGAACTAAAAACCAAGGTGGATTCCCTGATTACCATTCCTAATGACCGCCTGTTGCAGGTTGTTGACCGCAACACCTCGATTAATGAAGCCTTTCGGATTGCTGATGATGTGCTCCGGCAGGGTGTCCAAGGAATCTCTGATCTGATTGCTGTTCCCGGACTGATCAACCTTGATTTCGCTGATGTAAAAACGATCATGATGGATACAGGAACCGCTCTGATGGGAATTGGTAGTGCTCGCGGCGAAAACAGAGCTGCCGAAGCAGCAAGAATTGCCATTTCCAGCCCTCTGCTGGAGACGTCAATCGAGGGAGCTAAAGGAGTCCTTTTGAACATCACAGGCGGTCCTGATCTGGGATTGTTTGAGGTCAATGAAGCCGCAGAAATCATTGCTCAAGCTGCTGATCCTGAAGCAAACATCATCTTCGGGGCTGTCATCGATGAAAGCCTCGAGGATGAGGTTCGGGTAACAGTAATTGCTACAGGTTTTGACCATAAACCCCAGGAGAAAGAAGCTACAGTTATTGATTTAAGGTCATTTACGAATGATGACCTCGACATCCCTGCTTTCCTGCGCAGGCGTTAGACCATTCCTCTGGGAACAGACAATTGAAAGGATTTTAATTTTGTAAGAGAGGACCTCAAATCTCGGGGTCCTCTTTTTAGACCTACTAGAAAGATGCAACCTGCAAGTTTTCTCTTTGCGTAGGAGTATTTCTCTAGACGGTGTAGTGGCTTGTGGATGCTCAGAAAAATCCTTCGAGGAAGGCACGGACATTCTTTCCCAAAACTGAATGATTGTAGCCCCCTTCCAAAACGGCGAACCTTTTTCCCTCGCAGTTTCCTTCGGCGGCTTCTTTTACTAACTTTCCGATCGTCCTGTAGTCATCGGTAGTTAGTTGACCACCCCAGTCTTCAAGATGGCGGTCGAACCCAGCAGAAACAGCAAAGATCTGGTATCCTTTCTCTTTTTCCAGTCTTTCTCCTATTTCAGAGATGAAGCCTTCTCTGGCTTCAGCTTTTGGCTGGAAGTATTTAATCTCGCTCCCGGCAAAAATGTTGCTCGTTCCGTCTCCAAAGTGAAGATCGAAGTCTAAGACAAATGCTCTTTCGATCAAACCTTTCGATTTTAGTTTGGTCAGGGCTACAGCAATATTGTTGAAATAACAAAAACCCCAACTGTATCCAGGGCTGGCATGATGACCCGGAGGCCTGATCAGGGCAAAAGCAGGTTCACCTGCAAACGCTGATTCTGCTGCCTTAATTGCTCCTCCTGCTGCTAAAAGTGCTATTTCATAAAGATGGGGACTGCGCTTAACTTTCTCTATGTGGGAAAGAGTGTGCACTCTCCTGATGTCCTCTTCTGTAGCAGGTTCCGGTTCGAGGAACTCATAAACTCCTTCAATTTCTTTTAAAATTGCCTCCAGCCTCCCCGGTTTGGCGGCCGGGTCTGCGGAGTAGACTTCGGTATAGCGGGGATGGTAAACTATTTTCACCAATTAACCTCCTTTCCGTCATTATTCTCTTTACTTGTGCATTCTCTCTAGAGGTTACAATTTCCTGTTTACCGAAAAAATTTCTTTCCCAACTTTACGAAAAAGGTCCCTAAGGAGTGGCGAAAAGATGAAGTGCTGTGCGCTTCGATTTTATGCTGAGCTTAATGATTTCCTTCCTGAGGAAAAGAGGCAAATTACTTTTAACCACTTCTTTTGGGGCCAACCTACTATCAAGGACCTCATCGAGTCACTGGGTGTTCCCCACACCGAAGTCCACCTCATTCTCATCAACGGAGAATCTGTTGACTTCTCCCGCAGGGTTCAAGACGGAGACCGAATCACAGTGTACCCGGTTTTCAAAAACATTGATATTTCTCCACTTTCACAAATCAGGCCAAAACCATTGCAGGAGATCCGCTTTGTTCTCGATACCCACCTCGGAAAACTGGCAGCATATCTCCGCATGTTGGGCTTTGATACCCTCTATCGCAACGATTTTTCCGATGATCAACTGGCAGCAATTTCTGTAAGCGAACAGAGAATTCTCCTTACTAGGGATCGAGAACTGCTGAAACGAAGGGAAATTACTCACGGCTACTTCGTGCGCAATAATGCTCCTACTGCGCAGTTAGTAGAGGTATTACACCGCTTCGACCTCTTCCCTCTCATCAAGCCTTTTCACCGCTGCCTGTGCTGTAATGGAGTGTTGGAAATAATCCCCAAGGAAGAGATCAAAGAGCACCTCCCCCCAAGGGTCCGGAGACACTTCAATGAGTTTCGTCGCTGTCCAAATTGTGGCCGCCTCTACTGGAAAGGTTCTCACTACGAGAACATGGTCCGCTTCATCAAGCAAATTCAGAAAAACACCATCAGCTCTACATAAGGATTAAATGTCTAAGGATTCTGGGGTTCTTTATTTCTCCGGGTGCCACTGTTTGACAATATCTGTTAACTGTTTTTTTTATAATATCTCTGGTATGTCGGAAAACTCACCAACATATAAATGGTAAATGGAAACTTTGGAAGACCACACTGGCCCTGGGGGGAAACAAGATGCCAAATGCTTCCTATATCTATGCTGATGTTTACTATCTGATCAACTTCTTGATGGACTACACCGCCCTTTGGGCAACCGCCCGGTTTGCTAGATTTCGAGTTCGTTTCTGGCGTCTTCTCCTGGCTGCCAGTGTAGGGGCCTGTTACGGTGTTTTGATTTTGTTTCCGAGTGGTAAAGCATTGCAAACATTTTTTTTCAAGTTCCTTACCTCGGTGCTTATGGTAGCTCTAGTGTTTGCTCCCGTCTCTTGGAAAAGATTCAGCCAAATGCTTTTGTACTTTTACCTTGTTTCGTTTACTATGGGGGGAGCAGTGCTGGGATTATCCAATCTCGTTAGCAACCTTCCGACCACAGCACTTGAATATCTTTCTTTCCCTTATTTCTGGTTAGGCGCGGCAGCGGCTACTGCTTTCGTCCTGGGCAAGTGGGGGATTGTTTTTGTGCAGAAGTCTTTTCTTCAAGGACTTTTGCATGTCCCTGTGAAGATCAAAATCCAAGGGAAGGAAATAAATGTCGCTGGTTTGATTGACACCGGCAACCAGCTCACTGATCCCCTAACCGGAAACCCCGTAATCATCGTGGAATACAAGGTCCTTGCTCCTTTGCTACCCGATGAGTTGCAAAAGGTGTTTACAGAAAAAGGAGAAGTGGATTTGGAGCAGCTCGTAGCGGGAGTGAGGAAAGATGAAACAAACTTTCCCTTCAGGCTAATTCCTTTCACAACAATTGGCAAACATCACGGGATCATGATCGGCTTCAAGCCAGATGAAGTTTCCATTCTTGCTGGAGAGGAAACCTTAAAAACTTCCAGAGTAGTAGTTGGAATTTACAACAAAAGGTTATCTCCAAAAGGAGATTACCGGGCTCTTCTTCATCCCGACCTTCTTTATACTTCGGTTGCCTAAAGTTCTCAAGGGGGAATGCTCGATGGTCAAGAAAAAACTAAAGCGGTTTGTTTGGTTTTTGCGGTTAGTTACTATTAGGATATTATACAAGTTCAGATACCCGTCTCATCTATTTTACATTGGCAGCAGTGAAGCTCTTCCTCCTCCGCTCACCAGTGAAGAAGAAAATCTGCTCCTGGAAAAGCTAGAAACTGGGGATACCTTGGTCCGCAATGCTCTTATTGAAAGAAATCTAAGGCTGGTGGTTTATATTGCCCGCAAGTTTGAAAATACCAACATTGGAATCGAAGACCTGGTTTCCATAGGAACCATCGGCCTGATCAAAGCAGTCAATACATTCAAGCCGCAACGGAAGGTCAAGTTGGCCACATACGCTTCACGCTGTATTGAGAATGAGATCTTGATGCACTTGAGAAGAAATAACAAAATAAAGATTGAAGTGTCCTTTGATGAACCCCTAAATGTTGACTGGGATGGTAATGAACTGTTGCTTTCAGATGTGCTGGGGACTGAAGGTGACATTATTTCGAAAAAGCTGGAAGAAGAAGATGATCGCAAGTTGCTGTATGCAGCGATTGGGAAGCTCTCCCCGCGAGAAAGGAAGATCATGGAGCTTCGTTTTGGCTTAGATGACGGAAAGGAAAAAACCCAGAAAGAAGTAGCCGATCTCTTAGGGATCTCCCAATCTTACATTTCGCGACTGGAAAAGAGGATCATCAAAAGACTTCGGCAGGAAATCTGCTGTCTGGAGTAGGAGTGTCCTTTGGAAAAAGGAAAGAATTGAGCAAAAAGGAAAAACCGTATCTTCTTTGCGGTTTTTCCTTTTTGCTTTTTCTCAACTATTCTGTAACCCCGGCCCAAAAGAAGCAAAAAACCGAATAATTTACAAAAATTCAGGTAATAATGAAAAGTGACAAAAACGGGGGAGGAATCAGAAACAATGGTCAACAAGGTAGAAATTTGCGGCGTGAACACAGCAAAGCTCCCAGTCCTGACTAACGAGGAAATGCGAAAACTGTTCGAAAGACTAAAGGATGGTGACCTGAAAGCACGTGAACAACTCATCAAAGGAAATTTGCGTCTGGTTCTCAGTGTTATTCAACGTTTTATTAATCGCGGTGAGCATGTCGATGACTTGTTTCAGGTTGGATGCATTGGTCTCATCAAAGCAATTGACAACTTTGACCTTAGTCAGAACGTTAAGTTCTCTACTTACGCTGTTCCGATGATCATTGGAGAGATTAGGAGGTATCTGCGAGACAACAACACCATCAGAATCAGTAGGTCCTTAAGAGATGTTGCTTACCGAGCAATTCAGGCAAGAGAGGCACTGGTGAGCAAAAACTCCCGAGAGCCAACCCTTAACGAAATTGCTGAGGAATTAAACCTTCCTCGAGAAGAAATTATTTTAGCCATGGATGCCATCCAAGATCCAGTATCTCTGTTTGACCCCATTTACCACGATGGTGGTGACCCGATTTTTGTTATGGACCAGATCAGTGATGAAAAAAACGTAGATGCTAACTGGCTCGAACAAATTGCTGTCCGAGAAGCGCTGAGTAAACTGAATGAAAGAGAAAAGCTGATCCTCACGTTGCGTTTTTTTGAAGGAAAAACCCAAATGGAAGTTGCTGAGGAAATCGGAATTTCCCAGGCTCAAGTATCTCGCCTGGAAAAAGCAGCACTCAGCCATATGCGCAAATACATCATCTAGGTAGACGGGGGGAAGAAAATATGGACAAACGAAAAGCTGCTTTCTACTTGCTGATTGTGCTTGCTGGGCTTGTATGCACTCTAAAATTTTTTGTTGCTTCCAGAGAAGCATATACTCCGGATAACCTTATCAGATTTCACGTAATCGCCAACAGCAACAACCCCCAAGACCAGGAAATCAAGTACCGCGTGCGGGACGCTCTTATGAGTCACCTCGAAGAAAAGTTGAAAACCGCCAGCACTTACGAAGAAGCATACAGGGCAGTTAACAATGAAAAGGAAGAGTTGCTCCGGATAGCAACTGCGGTGGTGGCAGGTACAGGGTCTTCATATCCAGTAAGAGTAGACATAGGAGAATACGCTTTCCCAACCCGTGCTTACGGGAAACTTATTCTACCTGCTGGTAACTACCACGCTGTAAAAGTTGTTCTTGGTAACGGTGAGGGAACTAACTGGTGGTGTGTCCTTTTCCCTCCTCTCTGTTTAGTGGATGTTTCCGGTGAAGCTACGGATACAAGTGAAACCAGGGAAGCTCTTTCCTTAGTACGTATCCGCTTCATTGATTGGCTCCAAGATTCAGAAAACCAGCTAGCCAGGTTGTTTAGTTCCTGAAATTCTGTGCCGCACAAACTGCCGCCCTTTTTCATATACTATTTTGAGGGGGTGGCGGTGGTGGTAAAAATTTCAGAGCTACGGCTCCGGGATGTGATTAATGTTCTCGACGGGAAGCGGCTGGGAACGATTAAGGATATTGAGATCGATCTCGAAGCGGGAAAGGTTCGCGCTCTGGTGTTACCAGGAAACAATCGCCTTCTAAGTATTTGGGGGAGAAATGAGGAAGTCATTGTCCCTTGGGAAAAGATCATC
>DAINRC010000009.1:0-25003 GCA_036742135.1 Bacillota bacterium
ACAAATGTTCTCTATTCTTTCCTCCTTGCTGGGCTCTCCTGAGTAGGGTCAGGGAGGAGATCGGAGAATAATAGAGGCGTTTCTTGGTAATCACCGCGCTTTTTTCACTTCCTTCTTTACCAATCTGCTGGAAATACGATTCTCCTTTGACGAAACTTAGAAATTCCCTAGTAGCCTCCTGGTTCCTTGTAGAATCTAAATCAAGAATGGCGATTACTTCACTTAAAGGAACAACCACATCACCGCCGATATGGAGAAACACCGCATCACCCCCTGGAAAAGACCTGACCATGATTCACCTCAAAAAGATTTACCCTCTGCTCCACAACCCAAGAACCTGTCAGCGAAGTCGTTGTCGCAAGGATCTGATTTTCCGCAATTAAGTGCAAAAGAAGTTGCTGCCGATGCTGATCATCGAGCTCAGAAAAGAGATCATCCAAGATAAGTAATGGTTTTTCTTTCACTTCTGTGACAATCAACTGGGCCTGGCTGATTTTTAGTGCCAGGAGAAGTAACCGCTGCTCTCCTTGGGAGCGATAGTAGCGGTAATTTTGGCCTTCAAAATAAAAACAGAAATCATCACGGTGAGGCCCAACTACAGTTGATTTCACCCTCACTTCCCGCTCTCTAGAGAGACGCAGCGCCTCGTACAAAGCGTGCTGTAATTCCGGAAGCTCAGGGCATGAAAAAAGTGGGCAGGGAAAGGACTTCGCCAGGTACTGCACCTCCAAGCCACCTGCCCCAGTCAAATTTTTCAGGACTTCGTCACTTCTTTGGCAGAGTTTAAAAAGAACCTCCAACCGCCGCTGTAGAATTCTTGCTCCAACAGCAACAAGCTGTTCATCCCAGGGCTGCAGAGCCTCACTCGATAGTTGCTCCTGCCGCAGCAGGCTGTTGCGGTGTCCTAGAATATCTTGATAAAGAATGAGGTCATGAAAATGCTGTGGCCTCAGTTGGCAGACAACAAGATCAAGATAGCGGCGCCGCGTGTTTGGAGGCCCCTGAATGATTAAGATATCTGCAGGTGAAAAAACCACCATAGGGAGGTAGCAAGCAAGCTCCTTTGACGGACTCCTTTTTCCGTCAAGTCTTACTATCTTTTTGCGCTCCCTCATACTGTAGGCAACTTCCACGGTCCGCGTAAAGCTGCCAAACCTGAACTTGCCGCGAACCAAAAAAAAATCTGTTCCCCACCGGACAAGAGACTCATCAGGATGGTGCCGATAAGAAGAAGCTGTCCCCAAGTAGTAAGCAGCCTCCAGAAGATTGCTCTTGCCAGCGCCATTAGGACCGACAAAAACAGTAAAGCCCTCAGGTATCTCGAGTTCTAATTCCTTGTAGTTGCGAAAATTTCTTAAAATGAGGCTCTGGAGCTGCAAAACGGTCACCTCGTCTTAAGAAACCGGACGGACAGGAAGAACTAGGTGCAAGTACGAGCCCACCTCTTCCTCTTGGTAGATAGCCGGACCATCCGCACCATTGAGATTAAGGGTAACTACTTCAGATTCCATCACCCTCAGAGGTTCCAGCAGAAAGCGCGTATTAAAAGCTGCCTCGCACTTACCACCACTTGTGTCGAGCAATAGGATTTCCTCGTAGAGAGAACCTACATGAGGGGACACTGCGGTAATATAGATGCGCTGCTCATCAACAACTAGGTGGGTTATGGCGCTCTGCTTGTGGTCTGGTGAAGAAACAAACAGGGAAGCTCGCTCGAGCGCAGCCAATAGCTCCAACCTGTTGACTTTTACCGATAATTGACTCGATGAAGGAATCACTTGCTGATAATTAGGAAACTTGGTGTCGATCAGCCTCGTTGTCCAAGTCCAGTTAGTAGTTTGGAAGGTTGCCATGCCACCGTTCCAAGAGAGAGCAACAACATCTTCGTCATCAAGAAGCCTATTAACTTCACTTAAGACATGTGCAGGGACGAAAATTTCATCTTCGATCATTTCCTCATTTTCGATATCGAGAAGGGCTAAACGGTAAGTATCAGTAGCCACCATACTTAGAACAGAACCCTTAAAATGAAAATAGACTCCAGAGTAACCCGGTCTAATGTCTTGGGGAGCTACAGCAAACAGAAGCCTTTTTAAAAAAGATTTGAATTTTGAACCAGAAACTCGATATTTTTCCTCACTCGACAATAAGGAAAAAGGAGGATAATCCTCAACAGGCCAGGTGTTCAATCTGTAGCAAGAACTTCCATAAGAAACAACTAACTGCTGGGCCTCTTCATCGAGGGAAAGGGTAACCTCGGCATCAGGGAGCCTGCGTATAAGGTCAGCAAAGTAGCGCACCTCCACTACTGTTTTTCCCTCTTTTTCTACATCTGCTGGAATGTGGATCCTCAGGCCTGATTCCAAGTCAGTAGCTTCAATAAAGAGTTTGTCTTGTTCTGCAGAACATAGACAACCTTTAAGAACAGGGATTGTCGACTTCGTAGGAATTACTTTACTAACTGCAACCAAAGAAGGCGCGAGATCTTTTTGTTGACACCGTAAAAGCATTTGTTATTCCTCCATCATTTTGAATTTTTTTCCTGGGCTGGGTATTTTGTTGTTTTATTCAAATTAACAACCTAGCATTCAGTAGTAAAAGAGATCTAGCTTCTGTCTATTCTGTGGGAAACTTCTTCTTTTTGTTTTGGTAGTGCCCTTTGGGGACCTGACTTTCTGTGGATAAGTTGAGGATTTTGTGGTGGATGTTGTGGGGATAAAAAATTTCATCCTGTTTGTATGGTTTTCATAATTTTTTCAATCGTCTCCTTGAGGTCTTCGTTGGTACGCATTTCTTCTTTAATTTTTTCGTGAGCGTGGAGCACTGTGGTGTGGTCTCTTCCCCCGAACTCCTGGCCAATCCTTGGCAGAGAAGCGTCAGTTAATTCTCTTGCCAGGTACATGGCAATTTGACGCGGGTAGGCGATGTTTTTGCTTCGTTTTTTTGCTTTTAAATCTTCTACTTTAATATCGAAGTGTTGAGCTACAGCTTTTTGAATCAACGAAATAGTGATATGACGCGGCTTCTGGTTGGATAGGAGATCTTTTAGCGCTTCTTCGGTCATTTCGAGGTCGATCTTCTTATTGTGCAGAGAGGCATAAGCCATAATTCTTAGTAGTGCACCTTCTAATTCCCTGATGTTTGACTTGATCTTGGTAGCAATGAAAAGCAGCACTTCATCGGGAATAGTGTAGTTTTCGATTTGCGCTTTTTTTCTTAAAATAGCGATCCTTGTTTCTAGGTCTGGGGGCTGGATATCAGCTAGGAGACCCCACTCAAAACGTGATCGCAGCCGATCCTCGAGTGTGGGGATTTCTTTTGGGGGCCGATCGCTTGAAATCACAATCTGTTTATTAGCCTCATAGAGGGTGTTAAAGGTGTGAAAGAACTCTTCTTGCGTCCTTTCTTTTCCTGCAAGAAACTGGATATCGTCAATCAGTAAGATATCGATTGTGCGGTATTTGTTACGGAATTCAATTGTCTTATCGTCCCTAATAGCATTGATTAGATCGTTCGTGAAAGCTTCTGAGGTAACATAGAGCACTTTTGTAGCCTTTTTGTTTTCAAGAACATAGTGACCTATGGCATGCATTAGGTGGGTTTTTCCCAGTCCAACTCCACCATAAATAAAAAGAGGATTATATGCTCTACTTGGAGCTTCGGCAACTGCTTGAGCGGCGGCGTGGGCAAATCTATTGTTATTACCTACAACAAATGTTTCAAAGGTATATTTAGGGTTGAGTTGGGTGAATGCTGAGTAAAGCATTTTATTTTCAAACTTTTCATTATTAGCGATGACGAACTTGAGAGATACAGGAATATTTAACTCACTTTCTAAAAAATTACGGATAAGAATGCTGTATCTCGTTTCCAACCAGTCTCTGGTGAACTCGTTAATTGTGGAGATTACTATTGTTCCGTCATGGTAGGCCAGGGGTTGGGTTGTTTTAATCCATGTTGCCAAGTTGTGTTCATCAACTTCTTTTTTTAGGTAGTCAAGAATTTTTTGCCATATTTCCGAGAGTTTAAAATCATTCATCACTTACACCTCGTGGCTGTTTCCCTACGCAGTCCTGTCTTTTTGTTCGTCATAAAGTTATTCACAACTTGTTGATAACTTGTGGATAATTATGTGGATGCACTTTTGAAGGTTATAATAGCAGATAAAGATGAGGTTGAGCAACTAGTTTCTCGCCTAGCTTGACATAGGAAGATTGTGGTCTATAATGAAAAAAGGGTTATTGTTTCAATAATCGTAAGGAAGGTGATTACTTGGTGAAAAGAACATACCAACCTAAGAGAAGGCGTAGACGTAGGGTTCATGGTTTTCTTAAAAGAATGAGTACTAAGAGTGGGAGAAATGTTCTCAAAAGGAGAAGACTTAAAGGTAGAAAAAGACTCACTGTCGCCTAGTGTTTTTTAGGATTGATTTTCATGTTACCTAAGCGGAGCCGCTTGAGACAACAGAAGGATTTCCACCGAGTGTATCTCTATGGAAAGGTTTTTCACAGTGAATTGATGGTGTTGCGGGTTTTTTTTCGCGGTGACCAAGGAAATACCAGGTTCGGGTTCGTTCCCTCAAAAAAGATTAAAAAAGCTGTACAGCGTAACCTTGTAAAAAGAAGGTTGAGGGAAATTTGCCGTTTCTATTACCCGTTTTTAAAGCCTGGCTATGATGTTGTTGTCAATGTAAAAGTAACGGCGGTCAATGCTCCTTACCCCGAACTTCGAGATGATTTTTACGGTTTATTAAGAAGGGCAGGGTTACTTGCGGATTAGCCGTTAGTGGGTTCCTATGACTAAACTTTTTATTTTTCTTATAAAATTATACCAAAGTTTTTCCATGTTACTGCCACCGTGTTGTCGTTTCTATCCCTCATGTTCTGCGTACGCCATCGAGGCTTTAGAGAGACATGGCTTTCTCAAAGGCTTGTATCTTACAGGAAAACGAGTCCTGCGCTGTCACCCTTGGAGTGATGGCGGCTATGATCCCGTTCCCTAAAACAAACTAAGGAGGTGACTTCCTGCCTCGGCAGTTGTTCTGGCGTGGTGGGGCCAGATTTGTGGGACAGCTTTGTTAACGGTTTCAGTCAGCTACTGCAAACATTTTATCTGATTACAGTGTGGCTCAAGATTCCCAATTACGGAATTGCAATTATCTTGTTTACCTTGGCGGTCAAGGCTTTACTCTTTCCCCTTACCGCGAAGCAGTTGCGTTCAATGCGTGCCCTTCAGGAGCTACAGCCTCAAATCAAAGAGATTCAGGAACGCTATAAAAATAATCCCCAGAAGGCCCAGCAGGCAATTATGGAGTTGTATAAAAAGGCTGGTGCTAATCCTTTCTCTGGCTGTTTACCTCTACTGATTCAGATGCCGATCCTGTTCGCTTTATTCAGTGCCCTGCGTAAGTTTTTTGATCCCGTGCATCATCCTAGTTACGTTGACCTTTCTCACGCTGGGTTTCTCTGGATCCCTAACCTTGGCCAGCCAGACCTTGTGTGGTTGCCTTTGCTGGTCGCTGCGGCAACTTTTTTGCAGCAGTATGTCACAGTTTTGGTGACAACAGGCCAGTTTGACTCCAACCAGAGGATGATGACCATAATGATGCCTCTTTTTATTGGTTGGCTGGCGAGGACTCTACCTGCTGGGCTGTCGCTCTACTGGGTGGTTTTTAGCCTGTGTGGCGTCCTTGAACAGTTTTTTTTAAGAAAACAGTTCCAAAGAGGAAGGGAGAAGAGTTTGCGAGATGAAGTGGATAGAAACCGAGGGAAACACAGTCGATGAGGCTGTTTCTCTCGCTCTTGCGAGGTTAGGTGTCGACCGCTCTCAGGTTGAGGTTGAAGTGTTGGACCCAGGTTCGCGGGGTTTTTTGGGTATTTTAGGAACGCGGCAGGCACGCGTTCGTGTCCGTTTAAAAGAGACTCCAGAAACTGTTGCTCGCGAATTTCTGGAAAAACTGCTTACCAAGATGGGGGTCGAAGCGGAAATTGATATTAATTTTTGTGATGATTACTGGAGTGTGGTTTTTTCTGGGCCTGATGTGCGTTTTCTTATTGGGAGGCGTGGTGACACTTTAAATGCTCTGCAGCTTTTAGTTAACCTTGCTGTTAGCAAGAGGCTCCAAGAAAGAGTCAGGATTGTTCTTGATGCCGAGGGCTACCGTAAGCGGCGGGAGGAAGCCTTGCGTCGTCTTGCCCGACGCTTGTCGGAAAAAGTTCGCAGAACAAAGAAGGACATTGCTCTGGAGCCGATGACCCCGCAGGAGAGAAGAGTTATCCATATGGAGCTTCAAGAAAACCCTTGGGTGTATACAGTGAGTAAAGGGGAGGATCCCCACCGCAAGGTGGTCATTTGCCTCAAGCGTTAAGGCTTTGATATAATTTCACCGAAAACTATGGATGAAAGCTTTATGTAGGGAAGCTATGTGCTTCTTTATTTTCTTCTTTAGGAGGTTGTCCAAAAGAATTGTGCGAACACGATATTATCGTTGCTCTAGCAACTCCAATTGGAGAAGCTGCTATTGGTATCGTCAGGTTGAGTGGTCAGGGTTGTGTGGAGCTTGTGGAGCGGTTTTTCCTCCCCAGAAAAAAAGGGCTGCGATTGTCGCAAGTGCCCTCGCACACTGTTCACCTCGGGTTTATGTGCGACCCTGATGGCCAAATCCTTGATGAGGTTCTTGTTAATGTCATGCGTGCCCCCCGCACCTATACCCGAGAAGATGTTGTCGAAGTCTATTGTCACGGAGGCGTTATTCCCGTTAGGGCTGTTTTAAGGCTTTTCTTGGACCACGGCGCCCGTCTTGCTGAACCTGGTGAGTTCACCAAACGTGCCTTTCTCAACGGACGCATCGATTTAGCGCAGGCAGAGGCAGTTCTCGATGTGATCAGATCCCGGACAGAAAAAAGTGCATTGATCGCTGTAACCAACATCAGAGGGGTGCTTTCGCAGCGAATTAACAGCATCCGTGATCAACTACGTTCCCTAATTGTATACGTAGAAGCTGAAATCGATTTTCCCGACGATGTCGAAGATCTCGGTACCGAGGAAAGGTTGGAGCAACTCCGCCGGCTGCGGGCTGAGCTTGAAGGCATGGTGAACAGTTTCCGCGCCGGGAAGTTCTACCGCGAAGGATTGGCTACCGCCATTGTTGGTAAACCGAATGTCGGTAAGTCAACCCTGCTTAATCTTTTTTTAGGTGAAGAAAGAGCAATTGTTACTGATATTCCGGGAACCACGCGCGATCTCCTTGAAGAAGTAGTCGATATTCAGGGAATTCCCATTCGTTTGATCGATACAGCCGGTATTCGCCAGCATGGGGATCTTGTCGAGAAAATTGGAATCGAAAGAGCCTGTCGTGTTATTGAAGATGCCGACCTCATCATCGCTCTCCTTGACGCAGAAACTGGACTGACTGAAGAAGATTTCCAAGTACTTGAGCTTGTTCAAGGGAAGAACGCCCTTTTGGTGATCAACAAGATTGACTCTCCACACCGCACGCTTGATCGCAAATCACTCCAGCAAGAGTACAAATTTCCTGTTGTCGAGATCTCTGCCAAGCTCGGCTGGGGTTTTGAAGAGTTGAAGAATCAAATTGTTGCTGCTGTTGGTGAAGGAATCGCTGGGAAGGAAAGCTTTCTCGTAACAAATTACCGCCACTATACGGCTCTCAAAAAGGCACTCCAAAGTGTTCAGGAGGCAGAGCAAGCTCTTAAAATCGGCCTTCCTCTTGATTGCTTAGCTGTTGACCTGTGGGCTGCCTGGCATGCCCTGGGGGAAATTACCGGGGAGACCGTGTCGGAAGAGGTCATTGACGCCATTTTCCGCGAGTTCTGCATTGGAAAATAAAGAAGGAGAGGTGCTACCAAAATTATCGAGGTTCTCGAAGAAGGCCTGCGAGAAATTGGTTTTCAGCTTGACTCTGCCAAGAGGGAGAATTTTTTAAAATTCATCAAGCTGCTCAACCAATGGAGCAGCAGGTGCAATCTGGTCAAATTTAGGAGCTACGAAGAACTGATAACCTATCATTTTTTAGATTCATTGCAAGTCTTAAGAGCTGGAATTTGGGAAGGTTCTTTAAAAGTTGTTGATATCGGCACAGGTGCGGGTTTTCCAGGGATCCCCTTAAAAATCTGTTTACCCCAGTTGGAAATGTATTTGGTTGAATCGCAGCGCCGCAGGTGTGTTTTCCTGCACGAGGTAATCGCTGCCTTAGGTCTTCAGGGATGTTACCTTTTAGCCAATCGCGCCGAAATTCTTGCCCAGGATAGGCGCTACCGCGCTGTTTTTGACCGGGCCGTTGTCCGCGCTCTGGGATCTTTGCCTGTTATCCTGGAATTGAGTCTTCCCTTTTTAAAAGAGGGAGGCTTTCTTGTGGCTATGCGGGGGCTTGAGGCACAAGAGGAGGTAACTAAGTCAAAGTGTGCTTTGAAGTTGTTGGGTGGGGAGCTTACCGCGATTATTGAGTATCAGGTGGGTGGGAGGCAAGTTCACCACTTGGTTGTTGTCCGCAAAGTCCACGAAACTCCTCCGCATTATCCTCGCCGACCAGGTATCCCCCAAAAGAGGCCAATTTGAAATTTTCTTGATGCCTAGTAGCAGGAACTACATGCTTCTTGTCGAAGCAAGAAGTGAATAGTCCCGAGGGGGTTGCTCTGTGGTTTGGTCGTTTTTTTTAAAAAGTCCTCAGCGTGCATCTGTGGTCAATATACCTCTTGAAAAAATCCGCGTCGGCAAGTTTCAGCCCCGCTACATTGTTGATGAAGGAGAGCTTCAAGAACTAGCTGCTTCCATTCGCCAGGTTGGGATCATCCAACCCATTCTTGTGCGCCCTGCGGGAGATTATTTTGAGCTAGTTGCTGGTGAAAGAAGAATGCGGGCTACCCAGATCGCTGGGTTTAAGGAAATCCCTGCTATTGTTCGGGAGATCTCTGACCGTGAAGCGGCTGAAATTGCTCTGGTTGAGAATTTACAAAGAAAAGGTCTTCATTTTTTCGAAGAAGCCGAAGGGTATGCTCGCTTAATCTCTGAGTTTAAGATGACCCAAACTGATGTCGCTAAAAAAATGGGGCTGAGCCAAAGTGCAGTTGCTAATAAGCTGCGGCTACTTCGCTTATCCGAGCCTGTCCGCAAGAAAATTATCGAGTTAGGACTTTCCGAGCGTCACGCCCGTGCTCTTCTGGAACTGGACAACGAGGAGGAACAGCTGCAGCTTTTAGAGATTGCTGCTCAAAAAGAGATCACTGTCAAGGAGTGGGAACATCTCATTAAATGTAAAAAAGGTCGAATTATTTCCCAGGAAATAAAAAAGAGAAAGTCGGCAAAAAGGGTGGTCCCGGTTATCAAAGATCTAAAGCTTTTTATGAATTCATTAGAGCGGGGCATTAAGACCCTTCGTGATGCTGGTTTGTATGTCCAGTTGCGTCATCATTATGAAGGCACCAGACTCCAGATCACCATCGAGGTTGACGTCGGTGAGCAATAGGGTTGTCGTTTATTGGAATAAAAAAATAAGGTCTTATGATCTCAAAATCACTGATCCCCTAGTCACTGTTGCTGATTACGAGCAGGCTTTGTTAAATTTTTCTTTAAGGCAGAGGTATCATGCTTTTTGTCTTTCTTGTGGCCTCTGTTGTCAGGGAAGAATTCCCCTCACCTTGATTGATGTCTACCGCATGATTAACAGTGGGGTTGGTGAGGGATTGAGTGTCGTCGAGTGGGTCAGGCGCTACGCCTATGTGGAATTTATTGGGAAGTGCGTTGACATTGTTCTTAAAACTCGAGATGATGGTTTTTGTAGGTTTCTCGACCCTGCAACTCTTCAATGCAGCATTTACGAATGGCGGCCTCTTGTCTGTAGCACGTATTTTTGTTCCCGTTTTTCTAAAAAGGCGCGCCACCTTAGGAGTAGAATTATCAACCAAGGTGAGGATGAGCTTGTCCGCTATTTGCTCGCACAAGGTATAGCCAGGGATGACCCCAGGTGGTTTCAACTCGACTCTGATGATTGGAAACCAAACTGTTTTACGGGGAAGACAAGCTACCAAGAAGTCCCTCTGCGTCGAGTTTGTAGTGGTAAGCTGTGGAGTCAATTGATTAAAAAGGGCTGTTCTTATTAAAACTTGGCAGTTGCTACAAGCTTTGTTTTAATCTTTGCCAGTCACGCACTCCACCTCAGCTTCCTGCTGAGCCCAGTTTTAGATATTACCGGCACCATGGTATTCAAGCCTTTTCCGTGAAGCTTTTTTGCGTTTATTGGTTTTTGTGGTTTGGAGAGGAAGCACGAAAATTCTTTCGAATGTTTCAAGTCAGAAGTCTTGAAGAAAAGCATCTCTCGTTTTTGCTTGGTGATGCGGCGCCATCTATGCTTTGGGAGACCGTGAGCCCTTTGTTTTGTTACCTTGTCCCCTGAGCTCAACCCTTAGCGAGAGAAAGTCTGGGGATGTTCGTCCTTGGGTAAGAGAGGAAGAAATCGTGCTTTGCTATCGTTAATGGAACGCAAAGAACTGATCAATATGGCGCCTGTGGATTACAAAAACGCATCACTACCTCAACTATATCTTGTTGAGCTCCTGTGCACGATTTCGAAGCGTCTGTTGTAAATTTTGCTGTATTTCCTAAGAAAAGCGAGGTGAGGAGTTGTTTTTGAGGGGTGGTATCCCGGTGCCAATTGAGGGTATTGTGGGGATTGAGGGGAACGAAGGTTCTGTGATTTGTCCTGTGTGCGGCACCATCTGGCAGATATCATCAATAATGGCTATATGTGATGATGAGGAGCAGCAGAAGTTTTGGGATGGCCAGGGCTGCCCTGATTGTCTGGCAATGAAGTTCTAGTTCGGAGAAATCTATTGTGTCCCCAGGAAAGGAGGGAAACCTGGCGCAACCAAATTAAAGAAAGCGCCTGGTGTCTATATTGCTTTGGCGGAGTAAGAGGCGGGAAGAAAGTGAGAGAAAAGAGATGTTCCACGTGGAACACTCTTCAAAGAGTTCGGGAAAAATTGTCGCAATAGCAAATCAAAAGGGCGGTGTAGCCAAAACAACAACAGCGATCAACCTTAGTGCATGTCTGGCAAAGAAGGAGAAGAAAGTGCTTGTAGTAGACATTGACCCCCAGGGAAATGCTACCAGTGGCCTTGGAGTGGATAGAAGGAAGCTGAACAAGTGTATTTACGATCTTCTTCTTGGAGAAGCCCCTGTCGAGAAAGTAATTATCAACACCGAATTTTCTGGCCTTGATCTGATCCCGGCAACGATTAACCTTGCGGGCGCCGAAATTGAGCTTGTCAGTTTTCCTGATCGGGAAACAAGGCTGAGGGAGAAGTTGCGGAAGATTCGAGATAAATACGATTATATTTATATTGACTGCCCGCCATCACTCGGCTTGCTAACGATTAATGCTCTTACTGCTGCCGACAGTGTGCTAATCCCGATCCAGTGCGAGTATTACGCTCTTGAGGGATTGGGGCAATTGCTGGAAACGATCAAGCTAGTTAGGCAGTCCCTCAATCCTGGACTGGAGCTTGAGGGAGTTTTGCTAACGATGTTTGACGCCAGGACAAATTTGTCAATCCAGGTTGCCGAGGAAGTCAAAGACTTTTTTGGAGATAAAGTCTTTCGCACAGTGATCCCGAGAAATGTTCGTTTAAGCGAGGCCCCAAGTCACGGTAAACCAGTAATCTTCTACGATTCCCGCT
Source organism: Bacillota bacterium (assembly GCA_036742135.1). Lineage (GTDB taxonomy): Bacteria > Bacillota > DSM-12270 > Thermacetogeniales > Thermacetogeniaceae > 50-218. Next base: position 11,691 of record DAINRC010000009.1, read on the forward strand.
CCCGAGGTGCAGTATTTTACAATGAGCTTGCTGAGGAAGTGATCGCCAGTGAAGAATAGAGGTTTAGGGAAGGGACTCCGGGCTCTCATCCCTCCATCAGCTGATGGGTTTGCCGCAGAAGAAATCTTAGAAATTCCTATTGATAAGATTCAACCCGGTGCAGCGCAGGCGCGGCAAGATTTTGATCAGCAGTCACTCTGTGAGCTTGCAGAATCGATCAAGCACCATGGGGTCATTCAACCAGTGGTTGTCCGCCCAATCGCAGAGGACAGGTATGAGTTGATCGTGGGTGAACGGCGCTGGCGGGCTTCCCAAATTGCTGGTCTGAAAACGATTCCCGCAGTGGTGAAAAAAGTAGACTCAGTGACCTCTAGTGAAATGATGCTAGTGGAAAACCTGCAGCGCAAAGATCTCAACCCTGTTGAAGAAGCCACTGCCTATAAGAGGTTGTTGGATGAATTCGGGCTGACTCAGGAAGAGGTCTCGCGGAGAGTCGGGAAAAGCAGGCCTCATGTTACGAACATGCTTCGTCTTCTCCAGTTACCCGAAGAGGTTTTACAGTTGCTGGCGAAAGGAGCAATTACCACAGGTCATGGCAAGGTGCTTCTTGGAGTTGGTGATCCGCAACTTCAGGTGGCTCTGGCTCAAGAAGTGGCAGAGAAGCAGCTCTCAGTTCGGCACCTTGAAAAGAAGGTGCAGGCCCTCCTTCAAGAAAAGCGGAGCTGTGCCAAGGATTCCCTAAAGGACTCTCCGGAGGAGAAAAAGGATAAGAGATATGTTGAACTGGAGCAACAACTTGCTGAGGTTTTGGGGGCCCAAGTGAGGGTTAGATCAGGAAAGCGCGGTGGTTGCATTGAGATTATCTGTTCCAACTGTGCGGAATTTGAAAAAATCATTAAAGATTTGGTGAAACTACTTCAGAGGTGAACTAAGTTTTTCCGAAAAGCGGTGGTAAGCGGCACTGATTGCTGCTTGGTAAACCTCTTTGATGCTGACCCCTTTCTCTTGGGCGACTGAGGCACATGATTCGAATTCTGGAGCGATATTTTCCAGTTTTTTTGTTCCATCTGATTGGGTGGAGAAGCCAAGTTTTACAGTTACCTTCCCGTAAGGAGTGTCGACTTCGACGAAGGAGCGGCTGAGCTTGTAGCGCTGGACGGGAAACCAGCGGACTCCTAAAGCTGTGGTGTGTTGGATAATTAGCCTGCAAAGGGTTAACAGCTTCTCCTGGGGACAGAGCACAGATATTAATGTTCCTGGTCTTCCCTTTTTCATTACGGCAGGAATAAAAATGACATCAAGAGCACCTTGTGTTTCTAGCTGACCCCGAAGAAAGGTGAGGAATTCGGGGTTGTGGTCATCAACTTGGGTTTCCAGAACAGTTACTTGGTCACTCTCGAAGGGTAGGTGTTCTTGCCCCTCTTCAGAGGTGCTTTCCCCCAGCCAGGCGCGCAGGATGTTGGGTTGAGGCAGTTCCCGGCTGCCGGCACCGTGTCCAATTCTCGTCCAGATTGCCGGCGGTGGGGGCCCAAAGCAGTCTGCCAGGGAGGTCGCCAGCAAAGCGCCTGTGGGAGTGACAAGCTCTGCCTCCAGAGGAACCCCGTAAGTGGGGACTTCCTTAAGGAGTTCAAGGGTGGCGGGAGCAGGGAGAGGCAGGTTTCCGTGGGCACACCTAACCATTCCCCTTCCCAGGGGAAGTGGTGAACAATATATTTTTTTGATCCCGAGGAAACGGACACCAGTAAAGACCCCGGCGAGGTCAACCAGGGTGTCGAGGCCACCTAGTTCGTGGAAATGAACATCTTGCAGATCTACACCGTGAACAGCGGCTTCAGCCTGGGCAAGTCTCAGGAGGGAGTCTTTCACCTTTTGGGAGATTTCCGGAGCGAGTTCACCTGCAGCGAGGATCTCCAGAAGTTCCTGATAGGAGCGGTGCTTTGGCTGAGGTTCTAGGGGTTGAAGGACTACCTCTTTTGCCCTGATTCCTGCTTTCTTCGTTGTCTTTACTTCAACCTCGATCGGAAGATGCAGCTGTTGCACCAACTTTGTGAGTTCTGTGAGGGGAAAACCAAGATCGAGCAAGGCTGCTAGCATCATGTCGCCACTGATCCCAGAAAAGCAATCAAGATATAGAACCTTCATCTTTTCTTCCTCCACTTCTGGTGATAAGATGGGCGAAAAAGGCTGCTCCAAATCCGTTGTCGATGTTGACGACACTGACACCAGGGGCACAGCTGTTGAGCATTGTCAGCAGGGGAGCAAGTCCCTGAAAATTTGCTCCGTACCCTGTGCTTGTGGGGACGGCGATTACGGGTCGGGCGACGAGACCGGCAACTATGCTGGGAAGAGCCCCGTCCATGCCGGCGACAACGATGATCGCCAGAGCACTTGTGAGGCTAGGTAAAAAAGAGAATAGTCGATGGAGGCCAGCTACCCCGATGTCGTAGATGCGCTCAACTTCGTTGGCGAGGAATTGTGCTGTGAGTGCGGCTTCTTCGGCAACGGGGAGGTCAGCTGTTCCTGCTGTGACTACAGCAACCTTTCCCCAGATCGGCTTTTCTGGGATCTCACCAACGACGAGGAGCTGGGCTTCTGGGTGGTAGTAAGCGGTGGGAATCTTAGTGATGATTGTTTTTGCTGTTTTTTTGCTAACTTTAGTGGCTAGGACCCTGGAGTTGTGCTTGCAGAGTTCCTCGATAATTTGGAGAGCCTGCTCCGGAGTTTTCCCTTTGCAGTAAACTACTTCCGGAAAGCCCAGGCGCAGGGTTCTGTGGTGGTCGATTTTGGCGAACCCCAGGTCCTGATAGGGAAGGTGCTTGAGTTGGTTCAATGCCTCATTAACACTGGTTTTTCCTGTGCGCACGCCTTCAAGCAGTTTCCTGATTTTTTCTTCTGGTGACATGGTAAACACCTGCATTTCTCTTGTGAGAAAAGTTTACTTGTGGCTGGAGGATGGTGTCAAGTGGCCTGGTTTTGGAAGTAGTGGGAACCAAGAAGGGGTGAGTGTGGTGGTTTTTGCTGACCGTGTTGATGCAGGTAGGAGGCTTGCCGAACAGTTGCTCAAGTATAAAGGTGAGGATCTGCTTGTTTTAGGTATTCCCCGTGGCGGTGTTATCGTTGCTTCTGAGGTGGCAAAAGCTTTAAAAGCCCCTCTTGATGTGGTGATCGCCAGGAAGATTGGGGCTCCCTTTAACAGTGAGTTGGCTGTTGGGGCTGTTGCTCCTGATGGAAGTGTGCTTTACGACGAGAAGATGCTCAGTTATTTTGGCATCGATAAAGGTGTTTTTGAGAACCAGATTGCTGCCGAGGTTGCCGAGATCGAGCGGCGGCTGCGCCTCTACAGGGGAGAAAAGGAAAATTTTTATGGTAAAGACAAAGTGGTAATCCTCGTTGATGATGGTATTGCTACAGGATTTACGGTTCAGGCGGCGCTGTGCTTCCTCAGAAAGCAACAGCCGAAGCGCTTGGTCCTAGCAGTTCCCGTGATTCCTAGGGATACTGCAGTCCGGCTCAGCGAGGAAGTTGACGAACTTGTTGCCTTACTAATTCCTGACGTTTTCTACGCTGTTGGGCAGTTTTACAGGGATTTTCGGCAGATCACAGATGAGGAAGTTATAGCTGCCCTCACGCATAATAATCAGGGAAATGACTCAGAATAGAGGATGCAAAAAATTGTTGCAAAGGGGGCAAGTGAAATTGCCAATTGTTGCTGTTGAGGATGGACTCTCTCAGATAAGCCGAGCACTTGAAGATGCCGGCTATGAAGTGAGGAAACTGGAACCTAGGGAACTGAAAAATGCTGAGGCAATTATTCTCAGTGGGATTGATACAGATTTTCTTCAGTTCCAGGATGTGGAGACCAAGGCTCCCATTATCAGTGCCGAGGGAAGAACAGCAGAAGAAGTCGTGGAGGAAGTAAAGAGAAGGATCGGGTAACAGCCGCACAGGCTGTTATTTTTTGCTACTCATGCTTGTGATGGGAATGGAATTGGTGTATCGCCGGTAACCGTAGACCAGGGATCTAGCAATACAATTGGCCATCTTCATCACCAGGTTTAAACGAGTGCTTTGGAGCACCAGGTACTCCATAAATCCTCCTACATTGACCACCCCGTGAATAAAAATTTCCCCGGTAGGCGGCAGGTCTTTGCGAACACTGGAGCCAGGGTAAAGTGGTCCTTTGCCCATAGTGATTACTCCGATTCTTGAGGTCATGCCCAGGGTAGCGTCAACAGCGACAATGAGGGGGTTTCTAAAGTTTTTCCTGATCGTGACCAGGGTGTCCTGCAGATTGAGGGCGTGGACTGGTTCTTCAAGTGTTCCGTAGACAGGGAAAAATTTCGGCTCAAGCTGTTTGATAAAACTTCCGACAAGAGGGCCTAAACAATCTCCGGTAGCTCTGTCAGTGCCTATCGCAAGTAAAATGAGTGGCCGCCAACCCAGAGGGTTCATTTCCTTAAGCAGGGCCGAAAAGTAGTTGCCTAGTTTCCTTTCAGCAGCTGTGTCTGAAAATTTCGCTTGGATTTCGTTGTTCCAAGAATTCCCTGACAGCATTTCCTTGTTCACCCTCCTGGATCTATAATTTCCGGAGGTAATAGGGTGCTATACAGGTAGAATTGCAGTTTAAAAGGATTTTTTTTGATTCTTGTGGAATAATGAATTGTTGGATTTCGGCAATAGTGACCCACACCGAGAAATCGTCGAGGGGGCCGAAGATCTTGGGACAGGAGCACTTGCTCCGCAGTCTGCCTGCAGTTCACGAGCTGTTAAATCTCTTGAGGGAGAGATGCCCCAATTATCCGCTGGCAGTTCTCAAGGAAGCTGCGCGTGAGGTTCTTGACAATTGGCGGAACCTGATTCAGGAGGTGGGGAAAGAGCCTCCGGGGCTTGGGGAACTCGTGTTTGAGGCTGAGGAAAGGGCGAAAAAGAAGCTTCTTCCGAGACTGCGCAGGGTGATCAATGCCACAGGTGTGGTCATTCACACGAACCTGGGGCGTGCTCCTTTGTGTGAGGAAGCCTGTGAGGCTCTCCAAAACATTGCCAGAGGCTACTGCAACCTGGAGGTCAATCTGGAAACAGGAAAGCGGGGTTGGCGCTATAGTCATGTTGAGGAGCTCCTCAAAAAGTTAACTGGGGCAGAAGCCGCTTTAGTGGTTAACAACAACGCTGCTGCTGTTTTCCTGGCACTGCATACCCTGGCGCGCGGCAAGGAAGTGGTGGTGTCACGGAGTGAACTCGTGGAAATTGGCGGGTCTTTCCGCATTCCTGAGGTCATGGCTCAGAGTGGTGCTCGCCTTGTCGAAGTTGGGACAACGAACAAGACCTATCCAAGAGATTACGAGGAGGCTATTGGACCGGAGACTGCGTTGTTGATGAAAGTTCACCCGAGCAACTTCCGGATCCTCGGCTTTACCCATGAGGTTACGAGGGAGGAACTGGTAGCTATCGGACGCAAGCATGGGGTTCCCGTTCTTGAGGACTTAGGGAGTGGTTGCTTGGTCGACCTCAGGAATTACGGAGTTGGTGCTGAGCCACCGGTGCCAGCCAGTATTCAAGCTGGAGTAGATGTGGTTACCTTCAGCGGAGATAAGCTCCTTGGCGGTCCCCAGGCTGGGATCATCGTGGGTCGTAGTGTATATCTCCAGAAGATGAAGGAAAACCATCTTTTACGGGCATTGCGGGTTGATAAATTGACAATCGCTGCTCTTGAAGCCACTCTTAGGAAATACCTGGACCAAGGTGCTGTGGAATCTCTACCTGTCTTGAGGATGCTGACGTTATCCCAGGAACAGCTTGCTGCCAGGGCCGAACAGCTGAAAAAAAAGATTGAGGCTCTGGTGGGTGGATCTTGTGATGTGGAAGTGGAAAAAGGTGTTTCTCGGGTTGGAGGAGGGGCCCTGCCGTTAACAGAACTTCCGACAACACTTGTGGCCCTGCGCCCGAGAGAAATGAGTGCAGAAAAGCTATTATCTCTGCTTCGCCAGGGCGAGCCTCCGGTATGTGCCCGCTTGCAGTCTGATAGTGTGCTTATTGATCCCCGGACTCTTGGTGATGGAGAAGAAGAACTGCTTGTGGAAGCAGTAGCAACTGCAGTTAAGGGTCGTGAGAGAGATAAACGAAAGGGTAACTAAGGGTGGTGGTAATTGTGAAGTCCTTTATCATCATCGGGACTGCAGGACATGTTGATCATGGAAAAACCGAACTGGTAAAGGCTCTTACTGGAGTTGATACTGACCGCCTTAAAGAGGAAAAAGAGAGAGGCATTTCTATTGACCTCGGGTTCGCACCCCTTCATCTGCCTGGAGGGATTCTCGCTGGGGTTGTTGATGTACCTGGACATGAGCGGTTTGTGAAGAACATGCTTGCTGGTGCAGGTGGCGTTGACCTGGTGATTCTCGTGGTGGCAGCTGACGAGGGAGTCATGCCTCAGACAAGAGAGCACCTGGATATTCTCCAGCTTCTGCATGTGCAGAAGGGAGTCATCGCGATTACTAAGGTCGACCTAGTTGACGAAGAATGGCTGATGCTTGTTGAGGAAGAGGTTCGCGAGTTGCTTAAGGGAACCCGCCTGGAAGGTGCCCCCATGGTTCCCGTTTCTGTAGTTACAGGTCAGGGGTTGGAGGAGTTGCGGCAGCACCTTGCGCAGATGGCCAAGGAAGTGGAGCCCAAGCCTGTTTCCGGTCCTGCTCGCCTGCCGATTGACCGGGTTTTTTCGATCAGCGGTTTTGGCACTGTAGTTACCGGAACTCTATTTAGTGGGAAGATCAAACTCGGTGACGTTGTAGAGATCTTGCCTCAAGGCGTGCAGGTGAGGGTGCGTTCTCTCCAGGTTCACGGCCAAAAAGTAGAGGAGGCCTGTGCCGGGCAGCGGGTTGCCGTCAACCTCACTGGCGTTGAGGTGCACCAGATCTCCCGGGGAGATGTGCTCGTAACTCCGGATGCCTTTGTTAGCGAGAAGCGCCTGACAGCATTTTTACACCTGCTACCGCGTGTCAATAGAAATTTAGAAAACTGGCAGCGTGTCCGCTTTCACCTGGCCACAAAGGAAACATTTGGCCGTGTTCGCTTGTTAGACCACCAGCAGTTACGGCCAGGTGAGAATGGTTTTGTTCAAATTGAGCTTGAAGAACCTGTGGTAGCTGCCGTGGGTGACCGTTTTGTGTTGCGGGCTTATTCTCCGGTAACCACAATTGGTGGTGGCGAGATTATTGAAATTGGGGGACTTCGCTACCGTCGTTTCCGAACCTGGGTCATCGAGCATCTCGAAAGGAAGATGTCAGGAGCCCCTGAGGATAAAATCGCTGAGGAGTTGCAAAGGTTGAAGAGACCGGTGACTGTAAAAGAACTGGCAACACGCACCGGGATGAATGATGAAGAAGTGAAAGAGATTACTGCCGGGATGGAGAAATCTGGTAAAATTGGTGCTTTTGAAGTCTCTGGAGAAGTTTTTTTAGTTTCTGTGTCCAGAATTAGAGAGTGGCAAGAGACTGCTGTGAACGCTCTAAAGGAATATCATCAGCATTATCCCCTGCGGGCAGGGATGCCAAAGGAAGAGTTGCGCACCCGCTTCTTCGATTTTCTTCCTCCACGGTTCTACCAACTGCTTTTAGAAGCCTGGGTAAAAGAGGGTGTTTTTGTTTTTCGGGATCAGGCAATTGCTCTCCCTGATTTTTCTGCCAGCTTGACTCAAGAGCAGGAGAGGATATTAGAGAAGTTACTGGCAAAGTTCCAGGAAAATCCTTTTGCTCCTCCCAATGAGGAAGAGGTTATGGCTCTCTTGGGCAAAGAGGGCAGCGAACTGCTGCAGTATGCCCTTCAGAAGGGCTTTCTGGTGAAACTTGGTGAGGGACTCTATTTTTCGAAAGAAGCTATTTCTCGAGCCTGGGGGATTATCGAAAATCACTTACAACAGCATCAAGAAATTACCGTTGCTCAGGCGAGAGACCTCCTGGAGACATCGCGACGCTACTGTATCCCTCTTCTGGAATACTTTGATCGGGAGAAAAAAACCCGCAGAATTGGTGACAAAAGGGTTCTTTACAAAGCAAAAGCAAGTAATTAATTAAGAGAGGAATATCAAGTTTTTTAGCGAATTATTAGCGAATTAGGTGATGGTGGAAGTCATCAAGAAAGGAGTGAGAATTTAGGAGAGAGGCAAGGAAACACTTCAACAGACAAAAAATAAAAGTGTGGGAGGGAGAAAAGTGGCGAAGTTAGTTTCCTCGAGAAAACTGCGTTACTATGCCTTGGCTACTGCTGTTTTCTTTCTTTTAGGAGTACTGCTTTCTGGTTGCGGTGCTTCGCAAAAACAAGCTGAGGCGGAGAAAATCAAGATCGGGATCAATTACGAGCTTTCGGGTAAGGTGGCAACTTATGGAACCAGTTGCAAAAACGGAGTAGTGCTTGCCCTTGAAGAGATCAACAAGGCTGGCGGAGTTCTTGGAAAACAGATTGAAATGATCGTCAGGGACAACAAATCAGATACTGCGGAATCGGTTAATGTGGCTACACAGCTGGCCTCTATGGGAGTTGTGGCCATGATTGGTCCGGCGACAACCGGTGATGTGATGGCTGCCGAGCCTGTGGCCACAAGCAACAGGATTCCCTTGTTGACCACTTCAGCGACTGCCCCGACAGTGACTTTTGACGAGGAGAAGAACAAAGTTCGGGAGTACATCTTCCGCATCTGTATTATTGACCCTGATCAGGCAATGGTGATGGCTGACTTTGTCTGGAACAACCTGAAGCTGAAAAAAGGTGCCATTATGATGGATACAGGCAATGACTACAGCAAAGGACTTGCTGAGAAGTTCAAGGAGTACTTCGAGGCTAAAGGTGGTAAAATTGTTGCTACAGAAGGTTTTGTCGATACCGACACTGTATTCAAGCCCCAGTTGACCAAGATTTGGGCAAAAAAACCAGAATTTATCTACATTCCTGCTTATTATAACCAGGTCGGCCTGATCGTCAAACAGGCGCGCGAACTGGGTATTGATGTTCCCTTCCTAGGAGCCGATGGTTGGGATTCTCCTGAATTGGTGAGCATTGCCGGAGCCAAGGCTTTGAACAACACCTACTTTACTAACCACTACTCTTCTCAAGACCCCTCGCCGGAAGTCCAGGCTTTTGTCAAGGCCTACAAAGAAAAATACGGCGTGGAACCTGATTCCTTTGCTGCTCTTGGCTATGATGCCGGCAGGTTGATGGCCGAGGCGATTAAGCAGGCAGGTGCAGCTGATCCTCAGAAGATCCGCGATGCCCTGGAGAAAATCAAGGACTTTCCGGGAATCACTGGTAAGCTTTCCTTTGATGAAAAGCACAATCCGATCAAGGAAGTTGCTATTATCAAGATGGTCGACGGTAAGCAAGAGCTGGTAACGAAGCTTGTTCCCAAGAGGTGATGTTGTGGAAACGGGATTGGGAGGGTTGAAACCCTCCCTTTTCCTGTTCCCCGGATAAGGAGTAACTGGAGGCGATTAGTTATGCAGGAATTTTTCCAGCAACTGCTCAATGGGCTTTCACTGGGGAGCATCTATGCCTTGATAGCTGTAGGTTACACGATGGTTTACGGAATTATTCAGCTGATCAACTTCGCTCATGGAGATGTGCTCATGGTCGGAGCCTATGTTGGTTTAGGAATGGCTCTTGCAGGGTTTGGGCTGGTTCCCAGTATTCTCGTGGCCATGCTTGTCTGTGCTGTTTTGGGGGTGGTCCTCGAAAGAGTGGCATACAGGCCGCTGCGCAATGCCAGCCGTTTAGCTGCACTTACTAGCGCTATTGGAGCCTCTCTTTTTCTGGAATACGGAATGATGGCAGTTTTTTCTCCAAGGACACGGTCATACCCTGTGCTCTTGCCCGATAAAATCTATAATTTTTACGGGATCAGGATTGCCACGAAAGATTTTCTCATTTTAGGGACAACTCTTGTGCTGGTGGTGTTTCTCCAGTACATCGTTTACAGGACAAAAACAGGTAAGGCGATGCGGGCTGTTTCTTTCGACAAAGATGCTGCCCGATTAATGGGCATCAATGTCGATTCTACGATTGCGGTAACCTTTGCCCTCGGTTCAGCGCTGGCTGCTGCTGCCGGGGTGCTCATAGGTATTTACTTTAATGCGGTTTATCCGTTGATGGGGTTAATGCCAGGGCTCAAGGCATTTGTGGCTGCGGTTTTAGGAGGCATTGGAAATATTCCTGGGGCGATGGTTGGTGGGATTCTTCTGGGGATGACCGAGGCCCTTGTCAGCGGCTACGGAGGCTCGATGTTCAGGGATGCAGTTGCCTTCGCCATCCTCATTTTAATTCTTCTCGTAAAGCCTACAGGGTTGCTAGGCACCAGAGTTGAAGAAAAGGTGTAGGTGAAATAAATGAAGGAGAAAAACTGGTTACAGACGCTGATCATATTTATGGTCTTGTTTGCCGTTTACGGGGTTGTCCAGTTAGGCATCAGCGAGAACTTGATCTCTGATTACTACCAGACAAATATTTTTCTCGCAGGGATCAATATCATCCTTGCGGCAACCCTCAATTTAATCAACGGGTTCACGGGTCATCTTTCTCTGGGCCATGCTGGCTTTATGGCTGTTGGTGCTTACACTTCTGTTGTCGTGACGATGAAGCTGGGTTATCCTTTTCCCTTGGCTGTCCTCGCGGGGATGGTTTTTGCTGCTGTGGTGGGGTTTATTATCGGGTTGCCCACACTGCGGCTTCGCGGCGATTACTTGGCGATTGCCACTTTGGGCTTTGGTGAGATTATCAGGGTGATTCTGGTAAATGTTGAGTATCTTGGGGGTGCCACCGGAATTCTGGGTATCCCCAGACTTGCCAACTGGACCTGGCTCTTTTGGGGCACAGTGCTTACTCTGGTTTTGATCCGGAATTTCGTGAGATCTAGCCATGGAAGGGCTTGTCTGGCTATCAGAGAAAACGAAATAGCAGCAGAGATGATGGGGGTGAACTCCACCTATTACAAGGTTCTTGCCTTCGTGCTGGGTGCCGCCGGAGCAGGTTTTGCCGGGAGCCTTTATGCTCACTATTTTTACGTGATTCAGCCTTCGAAGTTTTCTTTTTTGCTTTCCTTCGACATCCTCGTTATGGTTATGGTAGGCGGATTGGGGAGCCTCACTGGCTCCTGTGTGGGAGCACTGTTGCTCACGGTCCTCTCGGCACTGTTGCAGAACTTTCCCGAGTTCAGAATGGTTTTGTATGCTGTGATGCTGATTATTTCGGCAATTTACCGGCCTCAGGGTCTTTTCGGAGACAAAGAAATTTCGGCTCAGCTGTTGTCCAGGTGGGGAGGGATTTTCCGTGCCACTTCTCGAAGTGAGTAAACTCAGTAAAAGTTTCGGAGGATTGGTGGCCCTTTATAATTTCAACCTTGCTGTGGAACAGGGGGAGTTGATTGGATTAATCGGACCAAATGGCGCCGGCAAGACTACTGTCTTCAATCTGCTCACTGGTCTGTACCCTCCTTCATCGGGGAAGATGGTTTTTGCCGGGAAGGACCTTCGAGGGAAAAAACCCCACCAGATAACTCGGATGGGAATAGCTCGGACCTTCCAGAACATTAGGCTTTTTGGAAACCTGACAGTTTTAGATAATGTCAAGATTGCCTACCAAAGCGGGCATAACTACGGGTTGATTCCTGCCTTTTTCCGGTTACCTCCATTTCAGAAGAAGGAGAAAGAAATAGAAGAGGCTTCCCTTGAGTTGCTGGAGATTTTTAGATTGCGGGAGCGGGCTGGCGAGCGGGCGGCTAACCTCCCTTATGGAGAGCAAAGGAGGCTGGAGATTGCTCGCGCTCTGGCTACAAAGCCGCGTCTTCTCTTGCTTGATGAGCCGGCGGCAGGGATGAATCCCCAGGAAACGAAAGAACTGCAATCCTTAATTAGGTGGATCAGGGATCACTTCCAGTTAACGGTGATTCTCATTGAGCATGATATGTCCCTGGTAATGGGTGTTTGCGAACGGGTGGTAGTGCTCGACTATGGCTCGATCATTGCTGAAGGGACTCCAGAAGAGGTTAAGGAAGATCCGCGGGTGATTGAGGCCTACCTCGGAGAGGAGGGGGTGGCTTCATGACCCCGAAGCAGCCGCTTCTTGTTCTTGAGGATCTCCATGTTTATTATGGAGCAATCTGGGCAATTAAGGGAATCAACCTTACTGTAAATGAAGGAGAGATTGTCAGTCTGATTGGGGCCAATGGTGCGGGAAAGAGCACTACCCTGCGGGCGATTTCAGGAATTGTCCGGGGATCTTCAGGAAGGATCCTCTTTCAAGGTGAAGATATTACCAGGATTCCGGCTCATGAAATCGTTAAGCTGGGGATTGCCCAGGTTCCCGAAGGCAGGAGGGTCTTCGCTAATCTGACAGTTCTTGAAAACTTGGAACTGGGAGCATTTATCAGAAAGGATAAGAAGGAAATCAAAAAAGATCTGGATTACGTGTTCACCCGCTTTCCCCGCCTCTGGGAGAGGAAAAACCAGGTTGCTGGAACCCTCAGTGGAGGGGAGCAGCAGATGCTGGCCATTGGCCGAGCTTTGATGACCAGACCGCGGCTGTTGCTCCTTGATGAACCGTCAATGGGTCTGGCACCTTTGCTGGTGAAGGAGATTTTTGCAATTATTAGGGAAATCAATGGCGATGGGACAACTATTCTTCTGGTCGAGCAGAACGCCAGGATGGCTCTCCAGATTGCCGATAGGGCCTATGTCTTGGAGACGGGAAGAATTGTTTTGGAAGGTCAGGCTCGGGAGCTTGCTGAGTGTGATGAGGTGAAAAAGGCGTATCTAGGGGGTTAAGGCTGTTTAGTCAGGGTTTTTGAGGCTTCTAAGGAGGTGATTGTTATGCGTGTCCGCGATAAGATGACCCCAGATCCGATCACAATTACACCAAAAACAACCGTGGCCGAGGCTCTTGACCTGATGCGCGAAAACAAAGTCCGGCGCCTCCCTGTTCTTGACAAAGGAAAACTTGTGGGCATTGTTACAGACAGGGATTTATGTGAAGTTTCTCCATCTCCTGCTACTTCTCTGAGCATCTTTGAGTTGAATTATCTTCTGGCTCGAACAAAGATTAGTGAAATCATTAAAAAGCAACGGTTGATCACCATTGAACCTGATGCTTATCTTGAGGAAGCGGCTTTGATCATGAGGGATAACCAAATTGGAGCAATTCCTGTGGTCGAAAAGGGAAAGCTTGTGGGCATCATTACCGAAAGCGACATTTTCGATGCCTTTATTGAGCTGATGGGGCTTCGGGAGCCGGGAATGCGTCTGGAACTCGAACTTGAAGATGAGCCAGGGATGCTCATC
>DAINRC010000009.1:25013-34959 GCA_036742135.1 Bacillota bacterium
TAGAAATCATCTGGAGACAGGGAGGAATTATTTCTCATATTGCTGTTTTTCGAACTCAAAAAGGAAAGGTTACTCTTGTCATTCAATTACAGTGTGAGGAGACAGGAGCAATTGTTGCTGCTCTGGAAGACGCAGGAATCAACGTCAAATCAGTAGCCTGGAAAGGTCATGCCACGATTCGCTAAGAGAGGCTACCTAGACGAGGTTTTGAGTGATATGATAAAATCTTCAATGGGGGCGGATTGGGCCTGGTGGCCCGCCTGGACTTCAAATCCAGTGGGAGGCATGAGGACTGTCTCCGGTGGGTTCGATTCCCACACGCTCCCGCCAGTTATCACTACAACTGCAATTTTGGGGAGTTGAGTTTTCTATAATTTTACCTCAGTAGCTACTGCGTTCTGTTGACTCACAACAGGTTGGCAATGTTTTTAAGCGTATTTTTAATTTTTTCGTTGCTTTGAGGGGAGTTTATCCCTCTTTTTTTATCTTTTGAGTGTTCTGGTGTCCAGCTTATCTACTGCCAGAAACTGGCTACAATTTTCTGGACTGTTTCCGAAATTTCGGTACTAATTATCCTGAGAGCTTCGGGTTTTCAGAAGACCAAGGAGTACCCTGTACGGCCCAGGTGTTCCTGGAGGGATAAGAGCTATACGGTCACAATCGCGAATTCTGTAGTCCAGTGCTTGAGCTTTTCCATTTACTAGAATGGCTTCAACTTCATTTATGTCGAGTTGGATGAGATCCAGTAATTCTCTCAGGGTGCAACCTTCGTTGACCTCCATGCGGTGAGGATAGCTCCAATTTCGCTCACGGAAGATTTTGTAGAGATCTGCAAAACCTCGCAATTCAATTTTCGGCATCACACGGCCTCCTTTGTTGAAGGATTGTAAAGATGTGTTGTAGAAGAACTGTGATCAACCCGCAGTATTATCTTAAGCAAATTGCATGCCAGTCATGGCCTTGGGGGGATCTCCGGGAATGTTCCCTATTGATAGGAAATTGCGGCTGTTGGAGCGATTGACTGGAGTTCATGTTTCTAAACTCAGTCATTTTGCCGAGCTCAAGGCTAAAATAGATGAAATTACCAGGAGAAATCTCCAGCTGGAAATCTTGATGGAAATCGCCCGTCAGATTAACCTGCAAACATCTCTCGATGAAATTATCGAAGGTGTGTATAACGAGCTGAAGCGTGTTATTCCTTTCAGCCGTATCAGTATTCTGACACTAAAAAACGGACGACTGTTTCTTGATAGTTTTTTCCCACCAGATGGGTTTTGCCGTAAGGGTATGGAAATCCTGTCTGATTGGAGCAGAGTTTTATGGGATGCAGTCAGTGATGCGAAACTGATTCTATGGAATGCAGAGGATGGGATTGCAGACCAGCACCTGATGACTCTCGGGATCAGGGTGGCTGTGATCAACCCACTGGTAGTCAAAAATGAAGTGCTGGGTCTTTTCGTAGTATCCAGCTTTGATCAGGTAGAATACGACAAAACCGATCTTTATTTTATACGACAACTTGCTTATCAGCTTGCGCTTTCACTTTGGAACCAGAAGCTTTTTGCTGAGGTGGTGGAGGCAAAGCAGGAATGGGAAGCAACGTTTAAAGCTGTGAGAGACTTAATTATCGTTATTGATTGTAATCTTAAGATCTTGAGGGTTAATCCCGCTGCATCCCAGTTTTACCAGGTCCCGGAAGAAAAGCTGGTTGGCCAAAGGTGTTGTCAGGTGTTTTGTTCCTCAGTGGCGGGAGATTGTAGTCGATGTATTGTTCGCGAGGCTTTAAAAAACGGAGAAACAGTTTCAGCCCAACGCCAGTTCGATGATGGGCGGATCATGGAGTTTTACGCTTTCCCCGCTTTCAGTGAGAATGTTCCTGCCGTTGTTGTTACTGGTAGAGATATCACTGAGAAAATGAAAATGCAGGCTCAGCTTTTGCAAACTGCCCGTCTTGCTGCTCTTGGGGAAATGGCCGCTGGTGTTGCCCACGAATTGAACACTCCCCTTGCGGTGATCTTGGGTAACTCCCAACTTCTTTTACGTGAGTGTAGCTTAAAAGGAAAGCAAAAAACCCTCTTAGAGAACATTAAAAACTGCGCCCATCGATGTAAAAATATTGTTCAGGGGCTTTTGGCATTTTCCCGCCAGGGGCAGTATGCATTCGAGCCTCTTTCTTTAAATGATGTTGTTCGCGGTGCTCTTGATCTGGTCTCTTACCACATTGAGACATCTAACATCGAGCTGGCTGTCAATTTGAGTAAAGAACTGCCTTTGATTGAGGGTAATGGTCAGCAATTGCAGCAGGTCGTGGTGAACCTTTTGCTTAACGCGAAGGAGGCTATTGAAGTTGCCAAAGGTGAGCGCCGAAGGATAGAGGTGGTCACCGGTTATGAGTCTGAGACCGACTGGGTTTTTGTAAAAGTAAGTGACACAGGATGCGGAATTCCTGCTGAGAAGCTGCACCATATTTTTGATCCCTTTTTTACGGACAAAGGAAATTATAGGGGAACAGGCCTTGGTCTTTCGGTGAGCCATGGGATTGTTCATTCCCATGGTGGAAGGATCGAAGTGGAGAGTGAACCGGGAAAGGGTAGTGTTTTTACAGTGAAAATACCTGTGCTGCGCGATGATGAAGAGTTTTCCTGAAGGAAGTCAAGAGGGGAGTATCTGGGAATGATTGCTTCTATTCTTGTTGTCGATGATGAAAAAGAAATGGGGGAATTTTTTAGTTATCTCTTAGAATCTAAAGGACATAAAGTGGTAGTAACAGTAAGTGGTGCTGAGGCGCGGAAAGCTTTTAGTAAGGGAAAATTTCATCTTGCTATTGTTGACCTTAAGCTTCCAGACACTGACGGTCTGACATTGCTACGTGAATTTAAGGCAGCTCAGCCTGAATGTGAAGTTTTGATAATGACTGGGTATTCTACCGTCAAGTCTGCGGTCGAAGCCATCCAGATTGGGGCATTTGATTATCTGGAAAAACCATTTGAAGATATCTCTGAATTGGAAGAGGTAATTGAGCGGGCTCTCGTAAGGGCCACAGCAAAGAAAGAGGTTTTTTCCGAAAAAAGGGAACAGGTTTTGCGGGCAATTGGGTTGGTTTCTGGGAAAAGTGAAAAATTTCGGCGATTGCTCATGATCGCTGAGAAGCTTGCCCAGAAGAATGTAACTATTCTCCTGCGGGGAGAGACAGGAACGGGAAAGGAGTTGTTGGCTCGCTTCATCCACTTGATGAGCCCGCGTTCCCACCAGCCTTTCCTTGCTGTTAATTGTTGCGCGCTTCCTGAGAATTTAATGGAGAGCGAATTGTTTGGGTATCAGAAAGGGGCTTTTACGGGAGCGGTAACAAACCGCAAAGGAATTTTCGAACTTGCTCACCGGGGAACTCTTTTCCTTGACGAAATTGGAGATGCCAGCCTTTCCGTGCAGGCTAAGCTTTTACGAGTACTGGAAACCGGAGAAATTATGCGGCTTGGAGGAGAAGAACCGATCCGTGTTGATGTACGGGTGATCGCTGCGACCAATGCCAATCTTGAGGAACTGGTAGAGCAGAAGCGCTTCCGGGAAGACCTTTTTTACAGGCTGGATGTCGTCACTCTGACATTGCCTCCTTTGAGGGAAAGAAAAGAAGACATCCCCCTTCTGGCTGAGTATTTCCTTTCTCGTCATTATCCACCAGAAAGGCTACCAAAAATCAGGCCTGAGGTCTTGCAGGCCCTGGAAGACTATGACTGGCCAGGCAATATTCGAGAGCTGGCGAATGTTATTGCTCAGGTAGCGGCAATTTGCGATGGTCCTGCTGTTCTCAAAGAACACCTGCCACCTAAAATTTTTGGTGATCAGGGGAGACGACCTTTGCTGAGTGAATCTTTCGTTGAAGGCGATGAGCAAAGAACTTGTTCGCTGGTTTCTTCTCAGGAGGAATGGTTTGCTGATCTGTTAGAGAGAATCAGACTATTTGTGGAGACTGTCGACCTGGAAAAGGGTTTTAATCTCCCGCAGTTTTTGGAGAATTTCAAGCAGGCAAAATTTTATGCTGCTCGTCTCCTTATTGAGCGAGCATTAAAACTAGCAAAGGGGCGTTACCCTAAAGCTGCAGAAATTTTGAAAGCTAGCCCTCGCAATCTTCGCTATTTGCATCGAGAAAAAGCGACTTGAGCCGGTGAGGGCCCTTTCACAATTTTGTTATTTTTTTATCGAAAACCCTTCGTGTTTTTGAGAACTTACCACATTTGTGGTAAGTTTTTTGTTTTCTCAGCAGCAAGAAAAGGCTTAAAAGTCAAGGTTTTTTCTTTGAACAGCGTTTGGCATGTTTCTTGCTCAAGATAAATGAACAGAAAGGGAAATGAATGGAGCTGGCGAGAAAAGGGGGGAGGCTCAGAATTTGGGGAGTTCTGAGGAAGCTTGTAGTAGGTGCGGTAAAAAGTAGACCAGAGACTAAAAAATCTAGGCTAAATGTTAGGAGGGGAGGTATAAACATGTGGGAATCAAAGATCAACATCAATAAGGTTGTGGAGTTGAGAGGTCGGACAATTTGTTATTTCGGTGTTGGAGCAATCCAAAAAATCGAGCAAATATCGGAGGACCTTGTTAAACGAGGGATTAACAAAGTTGCTATTGTAACAGACAGTGTTGTGTATAAGGTCACCGGGGCTTGGGATGTTGTTGAGCCTGCATTTAAGAAGCACGGAATTGAGTGGGTGATCTACGAAGGTGTTCAGCCTAACCCAACGGCAGAGCAGGTAGACGAAGCTACAAAACTGGCAAAAGACTTTGGGGCAAAGGCTGTTGTGGGAATAGGGGGAGGCAGCCACATTGATACAGCGAAAAGTGTAGCTGTGCTTTTGGAGTATCCCAATCAGAATGCGAGGACACTTTATGAATTGCAGTTCACTCCAGAGAAGGCAGCTCCTGTCATTGCAATAAACACGACTCACGGAACCGGGACAGAAGTTGATCGCTTTGCGGTTGTCTCAATCCTTGAGAAGAATTATAAACCGGCAATTGCTTATGACTGCCTCTATCCCCTTTATGCAATTGATGATCCGCAGCTGACGAAGACTCTTCCGCCGAACCAGACAAAGTTTACATCTATTGATGCACTTAACCACGTTACAGAAGCTGCAACAACTATTGTTACAAGCCCCTATTCGATCCTTCTTGCAAAGGAAGTTGTAAGGCTAGTTGCCAAGTATCTTCCTCAAGCGGTGTCTCACCCTGATGACCTCACGGCAAGATACTATCTCCATTACGCTTCTGCAATAGCAGGGATCTGTTTTGATAACGGGTTATTGCATTTTACTCATGCTCTTGAACATCCATTGAGTGCAGTAAAACCTGATTTGGCCCATGGTCTCGGTTTGGCAATACTCCTTCCGGCAGTGGTAAAAAGTATTTACCACGCAACACCTGAGGTACTGGCCTGGATCTATGAGCCAATAGTACCTGGTCTTGAGGGTGTTCCAGGAGAAGCAGAAAAAGCCGCAGTCGGAATTGAGAAGTGGTTGTTTAATTTAGGAGTTACCGAGAAGCTGTCAGACATTGGATTTAAAGAAGGAGATGTTGAAAAATTAACAGAACTTGCCATGACTACTCCTTCACTGGATCTCCTTTTAAGTGTGGCCCCGATTAGAGCGACCAAGGAAGTTATAAGGACAATCTACATGGACTCGATGAAGCCACTGCAGTAATCAGTAATTACGAACAGATTTTACACCAGGGCTGGGGAAATTTCCCCAGCCCTATATGAGTAAGCTGAAACCTCTAGCGTGGTTGGGGCAAGGACGAGAAGGGAAGTTTGGTGAGAGTTTTTCTTAAGTTATAAGGAGGGACATCGATGGCGAAGGTCCTGCGGATCAACGTGAGCTCGAAAGAGGTCAAATTTGAAAACCTTCCTGAGAAGTATGCCATGCTTGGTGGAAGAGGGCTGACATCCCAGATCGTATTTGATGAAGTTCCACCGACCTGTGATCCTCTTGGTCCTTACAATAAGCTGGTGATTGCTCCTGGATTGTTGAGTGGAACCAGCGCGCCTTCTTCAGGAAGGATGTCTGTTGGGGCGAAGAGTCCTCTGACAGGCACGATCAAGGAAGCGAATGCTGGGGGGATAACCTCGCAGAAACTAGCTAGTCTAGGGATTAAAGCCATAATAATTGAAGGGAAGCCTGCGACCCTGGACTGGTATCTAGTCAAGATTGATGCGAATGGAGCGGAACTAATACCTGCGAATGACCTCGCAGGCAAAGGAACGTATGAAGTTACAGCAGTCTGTAGGGAGAGATACGGAGACAAAGTTGGGGTAATCACCATTGGGCCTGCCGGAGAAATGCTGATGCCTGCTGCTGGAGTGACCAACAATGATGGAGACGGCAACAGCAGCCGTTATGCTGGTCGTGGTGGTTTAGGTGCTGTGATGGGCTCTAAGAGGATCAAGGCGATAGTAGTAGATGGGGAATACTTCAATGCACCTGTAAAGCACCCTGAGCGTTTCAAAGCGGCGGCCAAGAAGTTTGCCGAGATTCTGAAGAGTCATCCGGTTACAGGAGAAGGGTTGACTAAGTATGGAACCAATGTATTGATGAACATTATTAACGAAGCTGGAGCATTACCGACGAAGAACTTCCGATATGGACGTTTCGACAAAGCCAATGAAGTAAGTGGAGAAAAACTGGCAGAAGTTGCCGAGGCTCGTGGTGGGAAGGCGACCCATTCTTGTCATCCGGGCTGTGTAATGCGCTGTTCCAACGTTTATCCGATGCCTGATGGCAAGGTGTGTGCACCAATTGAGTATGAGACAGCATGGGCATTTGGGCCGAATCTGGAGATTAGTGACCTTGACGTAATTGCCAAACTGAACTACATCTGCAATGATGTCGGGCTTGACACCATTGAGACAGGGTGCACCTTAGGGGTGCTTATGGAAGCGGGAGTAATCCCATTTGGAAATGGAGAGGCTGCCATTAAAGCCCTAGAAGAAGTAGCCAAAGGGACGCCTTTAGGGAGGATCATTGGCAGTGGTTCAGCGACTGCTGGTAGGCTATTTGGAGTAACTCGGGTTCCAGCAGTCAAAGGTCAGGGGATCCCGGCGTATGACCCGCGTGCAGTCAAAGGGAATGGAGTTACCTATGCCACAACACCGATGGGGGCAGACCATACTGCGGGATACGCCACAGCGACGAACGTTCTCAAGTGCGGTGGTTACGTTGATCCCCTGAAGCCTGAGGGCCAGGTGGAACTTTCCCGGAATCTGCAGATAGCCACTGCTGCCTTGGACTGCACAGGATTGTGCCTGTTTGTTGCCTTCCCGGTATTGGACAATCCCGAAGCTCTGCCGACGGTAGTTGAAATGCTGAACGCGCAGTACGGGTGGGAACTTACGCTCGATGATGTCACCAAACTCGGCCAGCAGGTTTTGAAGACAGAGCGGGAGTTCAACAAACTGGCTGGTTTCACCAGTGCTGACGACCGGTTGCCTGAATTCTTCACATACGAAAAGCTGCCGCCGCACAACGTAGTTTTCGACGTTCCGGACGAAGAACTTGACAAAGTGTATAACTTCTGAGAGTATGAGTTGTAACAAGGAGAAGTATAGAGGCACCTCAGGTGATGACCTGGGGTGCCTTTTCTGCACTAGGAAAGTGCCAGTTGGGGGTGGATAATTTGCAGGTTGAAGTCCGGGTTTTTGGGGGATTGGAGAAATTTTTACCGGGAGTAAGGTTTGGCCAACCAGTTAAAATAGAAGTATCGGAAAGCGCTACAGTAGGGATCTTGCTAAAGGAACTCGGGATTCCACCTGAATATATTCATGCTGTTCTCGTAAACGGTCGTCATGCTGGGTTGGAGGACAGATTAGTTTCTGGTGATCGAGTTTCTCTTTTCCCTCCGATTGGAGGAGGATAAAAAATTTTTTTAGGGATTGGGGGGAAGATGTTGAGGTCAGAGCAGCGGTATCGCTACAAGCGTAACATCATGCTTGAGGGGGTAGGTGAACAAGGTCAGGAGAAGTTGCTTAAATCGCGAGTGCTAGTTGTAGGAGCAGGGGGTCTTGGCTCAGCGGTTGCCTATTATCTTGCTGCTGCTGGAGTTGGTCATCTGGGTTTAGTTGACGGTGATCGTATCGATCTTCCCAATCTGCAGCGCCAGATTCTCTACCAGACCGGTGACCTTGGAAAACTAAAGGTGGAAGTTGCCAAGGCGCGGTTAGAAGCACTTAACCCAGACCTTGAAGTAGAAGCCATTTGCGGGAAACTAGACGGAGACAATGCTCATTTGTTAATTTCTCGATATGACCTTGTGGTTGATTGCACAGATAATTTTAAGGCTAGGTTTGTGATCAATGATACCTGTCTGCGTCTTGGGAAGCCGTTTGTTCACGGGGCTGTTGCTGACTTTTCTGGCCAAGTGATGACGATAATTCCGGGGGCTGGGCCTTGCTTTCGCTGCATTTTTCCTAAAGAGCCGAAAAGCTATTCAGCTTCGGATAGAGGAATTTTGAGTTCATTACCTGGGACAATTGGGACTGTTCAGGCTACTGAAGTAGTCAAGTATATTTTGGGTTTGGGAAGTTTGTTGGTAGGTCGGTTACTCGTTTATGATGCTCTTTCCATGACCTTTTCTGAGGTCTCAGTGTCCAGGAATCCTTGGTGTCCAGTTTGTTCTGCAGATGCTGAACGAAAATGAGATCGGGAACACGGTAAAATTGTGATGCTGACACATGGGGAGGGGTGGTTTGTTGAAAATTTTTAAGTTTATGGTCCCAGAGATCATGTTCGGAAGAGGGACAACTCGTCTGGTTGGTGAAAGTGCGCGGAGGCTTGGAGCAAACAGGGTTTTTCTTGTCAGTGATCAAGGGGTAGCTGCAGCTGGCTGGGTTGATCAGACCGTCAATTATTTGAAAGAAGCGGGGCTCGAAGTCAAAGTCTGGATTGATGTGACCCCTAATCCTAAAGATTACGAGGTCGAGCGGGCGACTGCAGCCTATCTTGAATCTGGTTGCGACGTTGTTGTCGGTTTGGGCGGGGGCAGTGCTATTGATGCGGCCAAAGCTGTGGCTCTTCTCGCCACCAATGGTGGCAGAATTCACGAATATGAAGGAGTTGATAAAATTAAAAGACCCCTCCCTCCGCTTATCTGTATTGCTACCACAGCAGGTGCTGGTGCTGAGGTTTCTCAGTTTTCTATAATTGTGGACACTAAGCGCAAGGTGAAAATGGCAATTGGTTCAAAATCACTTGTACCGGATATAGCCATTATTGATCCTCTGCTCTTGAGCACTAAAGATCCCGTGCTTACGGCAAACACCGGAATGGATGCTTTGTCTCATGCTATTGAAGCTTACGTATCTGTAGCTGCCACCCCGATGACTGATGTTTTTGCCCTGCGGGCGATTCAGTTGATTGCTTCATCATTACGGCCATCAGTTGCTTCGCGGACGAACGAAGAGGCAAAAGAAGCAATGGCGATGGCGAGCGTAATGGCAGGAATTGCTTTTTCCAACGCAATTTTAGGCGCTGTCCATGCGATGGCCCACCCTTTGGGAGGGTTGCTTGACCTGCCACACGGTGAGGTGAATTCTATTCTTTTACCTCATGTGATGCGTTTTAATTTAATTGCCTGTGTTGACCGTTATGCCAAGATTGCTGAGGCAATGGGGGAGCGGACGGAAGGTTTGAGTGTGAGGGAAGCTGCCGAGAAAGCAATCCTTGCGGTGGAAAAACTACGCTCTGATATCGGCATTAAACCCCGACTCTCAGATGTTGGTCTTAAGGAAGAATATATTCCAGCTTTGAGTAAGGCAGCAGTTGCCGATGTCTGTTTAGTCACCAACCCTCGGGATGCTACTGAAGAGGACATAGCGGAAATTTACCGGGCAGCCCTTTGAAGAGGAGGACAAGAACATGGAAACCCAAAATAAGCTTTTTCAACTCAGGAGTTTGCTTCGAAATAT
>DAINRC010000010.1:0-32833 GCA_036742135.1 Bacillota bacterium
GACGAGGCGCGGCTTAAAACCGACTGCAAGCGGCTCCAGGAAACCTTCGTCCGGGAGTTCGGCACCAAAAAGGAGGCCGAGAAGGTGCTTGCGGAGACGCTCGCCAAACTAGGGCACGGGGAGCCGGTCGCCCCTTCCAGGATGAGACTGCCGAGAGGCTCGGGCACGACGTGAAGGTCACACGTGCTCCCGAACATGCAGGCGGAGGCGGTGAAAGGCAGTAGAGCGGTGTTTGCAGAAGTTTGCGGGGAGGGCAGGAAAAGCCCGTGAAATCGGGATTCTGCGGGCGAGGTGAGGTTATTGATGGCAACCGGGCTCATCTACCATCCTGACTACTTGAAGCACGACACAGGAGAAGGCCATCCTGAGTCTCCTCAGAGGCTGGAGGCTATATACAGGTTTCTGGAGGAAAAGGATTTGCTGAGGCACTTCACGATTATTGAGCCTGATCTGGCACCACTGGAGGCAGTTGAAGCAGTTCATACCTCTGAGTACAGGGAAATGGTGGCAAATGTCTCCTCAAGAGGCGGCAGGTTAGCCGATCCTGAAACTGTGATTACTTCGGACACCTGTCATGTAGCCCTGCTCGCTGCAGGCGGTGTCCTCCGGGCGATTGATGAGGTGGCCAGCGGGGAGGTGGAGAATGCCTTTTGTCTGGTGAGGCCTCCTGGCCACCATGCACTTCCTGACCGAGCTATGGGATTCTGCGTTTTTAATAATGTAGCCATTGGAGCCTGCTACCTTCGGGAGAAGTACCGGATGCAGAGGATTTTGATCGTGGACTGGGATGCCCACCACGGCAACGGCATCCAGCAGATCTTCTATAGTGATCCCGGGGTGTTGTATTTTTCCATCCATCAGAGCGACCTTTTCCCTGAAGCCTCTGGTTGGGTGACTGAGGTTGGTGCCGGCCCAGGGGAAGGTTTTACCGTAAATGTTCCTGTTCCTCGGGGCACCGGTGACTCAGGCTATTATTATGCTTTTCACCAGCTTCTCGAGCCTCTGGGGCGCCAGTTTCGACCCCAGATGATCCTCGTTTCTGCTGGTTTTGATGCCTACTTAAGCGATCCTTTGAGTGACCTCCGGGTAACCTCGAAAGGCTTCCGCATGATGGCAGAATTTGTCAAAGCGCTGGCGGAGGAATACGCTGAAGGAAGAATTGTCGCTGTTCTTGAGGGTGGTTACAGTATTTCCGCTTTGCCTTTTCTTGTGGCTGTTGTCTTGGAGGTCTTCTCTGGTTTTGACTTCAAGCTCCAGCTTCCCCAGGAAGAAGTGCGGGATATTTTCCTGCCTGTAGCCCGCCAGCGGATTGACGCTGCTATCAAGTTTCATAGGAAATACTGGAGGCTTTAGGGCAAAGGCATGTCACCAGTTGAGCCAATTGCGGTGTTCGGAAGCAAAGACAAACAGGCCACTTTGAGACAGTGGTAGAAATGCTGATCCAGGTTTATGCAGGTTGCGGGCATCGGCAGTTGGAGTTTTGGCTGCTGGGATTTTGGCCAGGTTTTGGTATGAGACAGCGTGGAAATGCCAGGCTTTGCTGGCCGATAAAGCTTGCGGTGGCGAAGAGCTGGTTGTCAAGCTAGGGGATGGAGCCGGATCAGGCCGGTGAGCGACATTCGCGCTTCATCTGTCGTGATTTTGTGTTTTTAAAGAAGGATTATGAGGCCGTGTATCGAAATAAAAAATATCATGTATCGTATAATCGAATAAATAATTAATTTCTCTCCGAGTCCACCGACCTGGGGCGCTAAGCTATGGCGGTCGGACCGATAGGGTGTACTGGGAAACCGCTACACCTCCCATTGCGGAAAGGAGAGGGACACATAGAGACTTGCTTAAGCCTTGCATTCCTCTTTTTCCGCAATGCAGGGCTTTTGTGTTCCAACGGGCATACTCTGTTTAAGCTTCCAACAAAAAATTGAGATAGGAGGTGATGCCGGAAGGTGATACCAGTTATGCCCGCTATAAATAGCGGCGATGCACAAGAGAGTTCTGCTGGCCTGGTTTTATCTTTAAACCTTGAGAAAGCAGCGGGGTCAGGAACGCTTTGAGTAAAGCTGTAGAAAACTCAAATTCTTCGCAGAGATCACGCAAAGAAACTTGCTTTTGAGGGGTTTACCTCTACTTAACTATTTTGTTAAAGAGGCTGGAGGAACCCCTACCAAAAAAGCCTGCAAAATCCCTTGTTTCTCAAGACTTCTGGGGTTTTGCGGGAGACTAGATAGGGGGGTTAAGATGAGAAAAAGTTTGGGGGGTATTTTAGATAGAAAGTTTACCAGACGCGACTTTTTGAAGTACAGCTCTTCCCTTGTAGCTCTATTAGGGTTATCTCAGGTGTATGTGCCTAAAGTTGCTGAGGCTTTAGAAACAGTTACCTCTGACAAGCTCCCCATCATTTGGTTGCACGGTTCCGAATGCACTGGCTGTACGGTGTCTCTTGCTAATAGCCGCCATCCAACCATTGCTGAACTGATCCTGGATACTCTTTCATTGAAATACCATGAAACCCTGATGGCTGGAAGTGGGGAGGTTGCAGAAAGAGCCCTTAACGATACCCTTAAGCGGTTCTGGGGCAAATACGTCATGGTTGTTGAAGGGGCCATTCCCACTAAAGATGGAGGCATCTACTGCAAGGTCGGCGGGAGACCTTTTGTCGAAATTGTCGAAGAAGTTGCAGAAGGAGCTGCTTACCGGGTGGCCTTGGGAACTTGTGCTTCTTTTGGCGGGGTACCGGCAGCTGACCCTAATCCTACTGGTTGCAAAGGGTTAAAAGATGTCGTCGGGGGAACAGTGGTGAACATTCCCGGTTGTCCCGCACATCCTGACTGGCTGGTGGCCACCATTGTCAACATTCTTCTTTATGGTAAAGTTCCTAAACTGGACAAGCACGGCCGACCGCTGATGAATTATGGCAAGCTGATTCACGAGAATTGCCCACGGCGGGGAGGCTACGAACAAGGCCGGTTCATCAAGAACTTCGGCGAGGAGCTGCCTGACATCGAAGGTTGTCTCGGAGCTAAGGGTTGCCGGGGACCAGTTACCTACGCCGATTGTCCGCACCGACTCTGGAATAGTGGCGTCAACTTCTGTATTGCTGCAGGAGCTCCCTGTGTTGGTTGCGTCGAGCCGACTTTCCCATCGCCGTCTCTCTTCGAACCATTACCCGAAGTTGCTAAGGTAGCCGAGGCTGCTGCCACCGAAAAAACGAGAATTGGGGCTTTCGGAGCCAGCGTGGCAGGTGCAGTGGCGGGAGCGGCCGTTGCTGCAGGAGCTTTTTACCTAAAGCGGGAAAAATCTGAACAGAGAGAAGGTGAAAAATAATGGCCCAGAAAGTAGTTATTGACCCTATTACCAGAATTGAGGGTCATTTGAGTATAGAGGTGGAAGTAGAAGGTGGCAAGGTAGTGGACGCCAGGGCATCCGGCACCATGTGGAGGGGAATCGAGGTAATCCTCCAGGGCCGGGACCCCCGGGATGCGGCTGTGATTACTCAGCGCATTTGCGGTGTTTGTCCGGCGGAGCACGCTCTGGCTTCCGTCCAGAGCCTGGATATGGCTTTCGGGGCAGAAGTGCCGGATAACGGTCGGATTATCCGTAATTTAGTGGCTGGAGCCAACTATATTCAGTCCCATATCTTGCACTTCTACCATCTGGCTGCCCTCGACTACATCGACATTATGGCTGTCGCTAATTATCGGGGCACTGATCCAGAATTGACCAAAATCAAGGAGTTGCTAGTTAATCTCGTTAAAAAAGGGGATACATCGCCCTTTACTCCCCGTTACCAGCCAGATCAGTTCTGTGTGAACGATCCTGAAATTGCCACCACCTTGGTTTCCCACTATCTCAAGGCCCTTGAGATGCGGAAGAAAGCTCATGAGATGCTGG
The DNA here is from genome assembly GCA_036742135.1 of Bacillota bacterium. GTDB lineage: Bacteria > Bacillota > DSM-12270 > Thermacetogeniales > Thermacetogeniaceae > 50-218. The sequence continues at coordinate 3,892 of DAINRC010000010.1, forward strand.
CCATTTTCGGCGGCAAAATGCCTCATCATGTGACCTATGTGCCAGGAGGAGTCACCATTCAACCTACTCCCGACCGGGTCGCATCTTTTCGAAGCTTGTTGCTCGAGCTGATCGATTTCATCAACAACGTTTACCTGCAAGACATTGTCTACTTAGGGACGGGGCCGCTGAAGCCTCTCCATGATGCCAAGGTTGGTGCAGGTTACGGCAATTTCCTTTCCTACGGCATGTTTGACCTGGGCCGCTCTGGCGATTACAGGAACAGATATGTTAAAGCTGGGGTTATTTATAATGGTGAATTGGACAAGGTTGAAGAATTCGATCCCTCCCACATTAAGGAATACGTGAAGCACTCCTGGTATGCGGACGAAACAACTGGTAAGCATCCTTCAGCTGGGGCGACGGTGCCAGACCCCAATAAGGAAGATGGTTATTCCTGGGTGAAAGCACCCCGCTACAAGGATAAGCCTATGGAGGTAGGGCCTCTAGCAAGGCAGTTGGTAACGAAAAACAAAGGCTTTATGGACTTTCTTGGGAAGTTAGGGGCTTGGCCCTCAGCAGTGGCGCGGCATGCAGCGCGGGCTTATGAATGCAAGCTGGTCGCTGAGGGTATGCTTGAATGGTTAGAAGAGCTCAATCCAGAACAGCCAGTCTGTGCGGAAAAACCCGTGCCTGCAAAAGCTACAGGGGTGGGGCTAGTAGAAGCTGCCCGCGGTGCTTTAGGTCACTTTGTTGAAGTGGAGGACGGAAAAATTAAGAATTACCAGTGCGTGGTGCCCACTACTTGGAACTGCTCGCCGCGGGACGACAAGGGCGTCCGCGGCCCGGTAGAAGAAGCCCTTATCGGAGCTCCTGTTCCCGATCCGGATAATCCCATTAACGTGGTTCGCATTGTCCGCTCCTTTGACCCCTGTATGGCCTGTGCTGTTCACCTTATTCACCCGGAAACCAACGAAATTATCAAGTTCCGCGTGGTGTAGAGGGGATATGGTGCAGGAGAAGGAAAAGAAGGGGCCAGTGGTAATTCTGGGTGTAGGAAATATCCTCCTCCGGGACGAAGGGGTAGGGGTCCATGTCGTCCGAGCTCTGCAAAAGGAAGAGCTTCCTCCTGGGGTGGAGGTTTATGAAGGGGGAACGGCTGGGATCGACCTGCTGGAAGTAATTTCTCGGGCAGGAAGGCTTATAGTTGTTGACGCTGTAGATGCCGGTGAGGAGGCTGGAACAGTATTCCGCTTCCGGTTTCAGGATTTAGATTACCGGTTGCAAGAACCCCGAACTTCCCTGCACCAGATCGGCATCATGGAAACGCTTAAGATCGCCTGTTTTCTCGACTGCTGTCCGGAGACAGTAATTATTGGCGTTCAACCCAGTGAAATTGCGTGGGGGATGGAGCTTTCTCCGGTGCTGGCAGAAAAGCTGCCAGTTGTTGTCGACTTGGTAAAGAGAGAGGTCGGTGTCCAATAAGGGGTATCTGTATTTTGCCTTAAGAAGGGAGGATAGAATAAATGAGCATAGATCGGCGAAAGTTTCTGCAGCTGGCCGGGCTTACCGTTGCCGGATTTTTCTCTGGCATCGGAAAACCTGCCCAGGCCGCTGCACCGGGTATTCCTGGTGTTAAGGATATGGGAATGCTTATTGATGTCAGCCGCTGCATCGGATGTTTGAGCTGTTCCATTGCCTGCAAAAAAGCCAACGATTTACCAGAAGAATATACTTATGCCTTACAGACCACTGGTGATGCCTGGTCAACGGTGAAGTTTGTTGAAAAAGAGAATGGTGCTCGGATCAACCTGAAGATCCAGTGCATGCACTGCGAAAATCCCGGATGTGTATTTGTCTGCCCTACGGGAGCGATTTATAAGAGGGCCGATGGTGTGGTTGTCATCGACCAGGACACATGCATCGGATGCAACTACTGTGCAGTAGGTTGTCCTTTTGGTATACCTGGGAAGAGTGAGGAAACGGGAACAGCGAGGAAATGTAATTTTTGTCTCCCCCGCCTCTTGGAAGGGAAAATACCTGCTTGTGCCGAAGCCTGCCCAACGGAAGCGATTATCTTCGGACGCCGCGATGAATTGCTCACAAAAGCGCGGGAAAGGGTTGAGAGTCTAAAGGCAAATGGGAACCCCCAGGCAAATCTTTTTGGGGCAAACGAGTTAGGAGGTCTAAAGGTTCTCTATGTGCTACCCGATCTTCCTGAAAATTGCGGTTTGCCCGCGGGGGTTCGACCGATCCAATCTGATAACTGGCTGAAGTGGGTAGCAGGGTTAGTCACGGCTGGACTTGTGGTAGCTGGTCCGTTGTGGCGACTTTTCCGTGATGACGGACAGTCTGTTGAAGTGGATAAGGGGGTAGGGGCTGATGGTTAAAGAAATGTGGGGTTTTCCGGTAGCGCTTTACCTTTTTGTCGGTGGCTTGACTGCAGCTTCTCATTACATCAGTGTTTTGGCTGATTTATCAAGGAAAGAGAAGTTCAAAAACATCGCCCGGGCGGGATCTTATGCTGTTCTTATTCCCATCACCATTGGTTTGTTAATGCTGATTATCGACCTCGGGCAACCACTGCGCTTCTGGCATCTTCTGTTTCAATTAGGTCCACTTCATCGCGGGCTGATTTTGACGATCAGTCCTATGTCTATTGGGACCTGGGTGCTTGTGTTTTTTAGCTTCATTTGTGGGGTTTTTTATCCCCTCTTCTGGTTGGCGGAAGAGCGGTTTGCCCGCAACACCTTACTAGCTGTTCTGGCAGGTAAAGAAAGGCTGCGGAGAATAGTGGGGATTTGTGGTCTTCCCTTCTCGATCATCGTTGCAGCTTATACTGGTGTTCTTTTGGCTACCTCAGGTCAGCCGGTGTGGGCGAGCACACCCTTACTTCCAGTGCTATTTGTTATTTCAGCGACCTCTACCGGCTTCGCAGCCGTTATGCTAATGACGTGGTTCTTGGCTCGGGAGGACAGGGAGGCTTTGGCAACTCTGGAGAAGGGGGATAACCTCATTATTAAGCTGGAAATAGTTATTGTAGCTATTTTATTTGCGATCCTGTTTTTCTTCCCTGAAGCTTCCCCGATTGTCCGTGACCTTCTTTTTGGAACTTATGCTGTTCTCTTCTGGTTAGGCTTTGTCGGGCCGGCTCTGGTGTTACCTCTCTTCATGCAGAAACAAAGTTTTACTACCCACACCCAGCGGTTGATTGTTCCGGCGGCCCTGCTGGTGCTTATTGGTGGTTTCTATCTCCGCTTTATCGTGCTGCTGGGGACGGGGTAATATAAACGAAGCGAGTGGAAGGTGCACGCAACAGCGCTGGTAGCTGGTATCCAGGAGCCGGTGGAGTAGCATCTTCGGCAGCACGAGCTGCAAAATTTTCTTGTTCCTTCGAGGGGGAACGTGGTAATCTTATGCGTGGGGGCACTCCTTTCCAGATTTGTTTTTCTCCTAAAGCAGCCTAATTTGAACATTTACATCTAAAATCTCATCCCATCTGTTTACTCTCTCCTCGCTCAACCCTATCCCACGATATTATAGAGCCATCGAAGGGTTGCGCGGGGCGATGTTTTTTTGTAGGGGCAAATAGTATCAAAATGTTGCAGACAGGGCCTGTTGTCATTACTGCACATACGCGCGAGTGGCTGTGTGGCCTCGATCTGATTGCGTCTGCGCGGAGGGGCTGGATTTCGAGGCATAGACTTGGTGGGGATTACCAGGTGTTTGTTGAAGAGTATAGACGGAAAAACCAACGAAGCTTTACGGAAGAGTTACCTCGGGCAGAGGTGAGGCGGTTTTCTTTACAAGACTTGACTGGGTAGCTCAACAGTGCCAAGAAAAACTTGGGTTCAAGCTTTTTCCCGGAACACTTAACTTAAAAGTGAATGTCAATGAAGTTGTTGTTGTCCGAGAAATGGTGTTGAAGCAGGGCATTAGGCTTATACTCCCATAAGGATGAATTTCGCGAGGTCAGATGCCTTCCTACTACTTGCAGTGGCGTTGTGGGTGCCTTGGTATTTCCTGTGGTTGGCACTGGAGGGAGCGCTCCTGTGCAGAGGTTTAAGCTGGATTCAGAGCCAATTCTTTTATGGCATTATGGCACAAAACTCAGGATGCCTATACGTAGGAGATTTCCCTGGAGATATCGTCGCAGGGAGGAGCGCAGGAACCCTTACGGTGACAGGTGCTGGGAGTAGGGATGCTCTTGCAGATTTTGGCCCTATAAGAGATCTTCCTGCGGCTTTGGGACTTGGTGACTTTTATATTTGGTGCTTTCAAACCCTTGACGTTTTTTAAATTCAGGGTATACTAAAAACTGGAGATACTGAGAAGAAGACAAAGAAAAAGAGAAAATTGAGCCCCTAATTGGTGATAATTGGGTAAAACCCGAGGTTCCTTCAGGGGCTGGTGAAATTCCACACCGGCGGTGATGCCTAAAAAGGACGAGCCCGCGAGCCGGGGTTAAACCGGCTGATCCGGTGAGAATCCGGAGCCGACAGTGAAAGTCTGGACGGGAGAGGGAAACCTGGGGGATGAGGTTTTTGCTGTATGGAAAACCCGGCCCTATGGTTGCGGGATTTTTTCGTTTTAGGGAGAATGTAGGGAGAAAATAATTGGAGGAATGATTTGTGAAAAGTGACCAGGAGTTCATGCGCAGGGCCCTGGAACTGGCTGCATTGGGCCGCGGTAAAACGAGCCCCAATCCCCTCGTAGGTGCTGTTGTGGTCAAAGATGGGGTGATCGTTGGGGAAGGCTACCACAAGAAAGCAGGAACTCCCCACGCTGAGGTCATTGCCCTCCAGGAGGCTGGGGCCAGGGCAAAAGGGGCAGACCTCTACGTGAACCTCGAGCCGTGCTGCCATTATGGAAGAACACCACCTTGCACTAAAGCCATCATTGAGGCTGGAGTCAAGCGTGTAGTTGTTGCCTGCGAAGATCCCAATCTTCTTGTTGCCGGCAAAGGGATAGAGATCCTGCGTCAGGCAGGAATAGCCGTAGAAGTTGGTGTCCTCGAGGAGGAGGCCCGTCGCCTTAACGAGGTTTTCTTTAAGTTTATTACTACACGTCGGCCTTTTGTTACCTTAAAGGTTGCCATGAGCCTTGACGGTAAAATTGCCACATTTGCAGGTGATTCTAAGTGGATTACCGGGGAGCAGGCACGCTGTTATGCCCATCAGATGCGTGCTGAACACGATGCTGTAATGGTGGGAATAGGGACTGTTCTTACTGATGACCCTTTGCTGACAGTGAGGCTTCCTGGAGAGAGTAAACAACCTTGGCGCCTCATTGTTGACAGCAGATTGAGGATTCCCCTGGAGTCGCGGATCGCCCTTACCTCTGGTAAGTTCCCGACTATTGTAGCTACTGTTCAGCACCAAGGGAGCCGGGAAAAGAAAAAGTTGCTGGAAGAACGTGGGATTGAGGTCTGGGAGCTGCCCGCAGATCGAGGAAGAGTTGACCTAAATGCTCTTCTTGAGGAACTCGGCAGGAAAGAAATCACCAGTGTCCTCCTGGAAGGGGGAGCAACGCTTAATGCCAGTGCACTGGAAGCAGGTGTTGTAGACAAGTTCGTCATTTTTGTCGCTCCGAAGATAATCGGCGGCAGTCGTGCTCCTGGTCCTATTGGTGGTCTCGGTGTAGAGAGGATCGAGGATGCCTGGCTGGTTTCTAATCTAGAGTTTTCCAGAGTTGGAGAGGATCTGATGATTACCTGTTACCCGAGAAAAAATGAGTGATGGTGAAGCTTACCAGGCATCGAGAACTTCATCTCCGGTTATCTAAGAGCAAGTTAGTGAGGGTGAAGCCTTTTGTTTACGGGTCTTGTTGCCGAAAAAGGAGTCGTCGAGAAAATAGCAAAAAGCAGGTTTTCAGCTGTTCTCACCTTGAGGGCGCAGATAGCGGCCTCGGGGTTGGAAATAGGTGAGAGCATTGCCGTCAATGGTGTCTGCCTCACGGTGACTGCATTTGATTCGGGCACTTTCACTGTTGATGTAATGTTGGAGACCCTCAGAAAGACCAACCTTGGGCTACTCCAACCGGGAAGCCGGGTCAATCTGGAGCGAGCTCTGAGATTGGGGGATAGATTGGGTGGTCACCTGGTAACAGGCCATATTGATGGAACCGGAGTTGTTGCTCGCTTAAAGGAGAGGGGCATTGCTACTGAGATGTGGGTGGAGGTCCCTCCTGAACTAGAGAAGTATCTGGTTCCCCGGGGTTCTGTAGCTCTTGATGGGGTGAGTCTAACAATTGCGGACCTCCGGCCAGGTGCCCTGATGGTCAGCCTGATTCCCCATACCAAGGAAATCACCACTCTGGGGGAGAAAAAAATAGGGGATATCTTAAACATTGAGACTGACATCCTGGGCAAGTATGTGCACCATCTTCTTTCTGGAAGGGAAACCAGCAGAGAGGGAATAACGGAGGGCTTTTTAGCAGAACACGGATTTCTCTAAATAATAAAGTGAGCCGAAAATCCCTGCGGTTTCTCTAAATAAAATGAAGAAGGGACAGGACTCTGGAAGCGGTTTCAGAGTTACAAACTCAAGGAGTGGAGGGAGTAAAAAATGGAACAGGAATACAAGTTTAATACTGTTGAAGAAGCCATTGAGGAGATCAGAAATGGCCGGATGATCATTGTTGTCGATGACCCCGACCGGGAAAATGAAGGAGATCTGGTGATGGCTGCCGAGAAGGTCACTCCGGAGGCGATCAACTTCATGGCCAAATACGGCCGGGGCCTGATCTGCATGCCGATTATCGGGGAGCGTCTTGATTACTTGGAACTCTACCCGATGGTTCCCAACAATACTGACAGCATGGAAACTGCCTTTACGGTTTCGGTGGATGCTGCTTCAGTAACTACAGGGATTTCTGCTTTTGAGCGCGCCCAGACGATCAAAACCATCCTCGATCCGAAAACGAAACCCGAGGACCTGCGCCGCCCAGGTCACGTTTTCCCGCTGCGGGCTAAAGAGGGGGGTGTCTTAAGGAGGGCCGGGCACACCGAAGCTGCTGTTGACCTCGCCAGGCTTGCTGGCCTTTATCCCGCTGGTGTGATTTGTGAAATTATGAATGACGACGGCACCATGGCGAGGGTTCCTCAACTTTTCCAGTTTGCTAAGAAGCACGGTTTGAAGATCATCACCATCGCTGACCTCATTGAGTACAGGCGGCGCACCGAAAAGCTCATCCGGAGGGTGGCAGACACTGTTTTACCTACTAAATACGGCGAGTTCACCGCTGTGGCTTACGAAAGCATCCTCGACCATAGTTGCCACCTTGCCCTGGTGAAAGGGGAGATAAATCCCGACATCCCTGTGCTGACTCGGGTGCATTCTGAGTGTTTGACGGGTGATGTTTTTGGATCTCTGCGCTGCGACTGTGGGGAGCAGCTGGCCCAGGCTTTGCGGATGATCGAGCAGGAAGGAAAAGGTGTGCTCCTCTACATGCGCCAGGAGGGGCGAGGGATTGGCCTCCTCAATAAGATCCGGGCATACAAGCTCCAGGACGAAGGGAAAGATACAGTTGAGGCCAACGAAGCCCTTGGCTTTCCGCCAGACCTCAGGGATTACGGGATCGGGGCGCAGATTCTCGTGGACCTGGGAGTGCGGAAGATCCGCTTGATGACCAATAACCCCCGTAAGATCGCGGGGCTCGAAGGCTATGGTTTGGAGATCGTGGAACGGGTGCCCATTGAAATTCCTCCTCGCAGAGAGAATCAGCGCTACTTGAAGACGAAGAAAGAAAAACTAGGGCACTATCTTGCCCTGTAAAAATTATGAAGAGAGGAGAAGAAGCAGTGAAGGTTTTCGAGGGAAAACTTCTTGGTCAGGGGTTGCGCTTCGGGATTGTTGTTTCCAGGTTTAACGAGTTTATCACCACTCGCCTCCTCAGTGGAGCGCTTGATGCTTTGAAGAGGCACGGGGTTCGGGAAGAGGACATTGAAATCGCCTGGGTTCCTGGTGCCTTCGAAATCCCGTTGGCTGCCAAAAGAATGGTAAAACGTGGATACGATGGGGTAATCTGTCTTGGTGCAGTAATCCGGGGAGATACTCCTCACTTTGAGTATATTGCCAGTGAGGTAACCAAGGGGATCGCCCTCATCAACCTGGAGTCAGGAGTGCCAGTTGTCTATGGGGTGCTTACCACTGATACTCTTGAGCAGGCAATTGAACGCGCTGGGACCAAGGCAGGGAACAAAGGGGCAGAAGCAGCAGTTACGGCCCTGGAGATGGCCAACCTCTTCCGGGAGATGGACAAATCTCCCCATCTGCAGGTCTAGGGGGGAGCAAGTTTGAAGATCGGGATCATCAGTGATACTCACGGCTCTGTCGCTGCTTGGGAAGAAGCGATGAGCAAGGCTTTCCATGATGTCGACCTGATTGTTCACTCCGGAGATGTGCTCTACCACGGTCCCCGGAACCCCTTTCCTCGAGGTTACGAACCCCAGAAACTGGCTGCCCTGATCAATGAATCTCCTGTTCCTGTGCTCATTGCCAGGGGAAACTGTGATGCCGACATCGACCAGGTTCTCATCAACTGGCCGCTCCAAGCCCCTTACTGTTTCCTGCAAATAGAAAACCTGCGCCTTCTGGTCACACACGGTGACCGTCTTTCCTTTGAGGAAATGAATGCGCAGGCTCGTCGGCATCAGGTCGATGTTTTGGTCTTTGGCCACACTCATGTTCCTGAGATCAAGAGAGAAAATGGGGTGATCATGCTGAACCCTGGTTCTCCAGCTTTGCCCAAAGGCTCACCCGCGGTGCCCACAGTTGCCCTCCTGGATCGAAGCACCATCTCGTTGCTAGATCTGCAGGCTTGTAAGGTTATCGACAAGGTTTGTTTGGGTCCTTAGTAGGTACGCACGACTTTGCCTGCCTTCAGGCAGCGGGTGCACACTTTAAGGCGAACTGGTCTCCCGTTGATCACGGTGCGTACGGTTTGCAGGTTGGGAGACCATGTTCTCTTTGTACGCACATGGGAGTGGCTGATTTGCATCCCCACACGAACCCCTTTACCACAAATAGCGCACCTTGCCATTTCTGTGCCTCCTTTCTCACAACGCTTATTCTAGCAGAAAAGCTTCCCTTTGACAAGAAAGCAGTGATATATTACCATGAAGGTGTATCAAATGCTGGGGAGGCAATTTAAGTGAGCGAAAGGGCGAGGACCGATTACGGGGAGATCGAGGTGAGCCAGGAGGCTGTGGCCATGATCGCCGGTGCTACCGCGGTTCGTTGCTACGGTGTTGTCGGGATGGTGCCGCGGGGAATGCGCCAGGGTGTTGGTGAGCTTTTGGGCCGGGAAAACCTTGCCCAGGGTGTCGAGGTAAAGTTTGAAGGCAATGAGGCCAGGATCGACCTCTGGATTGTCGTCTCCTACGGAGTCAAGATTCCCGAAGTCGCTCGGAACCTCATGGAGGCAGTTCGCTACGAGGTTGAGCGGATGGCAGGTATCCCTGTTCGTGAAGTCAACGTCAATGTCGTTGGTGTAAAAGTTTACGAGTAACAGTTTTGAGCTTGAAGGGAAGGAGAAACGTGAGTTCCGGGAGGGTTGCTGTTCTCTCCAGCCGACAGCTTGCTGCAGTGGATGTCCGCAAATTACCTCGTATTGGCGAGACCCAAGCAAAATATCTGAAAAAGTTGGGTATTCAGACCCTTTTTGATCTGCTCTACTACCTCCCGCGGCGCTACGAAGATCGGAGAATCACGCCATCTCTTTCTGCTCTCAACTCCGGTGACCTGGCTACTGTGAGGGGAATAATCACTGGCATCGAGGAGCATTCTTTGCGAGGCAACCTCACTTTACAGCGCGTGTTCTTGGAGTGTGGCTCTTTGGAAGTAGCTGCCATCTGGTTCAACCAGGGCTTTTTGAAGAAGGTGCTGCGACCTGGTTCAATATTGACGGTAACCGGAAAAGTGAAGAAAAATCTTTTTGGGTTTGAGATCACCGTTTCTGACTACGAAGTGGGTAATCCCAGGTTTCCTGTGCACACCGCGAGGATTGTTCCGGTTTACAGCATTACGGAAGATCTTAGTCAGCGTGCCTTCAGGCGACTGATGTTCGATTGTCTAAGGTCTTTTGTCCGGAGGGTCAGGGACTCTCTTCCTCTCGAGTTGAAGGAGGTTTACGATCTACCCTCTCTTCCCGAGGCTCTCTTCCAGGTGCACTTTCCCCGAAGTTTTGAGAGTTTGGAAAAAGCTAGAGAGAGGCTCTCTTTTGAGGAGCTTTTTTTGTTTCAGTCTGGTCTCCTGATGCTCCAGGAAGAGGTGCGCAATGAAGGAGTTTCTCGGATTCCGGTTACTGATCTCCCCCATCGGTTTCTTAATTCCTTACCCTTCTCTCTGACCTCTGCTCAGCTTCAGGTGCTCCGGGAAATCGAGCGGGATCTGGCCAGCCCCAGGAAAATGTATCGTTTGCTTCAGGGAGATGTTGGTTGCGGCAAGACGGTTGTTGCCCTCTACGCTCTTTTTTACACTGTTGCTGCTGGGTATCAGGGAGCATTTATGGCCCCCACTGAGGTGCTTGCGGAGCAGCACTACCTTTCCTTACAGCGCTACGCCAAACCCCTGGGTGTCAGCGTTGGCTTACTTACTGGGTCTCTTTCTCGAAAAGAGCGGGAAGAGCAACTGAAGCAACTGCGCGCTGGTGAAATAGATATCGCTGTAGGAACCCATGCCCTGCTCCAGGAAGATGTAGTGTTCCATAATCTCGGTCTTGTGGTCATTGATGAGCAGCACCGTTTCGGTGTCCGCCAGCGTGACCTCCTGTTGCAGAAGTCGGCTACCGCGGATGTTCTGGTGATGACGGCGACTCCAATTCCCAGAAGCCTTACCCTCACGGTTTACGGGGATCTCGACCTTTCGGTGATCAAGGAAATGCCTCCTGGCAGGAAAGAGGTTAAAACTTATTTTCTGCCTAGTGAGCAAAAAGCCCGGGTCTACCAGTTTCTGAGGAAAGAACTCCAGGCAGGGAGGCAGGTATATGTGGTTTGTCCCCTTATTGAAGAATCGGAAAAGCTGGAGGTGGAAGCAGCGGTTAGAAGGGCAGAGGAATTGAAGGCAGAATTTCCCGAGTATCAGGTGGGTCTTCTTCATGGAAAAATGAGAATAGAAGAGAAGGAAAGAGTTATGGAGGCATTCCGCAACGGAGAAGTCCAGATTCTTGTTTCCACCTCAGTCATTGAGGTGGGCATCGATGTGCCCAATGCTTCGGTAATGGTCATTGAAGGGGCAGAGAGGTTTGGACTTGCACAGTTGCACCAACTGCGCGGTCGGGTCGGAAGGGGAGCAAGTCAGAGCTACTGCATTCTTGTTGGTAACCCGCAAACCGATGAGGCAAGGCAGCGGATCAAGGTCCTCCTGAAGTATAGTGATGGGTTCAAGATTGCTGAGGAAGACTTACGCCTGCGAGGACCTGGGGAATTGTTGGGAACACGGCAACATGGGTTTTCTGATTTCCGAGTGGTTGATATTTTCCGCGATGCTTGCCTTCTCCCGAAAACCCGTGAGGCCGCGCTCAAGTTCAGAGAGAAACTGAGTAAGGAGTTGCTCGATGAGATCGATTTTCGATTTCCTGAATTAAAAAATGGAATAAAATGCTAAATTCGTTTTTAGCCCCCATTTTTGGGGGCTGTTTTTGTTTTTTGGGTGATTTTTCTTTGTATAAAAAATTCCATCGAGTTCATACTATTTTGGGAAATTGTTTCTAGGATAAAAAGGGTGTAGCGGTTCAATACTATAAACGAAAAATAATTCTTTACTGAAAGGAGGCAGTGAAAAGTGGGCACAGGTCAGAAGCGTAACCGGATCCTTGTTCCCGAGGCCACCCAGGCAATGTATCAGTTCAAGTACGAGATTGCCAGGGAACTCGGGATCGAAAACCAGATTCAGAACGGCTACTGGGGCTATATTTCGTCACGGGACTGTGGTTCTGTAGGAGGAAACATGGTTCGTCGGATGATCCAGACCATTGAGCAATCCCTGGCCTCACAGGGCAATCTGAGCAGCCTACTCGCTCAAACAGCAACACCATCTTCTGGGTACGTTGAATATAACACTCTCGAAAGATAAGGAGGTCGTGAACAATGGGCACAGGACAGAAAAAGAACAAGTTGCTTGTTCCCGAGGCAAACCAGGCAATGAACCGGTTTAAGTACGAAATGGCTCGGGAAATCGGTATCGAGAACCAGATTCAGGGCGGATACTGGGGAAACATTTCCTCTCGAGATTGTGGGGCCGTTGGGGGCCATATGGTCAGACGCATGATTCAGCAGTATCAGCAGTCAGTTGCCAATAGACAGAACCCACAACAGCCCCAAATGCAAGCTCAACAGCAAATACAAACTCAGCAGCAAACATTCTAGTTCTTCAGAGCGGGCGCTCCAGCGTCCGCAATTTTATTATAAAAGGGCTTCTAGCTCTTCTTTTGGTGCTTGGGGATGAAGGGCCATATTAATTCCACGGGTCACTGTCCTCCCTGCGTTTTCAATGAGGTCGTCAATTTCCCGTGGGGTGACGATCAGCTCACCTTGAAAAGGTTGAAAGATTTCTTGGAGAACTTGTTTGACTCCATAGTGATTGAGTCTTCCCTGAGCAAATCTTTGGTGGTAGTTTTCTAGTGCCATTCTTCCGATTATTGCTGCATTGACCACAGTAGGGACCCCAATGGCGATTACCGGAACTCCCATGGTTTCCGAGTTGATCCCCATTCTCTTATTATTGACACCAGAACCAGGAGAAATTCCTGTGTCCCCAATCTGGATGGTGGTTCCTAGTCTAGAGACGTTTGTTGCTGCCAGGGAGTCTATGGCGATAATCAGGGCAGGTTTGACTTTTTCGACGACACCTTTAATGATTTCTGCTGTTTCGATTCCAGTAATTCCCAGGACACCTGGGGCAAAAGCACAGACTGGTCGGTAATTTGCTACTACCTGGGGCATTTGTAGGTGCAGGTGACGGGTGATCAATATATGTTTGACTACAGTTGGACCGAGGGCGTCTGGTGTTGCCTGCCAGTTTCCCAAACCAACGATGAGGATGGTGGCTTTTTCCGGAATCTGTAGCAAACTTATCAAGTTCTTGGCGATTACTTCGGCAACACTTTCCTGGACTTCTGGTGACTTGAACCTGAGGTTTGGGGCTTCAATGGTGATGTAAGTGCCACACGGTTTTCCCATGATTGCTTCTCCCTGTTTGTTGGTGATTTTAATGATGGTCACCGAGCCATGGGGGAAGGTTTGTTTTTCCTCCGCAACACCGGGTATTTCCCTTCCAGTAGCCCCGCGGATCAGGTCCTTTGCTTCCAGAGCCAGATCGATGTTGATCCCAAAAGTGTTGAGAAAGCTAGTCAGCTCCTGCACTCATCTCTCTCCTGTCCCTCTTTTTCCTTATTTAAAGGGTTAACCAGATTCTCAAATTTTATGCAGATTTTTCGGAAATTTCTTAAAAGAGGAGTTGGCGGATGTTGTCGAGAATTTAAAGAAACCTGGGTGAGTTTTGTGAACTGGTTGCCTGAACTTGACCTCTGCGATGACCTCAAGCAGTTGAAAGATTTCTGTTTACGGTGCCGTCGCTGCAGCTTGCGGGAAACCTGCCGGGGTGTTGTTTTTGGTGAAGGGAACCCCCGTGCCCTGTTAATGCTGGTTGGAGAAGCACCTGGGGCAGATGAAGACCGTTTGGGGCGCCCTTTTGTTGGTGCTGCCGGCCAACTCTTGAATAAAATCCTCGATGCCGCTGGTTTTGCAAGAGAAGAAGTGTATATTACGAATGTCGTCAAGTGCCGTCCTCCAGGGAATCGTCTCCCGAAGAAGGAAGAAGCAGAATGTTGCTTTCCTTATCTTGTGCGCCAGATAGAACTGATCCAGCCGCGCCTCATTGTTTGCTTGGGCTCCCTGGCTACCCAGTACCTCGTTCACCAGCAGGCGAAGATCACTCTTGTTCGCGGTAAAGTTTTTCGAAAGGGGTGGACGCAAATTATCCCCACCTTTCATCCAGCGGCTTTGCTTCGGGATGCCAGTAAAAAGAAGCTCGTCTGGCAGGACTTCAAGCTGATCCGAGAACTGTATGCCAGGATCAAAAAATGAAGATGGGGTGCGGTAATTTTTAACATATCCAGCTCAGGGTGCCTAAAAGAACGCCTAGGAAGATCCGGAAACTACAGCTACTGCCATACCATCGCGGAGGATGCTCACATTGCTGACAGCAACCTCTTCCCCTGAGCGCAGCCCCTCAACAACCATGACCATCCCCTTACCTTCTAAGCCTAATTTTACAGGCCTTCGGGAGACTTTGCCTTTGCTGACTACAAAGACATATGTTTTTCCATTTTCTTTTTTTACCGCTTTTGAGGGGATCACTATTCCCTTTGGCGTGGTTATCGGGATCACTGCCCTGGCTGTCATTCCTGCCATCAGTCCGTTTTTCCCGGGAATCGTGATCTCTACGGGGAAGTATTGGCCTGTAGTAACTGCTACCGGCCCCAAACAACTGATTTTCCCCTGGAAAGTTTTATCTGGGAGGGCATCAACCTCCACTTTGACCTTCTGTCCTACGGAAAGAAAGGGGACCACTTCCTGAGCCACTGTTCCCTCGAGTTTGAGAGCTCCCAGATCGGCGATGGTCAACAAGGGCACTCCGGGTGCGGCCAGTTCTCCGGGGTTAATGTTGCGGTTGGTGATTACCCCACTAATCGGGCTGATGATCCTGCTGTTGCTGATCTGGGTAGTAATAACCTCACAAGCTGCTTGTTGCGCGGCGATTGTCTGGTTTGCTGCTTCGGACTTCTTCAGCAGATCCTGATATTTTTTCTTTGCTGCTTCCAGCTTGCTTTCAGCTTCATCAAGTTGGCTCTGGGGAGCAGCACCGGCATCGACCAGTTGTTTGATGCGCTCATACGCTTTCTGGGCGAAGTCAAGCTCGACCTTGGCTGCTTCGATTCCGATTTGTGCCTCTTCTGCCTGGGTTTTTGCCACCTCTGCCGCAGCTTTTGCCTGCTTAAGTTGGGCGTTCAATTCTTTTGTGTCAATCTGGACAAGAAGCTGGCCTGCAGCCACCTCATCACCCACATCACCGCTTACTGACTCCACTATACCTGAGAGTTTGCTGCAAATACTGACGGTTCTGTTGGGGGTCAAAGCGCCGGTGATTTCCACAACCCTCGTCACTTTGCTTTCCTTGGCTGGAAAAACTTCAACTGTTACCTTCCCAGGAATGGTGTCTTTACATCCCGGGGCTGAAAGTAGAAAAACCAGTGATAAAAAAACAGCTATCATCTTCCTCCAGTTTCTCACTTGCCGGTTCCCCCTTTTCTCAAGAAGAGCTTGCTTCATCGACATGGATTTTCACAGTCACATTCATCCCAGGCATCAGTTTCAGGTTGTGTCTGGAGACGATGCGGATCTTCACAGGAATCACCTGAGTCACCTTAATGTAGTTCCCGTTGGAATTTTGGGCAGGGAGAAGGGAAAAAACTGAGGTTGTTGCTGCTCCAATGCTCTCCACCCTTCCGCTAAGGACACGGTCGGGGTAAGCATCAATTTTAACCTCGACCGGCTGTCCTACCTTGACCCTGCTTATGGTTACTTCCTTTATGTTGGCGCTGATGTAGAGGTTTTCGATATCGGCAATCACTGCCAGGGGCGTTCCTGGTGTGGCCATCTGGCCGACGACAGCCTTTGACTGCACTACCAGACCGCTGATCGGGGCTTTGAGTGTTGCCTTTTCTGCCATTACTCCAGCCATAGCTTTCATCGTCTGAGGGTTGACGGAACTCGAAGTAAGAACTGAACTTAGGTCTTGCCGTCCAATCACCTGCCCCGCCTGAACGGTATCTCCTTCTTTGATGTTCCACTCGAGGATTTTGCCGCTAATTTCTGGAGTTATGGTAACCATGTCTGCAGCAATGCGAGCATCTTCGGTGATCACGTAGTGCTCGTTTTGATAGTGGTAGTAGAAGACAATACCTCCTGCTCCGGCGACTGCCAGGGTCAAAACAATTCCAATGATGAGCAAACGCTTCTGCAAAAGAGATCACTCCTTACCTGCTTTTTTATTCGAGAACGGTTCCTCGCCTCCGACCTTCTCCTTTGCGCAGGAAGAAAGCGGGAATAACACCGGCCAGAGTGAAACAAGCAGCAATGATGAAGATGTCGTCGATGCTGCGGACAAATGCTTCCAGAGAAATCACCTTTTGGAGATAGAGAAGTCCCAATGATTTTGCTTGTTCAGAAGCGACACCGGTGGTACTCCCCACCTGGCTCCAGAAATCCATCAGCACCGGGTTTGTCGAAGTGATGTTGTCTGCCAGATGAGCGGCATGCATGACTTCCCTCCTGTTCATGATCGAGGTGAGCACTGCGATCCCGAAAGAAGCCGAAACACGAGTGATGATGTTGGTGATCGCTGAGGCCCTTCCCACCAGTTCCGGGGGAATTACCGAAAGGGCGGCCGTCTGAGCAGGCATGTTGGCAAAAGACATCCCCAGCCCGCGCAGGGCCATCCACATCACAATAGTGGATGTTGGGGTGTCGATGCTCAAATAGTGGAAGAGGTAGGTCATAAAGGAGAGGAACAAAAGACCAGAAACCGAGAGCACTTTAGGACCTACCCGGTCGTAAAGGAAGCCCACAATGGGCATCATTACTCCTGAAACTAGTGCTCCTGGCATCATCACTAGCCCAGTCTCCATTGCCCCTAAACCGCGCCCTATCTGGAGGAAGAGAGGGAGATAGAAGATGCCTGCATAAAGGCCAACTGTAGTGATGGTTACCATGAAGTTAGCCAGAGAAAAAGTGGGGTAGCGGAATACCCGGAGGTCAAGAAGCGGGTTCTCTTGAGTCAGTTCCAGGTAAACAAAAAGCCCCAACATTACTGCACTTGTGTAGAAAAGCAGGACAATCGGTTCGGAAGTCCACCCCCAGTCATTTCCCTTGCTGAGGGCCAGTAAAAGGCAAAATAGTCCTGTGGCTGAGGTGAGGGCTCCGCCAACATCGAAACGGCCTGCTTCAGAAGGAGGGAAATCAGGAATGAAGAAATACGAAAGCAGGGAGCCGAGCACACCAATAGGGAGGTTGATCGTGAAGATCCACCGCCAGTTGATGTACTCTACAAGATAGCCACCCAGGGTTGGGCCTATGGCGGGAGCGACGAGGAGGGCAATGCCAAAGATCCCCATTCCCCCTCCGAGCATTCCTGGAGGGACGATTCTGACTACCATCGCCATTGTTGTGGGCATGATCATGCCTCCTCCGATCGCCTGCACCACCCGGGCGATGATCAGGGAATTGATATCCCAGCTCATGCTGCACAGCAGGGAGCCAAAGGTGAAGCTCAGGAGAGAAAAAATGTAGAGACGCTTGAACCCCAGTTTGTCACCCAGCCAGCCGCTCAAGGGGACAACTACGCCGAGCGCCAGCATGTAGATGGTTACCACCCATTCTACAGTGCTGGTATCAGTGTTGAAGACATTCATGATTGTGGGAATAGCAACATTGACGATACTGGAGTCCAGGATTGCCATAAATGCTCCGATCAAAGAAATAAGAACTGGGATAATCCAAAGATAGCGGCTTTTCTTTGTTCCTGGAGCATCGCTATGGGAAACTTGTAGTTGCAGAGGCTTCTGATGTTCTCCTGGCGGTCTCTGGGTCAATCAGTTTCACCCTCTCCTAAATCTAAACTTGCGACCAGCAGTCTGAGGTCGTGCTTCAGGCGGTCCAAGAGCTCAGGGCTGGAGAGTGAACTTAAAGAGTGTTGCAGCACTTTCTCGATCTCGGTGGTGAGTTGCTCAAGAAAACTTTCAAGGTTTGGTGTGCTTTTTACCAAGATGCTCCGGCGGTCACTGAGGTCGGGAGTGCGTCTGATGAAACCCCTTTCCTCCAGTCGGTCCAGAATTCCCGTCAAGGTGCTCGGGGGAATCCCTGTTTTCTCTGCCAGGTCGGTGACCCGACAAAAAACTCTTTTTTTTACCTTCCACATCACGAAGAACTCTGGCCCAGTCAACCCATTTTTCCTGAGGAGGGGCAGGACTCTTTTCATTAGCCCTTGATGGACCTTACAAAAGAGTTCAAGGATTTCGAGTTCCGACAAGGGAATCACCTTTCGAAATCGAAAATTACGAAAACGAAATAAAGCCAGATATAAAAATAAAGCAGATCAGCGGAAAAGTCAATATTGAGTTGCGGTCAGCAATAATCCTGTTCCTTGAACAAGGGTTATATTTCATAATGCTGCTCTAGTTAACAGGGGTGCTTGCTGACTGCCGGCTGCGTCTGGTGGAGGGCTTGTGCTGCTTTCGTTAAGCTTTTCTTTTCGGCAACTATGTTGAAAGTCCGCGGCCACGAGAAACCCACAATTTTACTAAGATTGCCCTTAGTGATAGAAAAAGGGAGAAAAGCAGAAAATAGTGAAAGGTGAAAAAATCAAGTTGGAGGAGGGTGAGCAAAACTAAACTCTGGGAAATGGAGAAAGGAAGTAGGCGGGGCTTTCTCCAAGAAGATAGCGGTGGAAGCTACAGGGGAAGCCGCGGCAGGTACCTTGGTCGGCTACGGGCCGGCTCCTCCTTCCAACTCTGCTCCTAAAGAGGAATTCTTTGGGGAGGAAGTATGGAACTTTGGGACATCTCCTGTTCCCATTCCAGGAAGGAAATGGGAGAGGTTGTTGGAGGTGAAGGTGTTTCCGGAATAGCTGTGGCGCAGGCCGTTGCCTTGAGGAGGCAAATATTGCCCTCGAGAAGCTGCAGAATGACCGGGTCCCTGGCTGGAGGCGCCAGTGGCTTTTGGGGTCCTCCTGGCTAGGGGAAAATTTGAGCAATCTGGACTCGCTCAGCTTGGCTTTTCTTCTTTTTCATTCTCCTTGGGGCCTGGCTCTGCGACTTCTTTGCGGAAGTTCTTCACCGCTTTGCCTAGGGATTTCACTGCCTCTGGGAGCTTCCCTGGCCCGAAGATGATGAGCACTACTGCGAGGAGCGCGGCGATCTCCCACGGCCCGATGTTGGGCAAGAGACCGAACATTCTCTTCACCTCCTGTTGTTCTTAAGAGTAGTATTCTTGTTTCGCGGTTCGATTCCTTCTTGAGCAGGAGAGGTGCTGTTTTTTTGTTGTCTGCACCAACTTTTTAGAGGTTAATTTGGATCCTGGATCAAAGGAGGTGATGCCGGAAAAGGGAAATACTGCGGTCATTCTTCAGTCAAGAAACCGGTGGCCACGAGGACCTCATAGAGCTTAAGAGCAATGAAGAGATTGGCTCGCTCTTCGATCTTGTGGAGCTTGAGGTTCGTGAGTTCCTCGATCTTGCGTAACCGGTACCTCATGGTGTTGATGTGAATGTAGGTGCGCCGTGCCGCTTCCCTGGCGTCGAGGTCGGCGTCGAAAAAGGCGCGCAGGGTGAAAAGAAGTTCCTTGTTGTGTTCCCGGTCGTAGTCTAGGATTTTCCCAAGGTACTTCTTACAGAAGCGTTTGAGCTGCTCGACGTCCTGCTGGCAGACGAGGGTGAAGACACCAAGGTCGGAGAAGTGCTTGACGAAGCTCTTCTTGCCTGTGAGCTTGGCGAGATGCAGGGCAATGAGGGCTTCCTGATAGCTTCGGTGAAGTTTTGGGAGGGGGTACTTCTGGCCGACACCGAAGGAAACGGAAAACCCGAACTTTGCCTTGATGTCCCTCTGGTGGCGCGTAATGTTGGCGAGGTGCTTCTCGAAACCGGGGTCGACTTCCAGTGTCTGCTCGTGATAGTGGGTTGGGCAGATAAAGACGAAGTACTTCTTGTCCCAGATGGTGCAGATGATGTCGAGGTTGTTGAAGCGCAGCCATTCCTTGGTGTGGGCGTGGAGGAGGCTCATCTCCCTTTCAGAGAGTGGTTGTTCCGGCTCCATAACACAGACGTAGTAAAGCCTGTTGAGGTCGAGGCAGAAGTTGGCCTGCTTGATGATCTCTTTGATGTTGATGTTGCGAATAAGCAGGTCTGCGATCAGATTGTGGATGTGGAAGTTTTCCGCGCTTTCCGCTGTGTGGGCCTGGGCGAAAAACGTCTTTACGGCCAGAGATGCTTCTTCCAGGGGCTCTGCGAAGATGTCATGCTCTCCTGGATCTACGTCATCAACGATAATGTAGCCGTTCTTCCTGCCGTGTCCTGTGCAGTAGAAGAGCCTTCTTGTCCGGGGTTCGTAGAAGAGGTGGTCGTCACTTTCTGCGCAGGGCAAGGGAAGGTAATGGTCGTCCGGGGAGGCACCTGCGTTCCCTCCAGTGCGGGCATAGATCTTCCCCCTGTAGTCGGCAATGGTGATGTATCTTCCAGTGGCTTCTTGGAGATAGGTGAGGACTTTGTGTAGGCCCTCCCCTTCGAGCACCGATTCCACGAGAAGGTCCTTCATCCTCTTTTGGCCCTTTGTCACTGGGAGATCCCCCCTTGAGGGTCTTTTGTGTGTTCGGCCTCGAAAGCAGAGCTGGGACGGTGCCGCGTAAACTGTCGTATGTTGTCGTTTCATACAGTATATCACTTTTCGATTTGTCCTGCAAAACAAAGGAATTTGCGCCTTTAGGAACAAAATCAACAACATGGAAGCCTTGTGAAGACGGAGGGAGAGAGTCTTTCGATGGAAGCTCACAATGGACAAACAAACGAAGTTCGCAAAAAAGCTTTCTTTAGGCCGAAGGTCCTGCTTGGTGTGCTTGCTGCCTTGGTGGTTGTCGCTGCTGTCGCAGGGGGCGTCCTCTTTCAGGCCAGCAAGAAGCCCAGCTTTTGTGCTACCTGCCACATCATCGAGCCTTACTACAACTCGTGGAAAGGGGGTGACCTGCTCGCCGCCAAGCACGCTGAAGCAGGTGTAGATTGCCTGGATTGCCACCACAAGTCAACTGTTGCCAAGATTGGGGAAGGGATCAACTACCTCACCGGGAACTACGAGAATCCCCTGAAGGAGCGGGATTTCTCCATGGAGGAATGCCTCTCCTGCCACAAGGATGACTTCGCTGAAGCGGTTGCTGCCACTGACTTCGGGGAATCAAATCCCCACGACTCGCATCTGGGGGAGATTGAGTGCCACCTCTGCCACAAAATGCACCGCCAGTCTGAGGTTTACTGCGCTCAGTGCCATGATTTCTCCTGGTATAAGGACCTGGATAAAAGCTGGAAGACAGAGCTTGCTGGGAGCTAGGTAGAGAAAATAGCTTTAGGGGGGATCATCAAGGTGATCGAGAAGGAAATAAAAAGGCGTGACTTCTTGAAGGGCATAGCGACTGCTGGTCTTGCGGTCGCCGGAGTAACTGCCCTTGCTGGATGTGGGCCAAAGACGACTGAAGGCATCAAGTGGAACGAGGAGGCAGACGTAGTTGTCATCGGTTCTGGGTTTGCCGGTCTGGCTGCGGCAATCGAGGCGAAAAACGCTGGGGCGACTGTCAAGGTGATCGAGAAGATGCCCACCCCGGGCGGGAACTCGATCATCAACGGCGGGGACTTCGCCGCCGCGGGAACTGCGATGCAGAAGGAGCAGGGTGTGGAAGATTCGCCCGAGCTGATGCTGCAGGACATGCTGAAGGCAGGGCTCTACCTCAACCACGTTGATAAGGCACGCATCGTCTGTGAGCAGTCCAAGGACGCACTCGAGTGGGCCATCAACTACCTCGGTGCCAAGTTTGCCCGGCTTACTTATCACGGTGGCCACTCTGTGCCCAGGACCCACCAGACAGAAAGCGCTTCGGGTTCTGAGGTCGTGACCAAGATGCTGGCGAAGCTAAAAGAGCTGGGGGTCAATGTTGAGCTGAGACGCAAGTTCGTGCGTTTCATCCAGAACGAGGAAGGTAGGGTTATTGGGATCGAGGTGCGCGATGGCTACAAGTTTGGTGACGAGAAGAGCGGCACCCCAGTCTTCATCAAGGCAAAGAAAGCAGTGGTGCTGGCATCCGGCGGCTTCTCGCAGGATGTCAAGATGCGCACAATTCACGACCCGCGCCTTACCGAAGAATTTGAGAGCACGAACCAGCCTGGAGCCACAGGGGAGGCCCTTCGGGAGGCCCTCAAGATCGGTGCTATGGACGTTCACATGGACTGGATCCAGCTCGGCCCCTGGGCAAGCCCAGATGAGAAAGGGTTTGGGTATGTGCCCCTCTTCTCTGAGCGCGTCATCGGGTATGGGCCGATCATCAACCCCAAGACAGGAAAGCGGTTCGTCAACGAGACCGGGAACCGCAAGGAGCGGGCGGATGCCATCATCCTCATTGGTGTTCCGGTGATCCATATCGCCGATTCCTACGCAGTCGAAAAGCAGGTGGTGCCTTCAACGCTCGAGGCAGGTCTTAAGAACGGGGCAATCAAGAAGTATAACACCCTCGAGGAGGTGGCGAAAACCTACAACATCCCGCTCCAGCCCTTCCTAGCCGAGATCGCTCGCTGGAACTCCTTCGTAACGAAGGGCAAGGACGATGACTTCAACTGCAAGATCGGTAAAGATGCCAAGCCCCTCGGCACCCCGCCCTTCTATGTGGTCAGACTGTGGCCAAAGGTGCACCACTGCATGGGCGGGCTGGTGACGAACACCAAAGCCCAGGTGCTCAACCAGGACTTCGAACCGATCAAAGGCCTCTATGCAGCAGGAGAAGTAATGGGAGGGACGCACGGGGCAGTGCGTCTGGGCGGCGTAGCCATGGCCGACTGCATTGTCTTTGGGCGCATTGCTGGTAAGGAAGCAGCCAATGAAGAGCCGTGGGCGTAAACAGGAACTGCACCTCCCAAACGGAGCTGCAGGCCGTGGAAAGCCGGAGCGGGTCGTGCCTTCTTTGCTCCGGCTTTCCTATGACTTTTTGGCGTCCCTCCAGTTTGGCCTGTTTCTGGTCGTCATCATTGGGCTCAGTGCAGCCGTTGGGAGCGCCTTCCAGGAAGACTTCTACCGCTCTTCCTGGTTCGCCACACTATTGAGCGCCCTTTTTCTGAACCTTTTTCTCTGCACCCTGAAGAGGGGGAGCACCTACCTGAGGGCGCGGTGTTTCGGGCTGAAACAGATGGGCGTCTTCATTCTGCACGCGGGTCTGCTCTTCGTGCTGGCTGGGGGCTTTATCACGGTGGCGAAGGGTGAGAGGGCGCGAGTTCCTCTTGCCGAGGGGGGAGAGGTAAGCCTCGGGCGCTTCCTTCGTGCCGGCCAGGGCCTTAAGCTGCGACTTGAGGATTTTGCCATCTCTTACCACCCCGATGGCACACCGGCCCAGTTCACGGCGCGGCTTGCCCTTGAGGACGGAAGTAGCACTATACGGGGGGTTGCTGCTGTTAACCACCCCTTCTACTACCGTGGGATGAAATTCTACCAATACAGTTACCGCTGGCGCGTTAGGGTAGAAGTGAGAAGCGCCAGTGGGGTGCGGCAGGTAGAGGTAGAGGAAGGGGACATCCTGCCAGTTGAGGAAGCTGAACTTCACCTTAAGGTCTACCGTTACCTGCCCAACTTCAGTCCGGAGTGGGGCATGGAGTCCAAGGGAGTCCGTCCCGACAACCCGAGGTTGCTCTTCTCTGTCTACCGCGGGGAAGAGCGGCTCGGGGTGGGGATAGCGGCGCCTGGAGAAGATGTGGTCTTGGATGGAGGAGTGAGCGTGGTTTTCACTGGAGTGCGCCCGGTCGCGGTGCTCCTTGTGAAAACCGACCCGGGTCAGCCGCTCGTCCTCACTGGAGGCCTTGTCTTCGCTGGAGGTGTCCTCATGATTTTGTCCTCTGCCTTTTACGGGAGGACCCGAATTCAGCAGGATGAGGAGGAAGGAAGTTGATGCCTTTTGGTGGTGTGCTACTCGTTGCTGCCTTCCTGACCTATGTTCTTGCCGCCGGATGCTGCTTCTTCGGGAGTGAGCGGGGAAGGAGAGTTGCTTTCTGGCTTGCTACCGCTGGCCTTGCTTGTCACACAGTCGCCCTTGGGCTGCGTGTGCTCGAAAGCGGTAGACTGCCGATTGCCAACACTTATGAATTCCTCCTCTGCTTCTCTTGGGCGACAGCGGGAAGCTTTTTTGTGCTCCTGCAGCGCGCCGGGAGCACACCAGGAGGAGCAGTGCTTGCCCTGGCAGCTCTCTTCCTCGGGGTGGCCGTTTTCATCTTTCCGACTTCCCAGAAAGAAGTTTTCTTCCTTCCCCCGGCCTTGAGGAGCGCCTGGCTTACCGTCCATGTCCTGACAGCTGTCCTTGCCTATGCAGCTTTTGCTGCTGGGGCCGGTCTTGCGGGGTTCTCCCTAGTTAGAAAGGACGGGAGAGCCAGCAGGGAGCTGGATGAACTTGTCTACAGGATCACTGTTTTTGGTTTCGCCATGCTCTCGCTCACCATTGTCTTCGGCGCTGTCTGGGCCGAGCAGGCGTGGGGGTCCTACTGGAGCTGGGACCCGAAGGAGACCTGGTCTCTGTTCACCTGGATAGTTTACGCTTTATATCTACATTTTCGGAGAAAACGCCACTGGAAAGGCAGAATTTCAGCCATTGTGGTTCTACTCGGCTTTGTTCTGGTTTTGTTCACCTTCTTCGGAGTGAATTATTTGATGGGTGGCTTGCACAGTTATGGTTAAGCCTCGAACTTTTACGATTCTGATTCCGGCTTTGTAATTTTGTTGCTTCCAGTTTGGTTTTCTAGTTGCGGTTTGTCCTAAAGGAGGAGGAACAGCCAGAAGTGATCAGCATTAGCAGGCTGCTTGGGAATACAAATCATTTTGGCGACGAGTTGCGCTACAGCCCTTCTTCCCGGCACCAAATTCACGGGACAGCAGATGGCCGCGGTCCTGTAGTGGTCTGGAACATCACCAGAGCCTGCAACCTTCGCTGCCTTCATTGTTATGCTAGTGCCAACAGCCAGAGCCACCCTCATGAGCTGACCACACGGGAAGCAAAAAATTTCATTGATGAACTGGCTTCTTTTCGGGTTCCGGTGCTGCTTTTTTCCGGTGGTGAACCCTTGATGCGCCAAGATTTTTTTGAACTGGCTGCTTATGCTAAAGAGCGAGGCATCCGCACCGCCCTCTCCACCAATGGTACCCTGATTACTCCTGTGGTGGCTCAGCGCCTGAGGGAAACCGGGTTGGGGTATGTAGGAGTGAGCCTGGATGGAGTGGGAAAGACTAATGACCGTTTTCGAGGTAAGGAAGGGGCATTTCGGGCTGCACTTGAGGGGATCCGCAACTGTCTGGCGGTTGGGCAGAAGGTGGGGCTGCGTTTTACCTTAAGTCGCCACAATCACCACCAACTGGAGGCGATTTTTGAGCTCCTCGAAAGAGAAAACATCCCTCGGGCCTGCTTTTATCACTTGGCTTACAGTGGTCGCGGCCGGAAACTCTTAAGCGATGACCTGACTCATGAAGAAACTCGCGCTGCCCTCGACATGATTATCGAAAAAACTTGGGATTTTCACTTGCGAGGGTGGGATAAAGAAATCTTGACTGTAGCCAACCATGCTGATGGGGTTTATGTGTACCTGAAGTTGCGCCAGAGTGATCCCCGGAAGGCCGAGCGGGCCTACCAGTTGCTTCTCCGCAACGGGGGCAACCGTTCGGGTATAGCTATTGCTGCTGTTGACTGGGAGGGGAACGTCCACCCAGATCAGTTCACCCCCCAGTATACTCTGGGCAATATCCGAAAGAAAAGCTTTCCAGAAATCTGGACAGAGACTTCCCATCCTATTCTTGCCGGGTTAAGGAATCGTCGTTCTTTGCTCAAAGGTCGCTGCGCTCGTTGCCGGTGGCTGGAGGTATGCAACGGAAATCTTCGAAGTCGGGCAGAAGCAGTGTTTAGCGATTTTTGGGCCCCTGATCCGGCGTGTTATCTGACTGATGAAGAAATTGGGATTGCTCCTCAGCCTTGCTGGAAAAACATGGACTTTCTGCGGAAAAATGGACAGTAAACACTGAGCGCCAGGGACACATGGGGTAGTAGGTGTGGCTGACAACTTCAAACCAGTAGTGATGTTCTGGCTGCAGGGGGTAGAAATTAGTGCTGGTTTCCTGGAATACCACTAATGCCTGCAACCTTTCCTGCCGGCACTGCTATCGCGATGCTGGTGCCCGGATCGATGAGGAGTTGACAACGGTTGAAGCGAGAAATTTGATTGCTCGGGTTGCCCAGAGCGGATTTAAAATGATGATCTTCAGTGGTGGGGAGCCGCTGATGCGGCCGGATATTTACGAACTGACTGCCTATGCTGCTTCCCATGGTCTGCGGCCTGTCCTCGGCACTAACGGCACCTTGATTACCGGGGAGGTGGCTGAAAGGCTGAAAAAAGCCGGGGTTATGACTGTTGGAATCAGTCTTGATAGCCCTGATCCGGAGCAGCACGACCGCTTCCGCGGTGTTTCCGGTGCCTGGAAGGCAGCAGTTGAGGGCATGGAAGCCTGTCGCCGTGCCGGTCTTCCTTTTCAGGTCCATACCACGGTAATGAAGTGGAACTACGAACAGGTGGAAAAGGTAACAGATCTGGCTATCCGCCTGGGGGCCAAAGCCCACCACGTGTTTTTCCTTGTCCCCACGGGGCGGGCGCTGCACCTTGTGGAAGAGTCTTTAGGTGCTGAGCAATACGAGCACCTGCTTTACCGGTTAATGAAAAAGCAAAAAGAAGCTCCTATTGAAATTAAACCCACCTGTGCTCCCCAGTTTATGCGCATTGCTGCTCAGATGGGCTTGAAACTCCGTTTTCAGAAAGGATGCCTCGCAGGGATCAGTTACTGCCTGATCACCCCTAAAGGAGATCTTCAGCCTTGCGCTTACCTTGATCTTCCTGTGGGCAATGTTCGGGAAACCCCTTTCACCCTCCTCTGGCAGGATAATGCGGTTTTCCAGCACCTGCGCACCGGGAACTACAAGGGCGGCTGCGGAACCTGTAGCTACCAGAGGATCTGTGGTGGTTGCCGCGCCCGGGCCTATTTCTACTATGGGGATTACACGGCTGAAGACCCGTGCTGTCTTTACCGAGAAGGTGAAAAAATCCTGGTGGAGGAACCCCAATGACCCTGGATCGACTGGATAAGCGATTGTTAAACTTGGTCCAGAGCCACTTCCCTGTTGTTTGCCAACCTTACCAGGAACTAGCGAAAATCCTGGGCACTAGTGAGGAAGAGGTCCTTGCGCGGTTGCAGAAGTTAATGGAAAAAGGAATTATCCGGCGGCTGGGGCCAATTTTTGACTCCAGCAAGCTAGGCTATAGCGGCACTCTTTGTGCAGTTAGGGTCCCTTCAGAAAAAGTCAGGGAAGTGGCTGAAGTGATCAACAGCTTTCCAGGAGTCACTCATAATTATCTCCGAAACCACTCTTATAACATGTGGTTTACCCTTTTAGCGGAGTCTCCGGAGAAACTGCAGGCTGTCTTAGAAGAGATTAAAGAGCGAACCGGGATTACTGATATCCTCAATCTTCCAGCTCAAAAAGTTTTTAAAATTCGGGTTAATTTTCCTCTGGAGGATGACCGAAGTGTTGGACGATTTAGATAAAGAGATTGTCCGGGTGCTGCAGGAAGGCATTCCTCTCGTGAAGCGTCCTTATTTCGTGCTTGCTCAAAGATTGGGAATAAGTGAAGAAAAATTGCTGGCGAAGATTCAGGATTTCCTTGCTCAAGGAATTATTCGGCGCTTTGGAGCAGTAGTTTGCCACCAGGATCTTGGCTATACAGCCAATGTGATGGTGGTCTGGGCAGTTCCTGAGGAACGCCTCGAAGAAGTGGGCCAGTTGATGGCTGGTTTTGATCAGGTGTCTCATTGCTACCAGCGCTCTCCTTCCCTGCCGGAGTGGCCTTATAACCTCTACACTATGATTCACGGAAGAACACCTGAAGAGTGCTACCGGGCTGTGAAAGCTCTTTCACAACTCAGCGGGGTCACTGATTACCAGATGTTGTTCAGTGTGGAAGAATTGAAAAAGACCAGTATGAAGTATTTTTCGTAGCCACCTTTTCATCACACTTCGCACTGGTGAAGATTCCGCCTGGAGTGCCTCATCAGGAAATGAACTGCGTCTCTAAAGATGGCTGGTTTGCAGGAAAGTGAGGGGGAAATAGAGAAATCTCAGGAAAAGGCGCAGCACAGGGTTGGACCGTTTCTCGTCCTTCCTCTTCTTTAAGGCTGAGGGTCCCTCAGGGTTGTTAACAGTTAACTAATTTGCTATACTATCCTTGGTGATTACACAAAATGCCGAAGTACCACAAACAACGCTTGTATCGCACCGCTGAAGCTGCGGTTCTGCTGGGCATTCACAAAGACACCTTACGTCGGTGGGAGAAGGAAGGAAAAATCCGGGCCGTCTGGATGGGGCGGGAGCGCCGCTTCCCCGAGGAAGAGATCCGGCGCCTCCTGGGCGAGTCTAACCCGGACGTCGCAGTGCTTTACGCCCGCGTATCGGGCCATGCAAGACAAGCGGACCTCCAGCGGCAGGTGGAGGTATTGAAAGAAGCATACGGCTCCAAATTTTCCGATGTGATGGTGCTGACCGACGTTGGTTCCGGCCTCTCCACCGACCGCAGGGGCCTGCGGAAGGCCATGCAGATGGCCCGGGAGAGGAAAATCCGCGCTATCGCGGTTACTTATCCCGACAGATTGACGCGGTTTGGCTTTGAGTACCTGGAGGAGTACTTCAGCAGCTTCGGGGTTGAGGTGCTCGTGCTCAACCGGGAAGAAGACCGCAGCCCGCAGCAGGAATTAGTGGGGGACCTCCTCACCGTAGTCACTTCTTTTGCAGGCAAGCTCTACGGCCACAGGTCGCACAAGGTAAAAAAGCTGAAGGAAGAAGTCAAGGAGGCGCTAAAACGCCTTGATACTGACGACTAGCATAAGGCTGCCGGGCGAGTTTGTGGGGCCCGTAAAAAACCTGACGGCCCTGGGGATGAAGCTTCAGGAACAGGCATTAGGGCACTACTGGTCTTCAGAGGGATTGGAAAGGGTGGCAGCCCATTCCGGGCGGGTCTGGAAGCTTCTCGACACAGAAATGTCTCGTCCGGAGGGTGTTTACATTCCCAGCCGCCCCTGGCGTTGTATT
>DAINRC010000011.1:0-31609 GCA_036742135.1 Bacillota bacterium
AGAACAGGATCACTGACGCTTACAATGCTGCCTTTTCTATTCCTGATTTTACCTATATGATCCTTGTAGGAGGTGCTTTAAGCTCAGCCTTTATTCCTGTCTTTGGAGGGTATGTGGCTACTGATCGCGAGGAAGAAGGGTGGTATGTAGCAAGCAGTCTGTTGAATCTGATTGTTTTGTTGCTGTTGTTTGCAATTACCCTTGGTTTTATCTTTACCCCCCAGTTGATCAGGGTCCTTGTTCCTGGGTTTAGTGACCAGGAAATTAACCTTACTGTTCATTTGACTAGAATCATGCTTCTGCAAACTTTTTTTATGGGTTTAAGTGGGGTCACCACTGGTATCCTCAATTCCTACAAGCATTTTACAGCTCCAGCTCTTGGTTCAGTTCTTTACAACTTGACCATTATTGTGGTTGGCTGGAATTTGGCTCCCTACTTGGGGATTACAGCTTATTCCCTTGGTGTTGTCGGAGGTGCATTCTTAAATTTTGCTGTTCAGATTCCCCCCCTTCTGCGCCTGGGGTTGCGCTACAGGCCAGTTCTTGACCTTCGTCATCCGGGAATTAGGGAGATTGGGGTGCTGGTGTTCCCTGTGCTGATTGGTCTTTCTGCTTCCCAGTTCAACCTCTTTGTAAGCCAAAATCTGGCTTCAGAACTCCCTGGTGGGCTCCTGGCAGCTCTGCGCACGGCTCAGCGTTTGATGCAGGTTCCAGTAGGAGTTTTTGCTGCGGCCATTGGGACAGCAGTTTTTCCTACACTTACTGGCCAGGCAGCCAGGAAAGAGTGGAATCAATTTCGCCGCACTGCCAGCCTCGGCCTCAGGACGGTTAACTTCTTAACTATCCCTGCTACTGGTCTTTTAATTGCCCTTGGTGTTCCCCTTATTAGGTTGCTGTTTGAGGCTGGGAAGTTTACTCCCGAAAACACCCAGGCAACTGCTATTGCCCTGTTTTACTACTCGTTTGGGATTGTTGGTTACTCCGGGGCACTTGTGCTCAACAGAGTTTTCTACGCTTTGAAGGACACCAAAACTCCTGTTATTGTGGGAGTGGTCACAGTTTTTCTGAACATTGTTCTCAACGTTTTGTTGATCAAGATTCTTGGCCATGGAGGACTTGCTCTTGCCTATTCGGTTGTGGGTATCGTCAACATGATTGCTCTCTTGGTGGTTCTCAAGTGGAAGGTAGGGACTCTAGGGGGAAGCCGGATCCTCTCTTCGGGGGCCAGTGCTTTTCTTTCTTCTGTGTTTATGGCTGTTTCTAGTTATATGGTGGTCGGTTGGGTGGAAGGGATTCTGGGAACGGCATCGAAATTTTCTCAGTTGGTTGCTGTAGGTGCAGGGGTTTCCGTAGGGATAGTTGTTTACCTTGTCATAGCGTATTTGCTGCACTTGGAGGAACTACATTTGATCTTTGGCCTCATACGCAAACACCTGAGGCAAAATGGAGGAAGGTGATGGTAAGAGTGATTCCCCAACAGCAGATCCGCAACTTTTGCATCATTGCCCACATTGACCACGGTAAATCAACTCTTGCCGACCGTTTGTTAGAGTTCACTGGAGCCATTGACCCCCGTGAGATGGTCGAGCAGGTCCTCGACAAGATGGAATTGGAGCGAGAGCGGGGGATCACCATCAAGCTCCAGCCTGTGCGCCTTTGGTATGAAGCAGATGATGGTAAGAAATACCTCTTGAATCTAATTGATACACCTGGGCATGTTGATTTTAGCTATGAGGTCTCGCGGAGCCTTGCTGCCTGTGAAGGTGCTCTCTTGGTTGTTGATGCATCTCAGGGTGTGGAAGCCCAGACCATCGCTAACGCTTATCTTGCTGTTGATGCCGGTCTGGAGATCATCCCGGTAATTAACAAGATCGACCTGCCCATGGCGGATCCGGAGAGAGTGAAGAAGGAAATCGAAGAGGTCCTGGGCTTGGACACCAAGGATGCCCTTATGGTTTCTGCAAAAGAGGGCTGGGGCATCAAGGAGGTTTTAGAAGCTCTTGTGCATCGTGTTCCCCCTCCTTGTGGTGATCCCGATGCCCCTCTCCAGGCACTTATTTTTGATTCCCATTTTGATTCTTATAAAGGGGCGATTTCCTACATCCGGGTTGTTCATGGCAGGGTCTGCTGTGGGATGAAGATCCAGATGATGTCCACAGGAAAGGTTTTTGAGGTAACTGAGGTAGGAATTTTTACCCCTGAGCTGCAGCCTGTTGAGGAGTTGGGACCAGGGGAAGTGGGTTATCTGGCAGCTGGGGTGAAAAATGTTGAAGATACTCGGGTGGGCGACACGATTACAGATGCCGAGAGACCAGCGCCGCGTCCCCTGCCTGGTTACCGTCAAGTCAAGCCTATGGTTTACTGCGGGATGTTTCCTGTCGACCCTGGAGATTTTGAAGAGCTCCGCAGTGCTTTAGGGAAACTGAAGCTCAATGATGCTGCCTTCCAGTATGAACCGGAGACTTCCGCTGCTCTTGGTTTTGGCTTTCGTTGCGGTTTCTTGGGGCTTCTCCACATGGAGATTATCCAGGAGCGGCTGGAACGCGAGTATGGGCTTGATCTCGTGACCACGGCTCCTAATGTTGTCTACCGGGTCACCAAAAAGAGCGGAGAAATCCTCTTTGTGGACAACCCTAGCCTCTGGCCGGATTCCGGAGAAATCGCTACTGTGGAGGAGCCGTTTGTGCGGGCCACGGTGATCACTCCCACTGACTACCTGGGTGGAGTTATGGAGCTGATGCAGGAAAAAAGAGGCATTTTTAAGGAAATGACCTACCTTTCTCCGACAAGGGTGCAGGTGGTTTACGAACTCCCCCTTGCAGAGATCATCTTTGATTTCTTCGACAAACTCAAGTCTTGCAGCCGCGGCTATGCTTCTCTTGACTACGAGGTTATTGGTTATCGGCCCTCGGATCTAGTGAAGCTTGACATCCTCGTCCATGGAGAAGTGGTCGATGCCCTCTCTGTGATTGTCCATAAGGACCAGGTTTATCTGCGCGGGAGGGCTCTTGTTGAAAAACTGAAACAACTGATCCCCAGGCAGTTGTTCGATGTTCCCATCCAGGCAGCAATAGGAAGCAGGGTGATTGCCAGGGAGACGGTGAAGGCGCTTCGCAAGAACGTCCTCGAGAAGTGCTATGGCGGTGATGTCACCAGAAAGCGCAAACTCCTGGAGAAGCAGAAGGAAGGGAAAAAGCGGATGAAGCAGGTGGGCAGAGTCCAGATTCCCCAGGAGGCTTTTCTGGCAGTGCTCAGGATCGACAAGGACTGAGAAAAACGGGGGAAGATGTTTCCATGGCCTTTGCTCTTTACCTCCATATCCCCTTTTGTGTTCACAAGTGCAGCTATTGTGCTTTTAACTCCATTCCCTTGCCACCCGGGGAAGATGGAGTGCTTCTGGTTACCAGGTTCCTTTGGGCTTTAAGGAAAGAAATCTCCCTTTATGCCGATCTCTTAGGAAGGCGAGAAATTACCTCAATCTACTTTGGTGGGGGCACTCCCACTGTTCTTTCTCCTGGGGACCTGAACATGGTTTTCGAATTATGTGCAAAAAGCTTTGCCTTATCCCAGGAAGTCGAAATCACGATCGAAGCCAATCCTGGGACTGTTGACAGGGCCGCACTCAAGGAGCTTCGGAACATTGGGTTCAACCGGATTTCCTTGGGCGCTCAGTCTTTTCAGCCTGCGGAACTGGAACTCCTGGGAAGGATCCATGGTGTCAGGGAAATTTATTCCTCATTCGAAGATTCCCGAAGTGCTGGATTTGAAAACATCAACCTCGATCTCCTTTACGGAATTCCGGGCCAGTCTCTTGAGCGCTGGAGAAACACTCTTGAGCAGGCTCTCAGCCTGCAGCCAGAGCATCTTTCGGTTTACGGCTTAACTTTCGAGGAAGGGACTCCTCTGGCTAGAGATATTGCCTCGGGCCGGCTTCAACCTTGCAGTGAAGAAGAAGAGGTGGAAATGTGGGAAGAAGCTGAAGAACTTCTTTCTAGAGAGGGTTACCAAAGGTACGAGATTTCCAATTATGCCTTGCCTGGCAGGGAGTGCCGGCACAACCTCACCTACTGGTTCAACCTCTCCTACCTTGGGCTTGGTCCTGGTGCCCATGGTTACCTGGAAAAGACCCGCTATGCTAACCATCAGGATCTCGTTACCTATATCACCGTGGTCGCTCAAGGGAAATTGCCCCGTGCCTGGGAGGAGCATCAGACCCCGGAACAGGAGCGTCTTGATACGATTATCATGGGGATGCGCTTGAAGAAGGGCCTTTCCCGAAAGGTTTTCCAGCAGCGTTTTCAAATTTCGCTTGACCAGCTTTACGGAGCACAGTTGGAAGAGCTGAAGAAACAGGGATTAATCGATGATGATGGGGAAAATGTGTTTCTTACAAACAGAGGTCGCTTGCTGGCAAATTATGTTCTGGTGCACTTCATTTAAGGTTCGATCTACCTTTGGCTTCTCTTGGGTGCCGTGGTTTTGTTACTATTGACAAAAAAGAAGGGTAGTGGTATGTTGAATTTAGAATTTTAGCACTCTTCAAAGAAGAGTGCTAATGTGCTGGGGCGGTGGCGCCAATGAAATTGAGTGCAAGAAAGCAGCAAATACTTGAGGCAATTGTGGAAGTGCACATTGCTACTGCTGAGCCAGTGGGGTCGCGGACGATTGCCCGCAAGTACCAGTTAGGTGTTAGTCCAGCAACCATCAGGAATGAAATGGCGGATTTAGAAGAAATGGGTTTAATCGAACAGCCGCATACTTCTGCAGGAAGGATCCCATCGCAGCAGGGTTACCGCTATTATGTTGACCAGCTGATGCAAAAAGGCTCTCTCACAGAAAAAGAGGAAAGCTTAATCAAAGCTGTTTTCGCCAGACAGGTTCGCGAGTTAGCAACCCTCATTCAGGATACCATAAAACTGGTAACCCAGTTGACCGATTACCTGGTATTTTTGTCAGGACCCCAGCTGGAGAATGGAGCTTTTAACCAAATTAGGTTCTTGCAGTTGGCACCCCAGAAAGCGCTGCTGGTTGTTATGGCTGAAAGTGGATGGGTAGAAAGCAAAGTAGTTGATCTCCCTGTTCCCGTTACTCCCGAAGAACTGGAGCAGATTGCTCAGGTATTCAATAGCTATTTCCGAGGGCTTACTTTTTCCCAGATCACCCGCACTGTGCTCCGGGGGGTTTATGATGAGTTAACCCGGAAAAGACAGCTG
This sequence comes from Bacillota bacterium, assembly GCA_036742135.1. GTDB lineage: Bacteria > Bacillota > DSM-12270 > Thermacetogeniales > Thermacetogeniaceae > 50-218. Next base: position 5,214 of record DAINRC010000011.1, read on the forward strand.
ATTGACCTTACCCTCGAAATTATCGAGACACTGCTTACCAGGGAGTCGGGGGAGGGGCTCTACCTAGGCGGAGCACGCAATATTTTGAAGCAGCCGGAATATAGAGATATTAGGAGAGTTCGGGAATTGCTCGATCTAATCGAAGGAGAAGAAGTGCTGAAGTCTTTGCTGATGGAAACTTCACCAGCTGGGATTAACGTAAAGATAGGTAAAGAAAATAAATTCCAGGAAGTTGAAGAATGTAGTGTGGTTACTGCGGTCTACACCTTTGGCGGCAATGTTGTAGGTGCTGTCGGGTTGCTGGGCCCGATGCGGATGGACTATGCGCGAGCAATTGCCGTAATCGAGTACATTACCCAGGCTCTATCAGAGGTTCTAACGCGGTCGCGGCTCTTGTAATCCGAGACAAGATTGTGACCAACGTGTAACCAGCCCCTCCCAGTAGGGAGGGGTGGTTCGCTGAATTGAGGAGGCTAAATGATTTGAATCTGAAGCAGGTGACCGATGGGAAAGAAGTTGACCAGCGCTTGAACGCCTTGCTTACCAATGTCAACGCTGTTCGGGCTGTTGCTTCTGCTGTGGAAGGGACAATTGGTCCCAAAGGTATGGATACGATGCTGGTGGACAATTTCGGCTCAGTGACGATTACCAATGATGGGGTTACCATTCTTGAGGAAATGGAGGCAACTCACCCGGCAGCAAGGATGGTGATCAATACAGCTCGTGCCCAGGAAAAGGAAGTTGGTGACGGCACGACAACTGCCACCATTTGGGCGGGTGCGTTGGTTACCGAGGGGCTTAATCAGGTAATGCGGGGCGTCCCTGTAGCTCGTGTTCTTGAGGGAATGCGGGTAGGGATCAGGAAGGCGATTTCTTCTTTTGAGCAGAGGGCGCGTGCGGTTCAAGGACCCGATGATCCCCTTCTTTACAAGGTCGCCCTGATCGCTGGTCGTGGTCAGGAAGATATCGCTGAGCTGATCATCGAGGCAGCCCGGATGGTGGGCCGGGAAAAACTCCTTGACTCTACTTTTAGACTGAGGGACTGTATTTGCGCTGTTGAGGGGTTAGAAAACCAGGTTTTTGAAGGAGTGTTGATCACTAAGGGGCGTTTGAACAAGCAGATGCCCCAGAAGGTTCTAAATCCACGGATTTTGATCATCGATGATGCTCTTGCTCCTGAAGAGATTGAAGAGGGCGTTTTAACTACCGAAGCTGGGGTTAATCGCTATTTGCACCTGCGCCAAGAGTTTCAAGAAAACCTTCTAAAAATTATTAATTTAGGTGTTAAGCTGGTTCTTGTTGACAGGCGTGTGGATGACTGTGCTGAGGAAATGCTTACAGATGCTGGGGTGATGGTAGTCAGAAGGGTGTTGTCGAAAGAGTGGCGGCGCGCTGCGGAACATACAGGGGCCTGGCCCTTAAAGAGAACTGGCCTGCGGAAACCACCGGCTGAGCTGGAACGCTACCTGGGTTCTGCTCAGTGTGCCTGGGAGGATGAAGAAAGAGAACAGATTCGCATTGAAGGTGGAACTGGGAAACCCTTTGCCACCATCCTCGTAGGAGCAGCTACTGAAGAAGTCGTCGGGGAAAGGGAACGCATTGCCAGGGATGCAGCCAGTGCTGTCCAAGCTGCTCTCAAGGGTGGAGTCGTTCCGGGAGGAGGAAGTGTCGAGCTTGCTGTTGCCAGAGATCTGGAGAAAGCCAAATCAGAACTGCGGGGCATGGCTGCTTATGGTCTCGACTGTGTCATTGAGGCCTTGAAACGTCCTTTCACTCAGATCGTGACTAATGCCGGATTCAATGCCTTGGAAAAGCTTGGTGATGTTGTTGCTGCTCAGGTGGAGAAAAATAGTGATTGCCTGGGAATAGACTGTGATAGTGGGGAAGTTTGCGACCTTTGGGAAAAGGGTGTGCTTGATCCTGTTCTCGTAAAAATTCATGCTCTCAAGGTGGCCGGAGAGCTTGCTGAGGCGATCTTAAGGATCGATACCATCATCCGGAGAAAAGATCCACGCAAAGATCCTAAGAACTGCGAACTTGAGCAAGAGAGGGGTGAGAGTTTTGAGTGAAAAGGAAATGGCTCAAGAATGCGAATCCAAGAATATAGAAGGGGAGCAGGGAAAAACTGAAGATATAGATAGAGATCATCAGCAGCAGAGTACTGCAGATCTCCAAGAAGAGGCCTTTGTTCCTGAGGAAGACAAGGTTCGTGGGGAGCTGGAGCGACAGCTGCAAGAAAAGGAGGCAGAACTCGAAGAGGTCAATAAGCGCTACCTCCGCCTGGCTGCAGACTTTGACAACTTCCGGAAGCGGACCCGCCAGGAGATGGAGGAAATCCGCCGCTTTGCAGCGAGAGATTTACTCCAGGAGTTACTGCCAGTGCTTGACAATTTCGAAAGAGCACTGGCTTCTGCAAGGACAGTTTTTCCCGAAAATGTAGTTACCGGAATCGACATGATTTACCGCCAGTTTTTAAATGTTCTTAGTCAAAACGGGTTAAAGCCGATCGAGGCTGTAGGCAAGCAGTTTGATCCTGCTTATCACGAGGCCTTTGAGCAGGTGGATACCGATCAGTGGCCTGATGGGAGTATTATCGAAGAAGTCCGCAAAGGGTATTTGCTTCATGGCAAGGTCTTGCGTCCTGCCTTGGTGAAGGTCGCCAGAAATTCTACTTCTCAGGAAGCCGTTGCTCAACAAGAAGAGGTGCATACCGAAATCCCAGAAAAGGAGGAGAGAAAGGATGGCTAAGGTTATCGGTATTGACCTAGGGACAACTAACTCCTGTATGGCGATCATGGAAGGTGGTCAGCCAGTTGTTATTCCCAATGCTGAAGGGAGCAGGATTACCCCGTCAGTTGTTGCTTTTACTAAGACTGGGGAGCGTCTTGTGGGCGAGCTTGCCAAAAGGCAGGCGATCACCAATCCGGAGCGCACTATTCGCTCGATCAAGCGGAAGATGGGAAGTGACTACAAAGTTAAGATAGATGATAAGGAATACACACCCCAGGAGATCTCGGCAATGATCTTGCAGAAGTTAAAGGCAGACGCTGAGGCTTATCTGGGTGAGCCGGTAACGAAAGCCGTGATTACGGTTCCTGCTTACTTTACCGATAGCCAGCGCCAGGCCACCAAGGATGCTGGCAGGATTGCCGGACTGGAGGTTCTGCGGATCATCAATGAACCAACAGCGGCAGCGCTCGCTTACGGGCTCGATAAGGGCGAAGACCAAATTATCCTCGTCTACGACCTCGGTGGGGGAACCTTTGACGTGTCTATCCTTGAGCTGGGAGATGGTGTCTTTGAGGTCAGAGCCACTAGTGGTAACAACTACCTGGGTGGCGATGACTTCGATGAGCGGATCATGAACTACCTGATCAGCGAGTTTAAGAAACAAACTGGTGTTGACCTTTCTAAGGATCGCGTGGCTTTGCAACGCCTCAAGGACGCTGCTGAGAAGGCCAAACACGAGCTTTCCAGTGTCACCCAGACAACGATCAGCCTGCCTTTCATCACTGTTACTCCGGAAGGGCCACAGCACTTGGAAATGACCCTGACGCGGGCCAAGTTCGAAGAATTAATTATGGATCTTGTTGAAAAGACGATTGAGCCCATTCATCAAGCATTGTCTGACGCAGGTTTAGAACCCAAGGACATCGATAAGGTGATCCTTGTTGGTGGCTCCACAAGGGTGCCTCTTGTTCAGGAGACGATCAGAAGGGTTCTCGGGAAAGAACCCCACAAGGGGATCAACCCTGATGAAGTGGTTGCCCTGGGGGCGGCCATTCAGGCTGGTGTCCTTGCAGGAGAGGTTAAGGACATTGTGCTCCTGGATGTTACTCCGCTTTCTCTTGGAATCGAAACCCTTGGTGGTGTGTTTACCAAGATCATTGAAAGAAACACTACGATTCCCACGTCGAAGAGCCAGATTTTCACTACTGCAGCGGACTTCCAGACCTCTGTGGAGATTCACGTGCTTCAAGGAGAGCGGCCGATGGCTGCTGATAACAAGACCCTTGGTCGCTTCCGCCTCGAAGGGATACCTCCAGCTCCTCGAGGAGTGCCTCAGATCGAGGTCAAGTTCGATATTGATGTTAATGGCATTGTCCATGTGTCTGCTAAAGACCTGGGAACAGGCAAAGAGCAGAAAATCACCATTACTTCAACGACAAACTTGACAGAGGAAGAAATCCAAAGGATGATCAAGGAAGCAGAAAAGTATGCCGAGGAAGACAAGAAGCGGCGCGAGCTGGCTGAAGCTCGGAACCAGGCAGATAGCGTGATCTATCAAGCAGAAAAGACCCTCAAGGACTTTGGTGACAAGGTGACTGCTCAAGAAACAGAACAGGTCAACAAAGCCAAGGAAGAACTCCGGAAGGCTCTTGAGGGGAATGATATCAATGAGATCAAGCAGAAGACTGAAAACCTGACAAAGGTGCTGTACGACATCACCTCACGCATCTACCAGCAGACAGGGCAGCAGGCAGCAGCGGGCGGTGGTGGGACAACGGGAGCAACAGGTGGAACTACTGGTAGCCAGGGTAAAACCGTCGATGCTGACTACAAGGTAGTTGACGATGAACAGAAGTAGGCCATCCGGTAGGTGATTTTTCGTGGCCAAGCGTGATTACTATGAGATTTTAGGGGTAAGTCGCGATGCGTCGGAGGCCGAAATCAAAAAGGCCTACCGGCGCCTCGCTAGAAAATATCATCCTGACATGAATCCTGACAATAAGGAAGAAGCTGAAGCAAAGTTCAAAGAGATCCAGGAGGCCTACGAAGTCCTCAGTGACCCTGAAAAGCGGGCCCGCTATGATCGCTTTGGCCATGCCGGGGTTGGCCAGGGTGATTTTGGGTCAGGATCTGGTGGAGGGGCAGGTTTCGGCTTCGAAGGCTTCGATTTTGGTAGCTTTGGGGATCCCTTTACTTCTTTCTTCGAGGATCTCTTCAATTTTGGAAGGCCTTTCCGGACGCGGGAACGTGGCCCCCAGAGGGGAGCAGACCTCCAGATGGACCTGGAGGTTTCCTTTGAGGAGGCTGCCTTTGGAGTAGAAAAAGAGGTGGAAATTCCCCGCTGGGAAGATTGTGAAAAGTGCCGTGGCACCGGGGCAGCTGAGGGTAGCCAAAGGGTTACTTGTCCGAGATGTGGAGGCACCGGGCAGATCCGGATTACTCAGTCGATTGGGTTTGGCCACTTGCAGACTGTGAGGACTTGTGACCGCTGTGGTGGGGAAGGCTGGATCGTTGAAAAGCCGTGTCCCCATTGTCGGGGCCGGGGGAAGGTGCAGCGACGACGTAAAGTTCGGATTAGGGTTCCTGCAGGTGTGGACACCGGCTCCAAGCTGCGTCTAGCCGGTGAAGGTGGTCTCGGAGAACGCGGAGGGCCCCCAGGGGACCTTTATGTGACCATTCACGTGCGGCCTCATAAGCTCTTCCGCCGTGAAGGTGATGACGTGGTTTGTGAGATTCCCATCACTTTTGTCCAGGCAGCTTTAGGTGATGAGATCGAAGTGCCGACCCTTGAGGGTCCAGCCAAGTTAAGGATTCCTGAAGGAACTCAGCCCGGTTCTGTTTTTCACCTCCGGGGCAAGGGAATTCCGCACCTCGGTGGACGTGGCCGAGGTGACCAAATTATTAAAGTTAATGTGGTCATTCCAACAAAGCTCACCGAAAAGCAGAAGGAACTGCTGCGGCAGTTTGAACAACTAAGCAGGCCAGAACAATACAAGGAGCGAAGCAAGGGTTTTTTTGAAAAAATGAGAGATGCCTTCATGAGCTAGGGGAGAAAGGAGACCTCAAGGTGCACCGTTTTTTTATGCCTTCTCTAGATTCTCCTGGGGAGGAGATTCTTCTTGATTCCCGGAATTCTCGGAAGATTTTGAAGGTTCTCAGGCTGCAGCCTGGAGAAGAAATCTTGCTTTGGGATGGTGAAGGGCGAGAGTTCCGGGCCTCTATTAAGAAGGTTTTAGGAACACGGGTTGCGGTTCAAATTGTGGAGAGGATGCAGCCAAAACCAGAACCTCCGCTGCGGGTTGTTCTGGTGCAGGGAATTCCGAAAGGAGAGAAATTCGATCTGATCATTCAAAAGGCCACTGAACTAGGAGTTTGGACGATCTCCCCGGTAGTCACAGAACGCACTGTTGTTCACATTCCTGAGGAGAAGAAGGCTGCCCGGCAGCGCCGCTGGCAAGAGATCGCCACCGAAGCAGCGCGGCAGAGCGGTCGCACCCACATCCCGGAGGTTACTGCAATTACCCCCTTTTCCTTCATCTGGCAACAACTGGGACCAGAAAGTTTCAAGCTGATTTTCTGGGAGGGTGAAACCCAGTCCTTAAAGCAGGTTTTGCGAAGAGTTAATTTAACAGAGTTTTCTGCGGTTTACTTATTTATTGGTCCTGAGGGTGGGTTTGCCAAAAGAGAAATAGAAGAGGCTGTGGCTTGCGGGGCAGTTCCGGTTTCCCTGGGGCCGCGGGTTCTGCGCACCGAAACTGCGGGACTGGTGGCCTTAAGCCTTGTTCTCTACGAATGGGGTGACCTTGGTGGCCCCTAGAAGGATCGCCTTTTATACTCTTGGCTGCAAGGTAAACCAGCAGGAGACTGCTGCTCTCGCTAAGTTGTTCCGGGATCACGGCTATGAAGTTGTGAGCTTTAACGAGTCTGCTGATGTCTATGTGGTGAACACTTGCACGGTAACTCATATTGCAGATCGCAAGTCGCGGCAGATGCTCCGCAGGGCGGCAAGTTCCAACCCGAGTGCCATCATTGCTGCTGTTGGCTGTTACTCTCAGGTGGCTGCGGAAAAAGTGTTGGCTGTTCCCGGGGTCAATATCGTCATTGGCACCCAGGAGCGGGCTCGACTTGTGGAACTTGTGGAAGAGGTGGCTAGGAGGAAACAAGCTGGAGAAAAAGACCCTAAGATTAGCATAGTGTGTCCCCTTGAGGAGCAGCCGGTTTTTGAAGAACTGCCTTTGCCCTGCTCTGGGGAGCGAAGCAGAGCGTTTTTGAAAATTGAGGATGGATGTGAGCAGTTCTGCAGTTACTGCATTATTCCTTATGCCCGCGGCAAGGTTCGGAGCCTGAGGCCAGAATTAGTCAAAGAGAGGTTCCAGCAGTTGCTGGCTGCCGGGTACCGGGAGATTGTGCTCACGGGAATCCATACTTCTGCCTATGGTAAGGACCTGCCAGGAGGGATTAACCTGGTGGGTTTGGTTAAACAACTTGTCCAAATCCCAGGAGAATTTCGGATTCGGCTGAGTTCCCTGGAACCCGCGGAAGTTACTCAAGAATTGCTGGAGATCGTTGCTTCTTCGCCACGGCTTTGTCGTCATCTGCACCTCCCTCTGCAGTCAGGTGATGACGAAATTCTCAGGCTGATGCATCGGCCTTATACAACCAAGGACTACCGCAGACTTTTCGAAAAAGTTTGGGAGATGATTCCTGGAGTGGCGGTAACGACTGATGTAATGGTAGGCTTTCCAGGGGAAACCGGCAAGCACTTTGAGAACACTTACAACTTTATTGCTTCTCTTCCTTTCCGGGGACTTCATGTTTTCAAGTATTCTCCGCGACCGGGAACAATTGCTTCCCAACTTCCAGGGCGGGTTTCTCCTGAGGAAAAAGAAGAACGGAGCAAAAGGCTGCGCAACCTGGCGGCGACTCTCGAAAGGGAGTTTGCCAGGAGGTTTTTGGGAGAGCAGCTCGTTGTTTTAGTGGAAAGAAGGCTTCCTGAAGCTGTTGGTTACTGGGAGGGGTTCTCGGACAACTACCTGAGAGTGCTTTTTCCCCTTCCGGCAGGCCTCCCTAACCCTCAGAGGAGTTTTGTTCGTGTTTCCATCCGCGGTCTCAGGAATGGCCGGCTTTTAGGTGAGCCTGTTTTCGAGAAACACTGAAAAAGGAGGGGAATTGTGGCAGACTGCATTTTCTGCAAGATCGTTAACAGAGAAATCCCATCTTCTGTGGTCTATGAGGATGACGATTTTCTAGCCTTCCGGGACATCAACCCGGTTGCTCCCACTCACGTTTTGTTGATCCCCAAAAAGCACTACAGCTCCGTGCTCGACGTAGCTGAAGATGACGCTGGTCTCATGGGGCGGATGATCGCCCTGATCCCCAGGATTGCGAGGCAACTGGGTATTGATGAGGGGTTCCGGGTAGTCATCAATACGGGAGCAAAAGGGGGACAGACAGTATATCACCTCCATCTCCACCTGCTCGGAGGGCGTGAGTTTCATTGGCCTCCAGGCTGATGCTTTTTTAAGCTATGAGCAGCAGCTACATTTCGGGAATGGTCGTGATGGAAAAAAAGCTGAGGGAAATTTATGAGCGCCTTTACCAGTATTTTGGACCCCGTCACTGGTGGCCTGCAGATACTCCTTTTGAGGTGATCGTCGGGGCAATTCTTACCCAGAATGTGGCTTGGCGTAGTGCTGCTGCGGCTATAGAGAATTTAAAGATGGCAAATCTCCTGTCCCCAGAGGCGATCCTTTCCTGTCCGGAAGAGGAACTGGCGTCACTTGTGCGTCCTGCTCGCTACCACTTCCAGAAAGCAAAGAAGCTGCGGGCCTTCTGTGGCGTTATTGTCAACGATTTCCGGGGAGATCTTGATGCTTTCCTGGGTCAGGAACTGGAGACTTTGAGAAACTGCCTGCTGGGAATTTACGGGATCGGCCCTGAAACCGCGGATGCAATTATCCTCTATGCTGCGGAAAAACCCATCTTTGTCGTTGATGCCTATACTCACCGTATTTTCTACCGTTTGGGTTATTTTCCAGAGAGGATCACCTACAGAGAAATGCAGCAATTCTTTATGCAAAACCTTCCTCCAGACACTGCGCTTTACAATGAATACCATGCTCAGATTGATGCCCTTGGCCACCACATCTGTTTGAAGAGCAAGCCGCGCTGCGGTGATTGTCCCTTGAACGACCTGTGTCTTGCTTACCTGGGTGCTTCTGAACGCCTGCTGGGCCTCAGGTAGTAAGCTGGTGAACCTTCCCTGACTGAAGTCAGAGGCTTCAGGCAGGGTTTTTACCGGGTAAACCGCAGGGCTGCCGGTCTTCGCGCCTGCCCTGGGTACGGGGAAGGAGCAGTCCCGGCCGTGGGCCCAACCGCAGTGTTCCCTATTTTTACCGGGCGCAAACAGCCAGCGGGTTCGCACCTGACGCCGCACCACCTTGTAGGCACCAGGACCCTGGAAAGTCCCGTCCCTGACGCGGCTGTCCCTCCGTCGCCGAAGAGGTCTTAAAAGTTTGTGCAAGACCGCGCAGGAACCGCTCAAAGATGTTGCTCGTGGCCAAAAAGTCCGCACTCATCTCTTTTACTCTTCTGCACGCCGTGCACCTGGCCAGCCCACACAGCGGACACCGCCGGGAAGTGTGCACGACCAGGATACCCGAAGACCCTCATCCAGTGGCCCGGCTTCTGGTTGAAGTAGTGCGATTTCGTGCCCTCCTCGGACCGGAGGCTTTTCAGGTTCTCGAAGACAATAACTTTTGCCCCGCACTGCAGGGCGAACTCCACTATCTTCCGGGATATCCAGTGCGCCGGGTTGTCGTTGAAGTTCGATATCTTCTCCCACAGGTCGCGGGCAAAAGTTTCTCAGGCCCGACGGCAGGTTGGGGAATTCCTGCTCGAAAGGGTAAAGCGGCGCGGGGTTGTCTCTCGTGCAGTGGGTGAGTCTTTTTTATTAGGCATCTGCTGTGGGTTTTGAGCACTCATATTGGTGATGGATCATCCGTTTCAAGTAAGGGGGTGGTAGTTGTTGCCTATTATTCTCCTCCGAGAGGCTGAAAACCTTCTCCTCTTGCCAGAAAATCGAGTTGGACATTTAGCTCGAGGTCGAACACACTGACTGGTTCGTTGGAGATTGCTTCCTTGAAGTAGGTGTTGCACTTCCGGCAAAAACTCACCTTCCAGTCTTCAATTCCTTCAACAGTGAAGTAGCCAAGTGTCATGTGGTCATTGTTGCCACACTGAGGACAAGTGATCCTGTTGAACAGCCACTCGGTTTCACATAGAGAGCAGATCAGAAACCGTTTTCCTTCCACTTTTTCCTGTCTTGCTCCTGCAGGCAGGTGGCCGCAAACAGGGCAGAAATTATGCAACCATTTTTCATGTTGCAGATGGCTTTTAAGTGATTTGGCCACATTCTTTGCCCAGGGCCGCAGCAGTTCTCGCAAGAAAAACACATAGGATGCCTTGTTGGCTCCTGCTGCTGAGGCTGCAAGGTTGATTATTTCTGCTTCTTTACGAAGATAGGATTTAACGAGTGGTGCTACATCTCGGAAGTCCAGCTTTTTTAGGAAGGAAAATGCTTCATAGGGTGCGAGGGCCTCTTTGAGGTTGTTAAAGAAGTCTCCGAGTTCGTTTTCCTGTGGTTCTGGCGAAAGAATTTCCAGCCAGGGCTTTTTTTCTTCGATGTGTATGGTGATTAAATTATCCTGGGGCGGTGGGAAAACCGCCCCAGGATAATTATTCTGAATCCTGGTCAGTTTTTCAACAAGTTCCTTCAGTTCAGTTGGTTGCTGAAGCAAGTCAATCCCTTCCTTCTCAAGTTCATGCTCTCCAAGCGATTTGCCCGGCGTAGATGATCACATATCTCACCAGAAAGCCACCTACGAGCACGAGGACAGCCGCCAGAGTAGTCAGTCCTACAGTGAGTGTGGGGAATTTATTGACGTAGATCTCCACTGCCAGAGGAAGGATCAAACCGCAGATGATGATACCAACCCAGAAGGCAATTCCGTAGGGACCTGTGATCAATGCTTTGAGACCGGCTTCAGGAGCGAAGGCACCCAAACCGAGAAGGAGAAGGGCGAATGCAGCCAGTTCCAGGAAAATCACATCCATGTCTGCTTTACCGAGGAGGTGCAGCATCTCTTCATCAGGGTCATTTGCTGCTTTATGACAGAGCATCAGTGCGGCCAGTCCTGTTGAAGTGGCCGAGCAAGCGAAGAGAAGACCCAGGAATGGAGTGGCGTGCCACATCGGAACTGAGGTTGATGCCAGGAGAATTCCGGTATAAGCTGCCACCAGCATTCCGACAATCATATTGATGAAAGTGAGGAACTTGCGAACCGAATCTTTACCTTTAAAGCGGTTGATGATCGGCCAATCTTTTGTTTTTTCTTCTTCACTCAGCCAGAAGAGGAGGATGATGAAGCTGAGAGCACCAAATATCGTCAGGAACCAGGTTCCCACTGACATTGTGGAACTCCAGACGACCAGTGGTGTGAAGTTGTCCTTGAGGATGATGTGCCAGAAGTAAGGTGATCTTCCCAGGTCGAAGATTAGCATCAAGACTCCAATGAGGATCAGGGGAAGGCTGAGGTAGGTACCCCATTTCGACAAGCGGCGATACTTGCCACCACTGTAGAATTCTGCCAGTGCGCCGCTGTAAAAAGCGCCCCCAGCGATTCCTGCAAGGAACAAGTAGATGACAATTGCCATTGGCCAAACGACATGATTATGCATTAGGCTTCTCCTCCTTCCTTCTTGGCCTCAGTAAAGCGCCTCAAGGGGAAGAGAGCAATGAGGCCAAGGCCAGCAAGTGCCCAGGTCCAGCCGCTGGGGACAACGCTTGTGGCGATTTCGGGGTCTTTTGGCAGTCCGTAAGCTTCTGGCTCATCGTTAAGCAGGTAGATCACATGTGTGCCTCCGAGTTCTTTTTCCCCATAGATGATTGCCTTTTCGCCAGCGGCAAGAAGCTCTTTCTGTCGTTGCTTGGCAAGTGCCAGCATTTCCGAGCGCTCTCCGAAGTTGAGGGCACCGCTGAGGCAAGTACTGACGCATGCTGGTTGGAGACCTGCTGCTAACCGGTCTTCGCAGAACCAGCACTTTCTGGGTGTTCCTGTTTCTTCGGAGAAGTTTACTGCACCAAAAGGACAAGCGGTCACGCAGTTCCGGCAGCCAACACAGCGGTTCTGATCGATGACAATCATCCCGCCTGGGCGCCTGCTGATTGCCTTGGTAGCACAGACTGCCATGCAACTGGCGTCATTGCAGTGCATGCACTGAACTTTGGCAAAGAGGAATTTAATGTGACCATTTTCGACTTTTTCTCTGAACTTGATTTTTGTCCAGGTATTGCCAGTTAGAGTTTTTGGGTTTTCGTACGATCCCCAGAACTCTGTTGCTTCTCCTGGGAGATTGTTCCAGTTCTTACAGGCAACCTGGCAGGCACGACAGCCGGTGCACTTTGATGTATCGATAAACATTGCGTATTCCGCCATCTCAGATCTCCCTCCTTGTTTCGCCTGGATAATCTGTCACTTTAGCCCACCTTCTGGATGTCCACGAGAAATGCCTTGTACTCGGGAATGAAGGTGTTGGGATCTCCAATATGGTTGGTGAGGTTATTCGCAGGATCTCCTGTGGCGATTCCCTGGAAACCATAGTGCCAGGGGAGACCAACAACTTCGATTTCTTTGCCGGTGATGTTCAAAGGTTTTATGCGGACAGTTACTAGGGCATAAGCTTCAATTTCGCCACGTGCCGAAACGACTTTGACTCTGTCTCCGTTTCTGATGCCTTTTTTCTTGGCTAATTGCGGACTAATTTCTACGAACATCGTGGGCATCAGTTCTGCCAGCCAGGGCAGGTTTCTGGTCATTGCTCCTGCCTGCCAGTGTTCTGTCACCCGGTAAGTAGTAGCAACGTAGGGGAATTGAGCGGGATCTCCTTTGTCATTCTTTGGAGTCTTGAAGATGGTTACTGCTGGGTTGAGTGGTTGGCTGTTCATTAGGTTAGTAACTGGGCTTTCGTATGGCTCGTAGTGTTCGGCAAAAGGACCGTCTGCCATTCCTGAGGCGAAGAGGCGACCCACTCCTTCCGCGTTCATGATGTAAGGACTGGTGCCACCTGGTTCAGTTGGGGCGAGGGTAGTCTTGAAGTCTGGCACATCTTTGCCAACCCACTTCTTCTGGGCCTCGTCCCACCAGATGATTTCCTTGTCCTTGCTCCATGGTTTTCCTGAGGGATCTGCTGAACAGCGGTTGTAGAGAATGCGTCTATTGACTGGCCAGCAGTAAGCCCAGTTGGGATAATTGCCGATTCCTGTGTCATCTCTATTGTCGCGGCGCTTGGCCAGGTATTTACCTCCACCCATCACCCCGCAGTAGATCCAGATACCGCATGCTGTGGAACCGTCGTCTTTAAGGTCTCCAAAGGTAGGAAGAGGGGTCTTTGTAGCGATGTCATAACCGTTCATTTCGAAGGCCACTTTTTCAACTTCTGGTTCTTCACCTTCACCATAACCCCAAGTGAGGTACTTGATCGGTTCGTCCTGAGGCTTAGTGCTGTTGGCGTAGAGCTTCTTCAGGCGTTTTGCCAACTGGTCAATGATCCAGAGGTCGCTCTTGGATTCGCCGACTGGCTCAATTGCCTGCCAGCGGTACTGGATCCAGCGACCGCTGTTAGAAACTGTCCCTTCTTTTTCGATAGAAGAGCAGGCTGGTAGGAAGAAAACCTCAGTCTTAATCTTCTTCGGGTCAGCACCTGGTCTCTTCCAGAACACTGAGGACTCTGTTTCCCAGAGGTCAACAGCAACTACCCAGTCAAGGTTTTCCATTGCTGCGGCTTCTTTTGTGGCATTGGGTCCTCCAACGAGGGGATTGGTTCCGAACATGAAGAGTCCCTTGATTTTGCCCTCGAACATTGCTTCAAAAACACCAATGTGGGTGTAATTGGTTTTGGGGTTCCGTTTGGGGAGATAGTGATAAGCAAATTCGTTGTCTGCCCGCGCTTGGTCACCCCACCAGGCCTTAAGCAAGCTGATCATGAATTTGGGCGTGTTCGACCAGAATCCAGCTTTTGGTGTTTCGGCTTTGAGGTAAGCCTCAAGGGTAGCGTGGTCAGGTTTGCATTGGGGAGCTTTGAGGTAACCAGTTAACAGGTGGCTCAGCAGACCAGTGTCGGTAGAGCCCTGGACATTAGATTCGCCGCGGAGGGCATTGATTCCCCCGCCCGGGAGGCCGATGTTGCCCAGCAGCAGTTGGAGTATGGCAAGGGCACGCACGTTCTGCGAACCTACGGTGTGCTGGGTGATTCCCATGGCGTAAAGAATTGTTCCGCTCTTGTCGGGTTTTCCTGTGGCTGCAAAGGTTTTTGCTACTTCGATAAAGGTCTGTTTAGGAGCACCGGTGATCTTGCAGACGGTATCCACATCATAGCGAGAATAGTGCTTCTTGAGTAACTGGAAGACACAGCGCGGATGCTGCAGGGTCGGGTCTTTAAGGACGTTTCCGCTCTCGTCGGTTTTGTATGCCCAGGCCTTGGGGTCATATTTCCTTGTTGTGGGGTCATATCCACTGAAGATCCCATCGTTGAACTCAAAGGCTTCATCGATGATGAATGAGGCATTGGTGTAGTTGACTACATAATCTTTCCAGTAGAGATCGTTTTCGAGGATGTAGTTGATGATCCCCCCAAGGAAGGCAATATCTGTTCCTGGACGGATGGGACACCAAATATCGGCTTTTGCGGATGTCCGGGTATACCTGGGATCGACATGAATAATTTTGGCCCCCCGCTCTTCCCTTGCTTTAAAGAGCCACTTGAAGGATATGGGATGGTTTTCGGCGGCATTACTCCCAATGATCAAGGCACAATCTGTGTTCTTGAAGTCAACGAAGTGGTTGGTCATTGCACCACGACCGAATGAATTGGCCAGACCGGCCACTGTTGCTGAGTGTCATATGCGTGCCTGGTGTTCCAGATAAACTATTCCTAGCGAGCGCATTAGCTTGCTCAGCAGGTAGCACTCTTCATTATCAAGGGCAGCTCCACCAAGACAGGCGATGGCATCAGTTCTATTGGCAATAATCCCGTTCTCTTTGGTTATGAAAGTGGCATCTCTTGTTTCTTTGACTTTTTGAGCGATCTGGTCAAGCACCCAGTCCCAGTCTTTTTCTTCCCACTTATCGCTACCTGGTGCTCGGTAGAGAGGCTTTTTCATGCGCCGTTCATTTACTGCTACCTGGTAGAGAGATGATCCTTTGCTGCAAAGGGCCCCCCTGTTGATGGGATGGTTAGGGTCACCCTCGGTGTAGATCACTTTTCCATCTCTGGTGTGAACAATAATTCCGCAGCCACATCCGCAGTATGGGCAGATCGTGGGGGTTTCCTGGGCATACTTGATTTTTAATTCGCGTGCTTGTGCTTCAACTGGTGACAGGTCAAACCCCAAATCGAGAAACAGAGTTGCTGAAGCTATCCCTGTCACCTTTAGGAATTCTCTTCTTGTCAGCTTCATCTCTTACCTTAATCCTCCTTTCGCATTTTTTCTTCACTTACAAAGAAGAATTCATTCTTTCCTCCTGATTATCACCTCTTTTCCTGGACAAAAGATTAGCTGTTATGAATTATAGATTTGCTTAAGGCAAAAAATTACATTTACCGCGGCTGTTACCGAAGCTGTTCGAGGGAGTTCATTGTGGACTTTGGCTTGAGGATTTAGGGGCGTAATCCTGGTGGATGGTTTGGAGTATAGCGGCTGATTCCTTTTGGTGAAGGCCTGAGACTATACCATAGGAATTCTGTTTTTGTTTATTTCGACATCCAAAGGAAATTTCCTTCTGCAAAGAGACTGAATGAAAAAATTTTTGGCCAAGTTGACATAAGAATAGGGGCTAAGTATAATGAAAAACAAGCATAAAGAAATCTTTTCAGAAAGGCGATGAACGGGAAGAGTAGGTACTGGCTCCCCCAGAGAGGAACCGCCAGCGGCTGAAAGCGGTTCCGGTCAAGCGGTACCGAAAGTGCGCCCGGGAGCTGTGGTGCCGAACGCCAGTAGGCACCAACGGTTGCTGCCGTTACCGGTTGGTGTGTTTCTCAGGGCTGTCTTGGGAGGCACACCAGAGAGCGGGGCGTGTTCCACGCCCAAGCAGAGTGGAACCGCGGAAGGGGATCCTTTCGCCTCTGAGAGGTGAAAGGATTTTTATTTTTTGGAGTTAAGGAGGGGAAAGTGTGGAGTTCTTGAGAAGAATCAAGAGAGACATTGAGGTTATTTTCGAGCGTGATCCAGCGGCAAAGAGCCTGCTGGAAGTTATCTTGTGTTATCCCGGGTTTCATGCTATCCTTTTGCACAGGATTGCCCACTGGTTTTACAGGAAAAAGATGTTTTTAATTGCCAGGCTTATTTCACAGTTCAACAGGTTTCTGACGGGAATTGAGATCCATCCCGGTGCCAAGATCGGAGAAGGTTTGTTTATTGACCACGGCATGGGGGTAGTGATCGGTGAAACCACTGAGATTGGAGACAATGTAACTATTTACCAGGGAGTGACCCTTGGAGGAACTGGGAAGGAAAAAGGAAAGCGTCATCCAACAATAGGCAATAATGTGGTAATTAGCGCCGGTGCCAAGGTATTGGGGTCGCTGAAAGTTGGGGATAACGTGAAGATCGGCGCCGGTTCTGTAGTTCTCCGGGATGTTCCCCCCAACTGCACTGTCGTGGGAGTTCCAGGAAAAGTCGTTGTGCGCGATGGGCGTAAGGTCGCTGATGCTCAGCCTGATATCATCGATCTCCAGCACCACTTGCTTCCTGACCCTGTGGGGGAAATGATCTTATGCTTGCAGCGCAAGATTGCCCGTCTTGAAAATCGGATCGAAGAACTGGAGGCTAAGGTCGATGGGTCTAAGAGTCTACAACACTCTTACTAAGAAAAAGGAAGATTTTGTTCCAGCTTCACCTCGCCAGGTGCGGATGTATGTCTGTGGACCAACGACTTACAACTACATCCATTTGGGTAATGCCCGCGCCTTGGTGGTTTTTGACACTATCAGGCGGTACCTGGAGTACAAAGGTTACCGCGTTTTTTATGTCCAGAACTTCACAGATGTTGATGACAAGATTATCAAGAGGGCTTCTGAGGAGGGTGTAGAGCCTCTAAAGCTAGCAGAGCGCTATATTGGAGAGTACTTTCGTGACGCCGATGCTCTCAGGATTAAGAGGGCCAACGTTCACCCGAGGGCGAGTGAGCACATTGAGGAAATGATCGAGATGATTAGGGTTCTCCTGGAAAAGGGGTTTGCTTATCAGGTTGATGGTGATGTTTTCTTTTCCGTCCGCAGTTGTCCGGAGTACGGTAAACTTTCTGGGAGAAGCCTTGAGGAACTGCTTGCCGGGGCCCGGGTGGAGGTCGACCAGAGAAAAAAAGATCCTCTCGATTTTGCTCTCTGGAAAGCGACGAAATCTGATGAGCCTGCTTGGGAAAGTCCCTGGGGCAAAGGCCGCCCTGGGTGGCATATTGAGTGTTCGGTGATGGCACTCAAGTATCTGGGCTTTGGCTTTGATATTCATGGAGGGGGAAACGACCTGATCTTTCCCCACCACGAAAACGAAATTGCCCAGGCAGAGGCCTATGCTGGTAAATCTCCTTTTGCGCGCTACTGGCTACACAACGGCTTTGTGACTGTCAATGAGGAAAAGATGTCCAAGTCACTGGGAAACTTCTTCATTGTCCGGGAATTGCTCCAGGAGTGGCCACCTGAAGTGATCCGGTTCTTCCTTTTGTCCACACATTACCGGAGCCCTCTCGACTTCAGCCTTGAGAGCCTAGCTGCAGCGAGGAGTAGTTACAGCAGGTTGCGGAATACTGTTGAGTTGCTTGAAGAAGTCACTGGGGGGCAGCAGGCTATTCCTCCTGGCAGGCTTTCCCGGGAGGCGGTGGAATTTCGGGAGCAAATAAGTGCACATATTGCCGAGTTTGAAGAAGCGATGGATGACGACTTCAATACTGCTTTGGCAATCGCTGCTCTTTTCAATGTGGCGCGCCAGATCAACAGTTTCATCAACAGGAAAGACTTTTCCATGACACCGGCGGTGCTCCACGTGCTTGTCCGGGTTCGCCAGTATCTCCTGCAGTTGCTTGATGTGCTCGGGATTGTGCCGGGTGAAAGTAGGTCTCTTAGTGAAGACCTCCGCCCTGTGCTTGAAGAGATCGCCAGGAAGCTTGGAGAAGGGCTTGGTCTTCCGGAGGAACTGCCTTCTGAACCTCAGAAGCTTTTAGAAATTCTGCTTCAGGCCAGGGATGAAGCCAGGCGCCAGAAGAACTACCAGGTGGCCGATGCCTTGAGAGATGCCCTCAGAGAGCATGGGATCATCCTTGAAGATACTCCGCGCGGTGTGCGCTGGCGTATTGTTTGAACAGGTGGTGGCATGGATGAAGGTAGAGTTGATTGCCTATACTCCAGAACCGGAAACGACAGTGGCTGCTGCTGCCCGTCTCTGTTATTCTTCTTTGGGAGCTTTAGAACTAAAAAATGAATTAACCAGAGAGGAGGTTGTGGCCCTGATTAAAAAGCTGGTAAGTTCTGGGCACCTCTCGCCGTTAGAGCATGCTAGTTTTACTTTTGCTATCGAGGGTGTCAGCAGGGCGCTTTCTCACCAGCTGGTCCGGCACAGGATTGCTTCTTACTCTCAGAGATCACAACGCTACGTTGATGAGGAAAACTTCCTCTATATCGTTCCTCCTTCAATCGCTGCCCACCAGGAGGCTCTTGCTGTCTATCAGGAGACCATGGAGGTAATCCGAAAGGCCTATCAAAAGCTGGCGAAAGTGGTCCCCCGTGAGGATGCCCGGTATGTGCTCCCCAACGCTACCGAGACTAAGCTCGTCTGCACAATGAATGCCCGGTCGCTCAACAATTTTTTCCGCTTGCGGTGCTGCAACCGCGCTCAGTGGGAAATCAGGGAATTAGCTATGAAGATGAGAGAGGAAGTGCGCAAAGTGGCGCCTGTGCTCTTTGCCCTCTCTGGACCTCCTTGTGAAACCGAGGGGATCTGCTGGGAAGGGGAGTTTTCCTGCGGTCGGGCGAAAGAGGTGCGCCACCGTTGGAAGACCTGATCTGGGGTCTGAACCCTGTTTTAGAGGCATTGAAGGCAGGAACACCTCTGAACAAGGTTATTGTGGCCAGAAAAGCGCGGGGGAGTGTGCGCCAGATTCTGGATCTTGCCCGCCAGCGCGGTGTTCCTGTTCAGGCCGTCGACAAGAAGGTCTTAGATGCCCTCATCCCTAGTGGTAAGCATCAGGGTGTTGCTGCTTCTACGAGCCCGAAGTCTTATGTTCCCGTGGAGGAAATTTTTCAGGTAGCCAGACAGCGCCAGGAAGACCCTCTGATTCTAGCACTTGCTGGCTGGGAGGACCCTCAAAACTTTGGAGGAGTGCTGCGGAGTGCTGAGGCTGTTGGTGTCCATGGTGTGATCATTCCGGCCCACCGCGCTGTTCCTCTCACGGGGACAGTGGCAAGGGTCTCTGCAGGAGCTCTGGAATATGTTCTGGTTTCCCGGGTTACTAATTTGAAGCACACTCTCCTTTGGCTGAAAGAAGCTGGGTTGTGGGTGGTTGGTGCTGACCCCAAGGGGACTCTCTGTTATTTTGATGCTGACCTTACAGGGCCACTGGTGTTGGTTGTTGGGGGAGAAGGGCGGGGGATATCTCCTTCCCTCGCCAAGGTCTGTGATCTTTTGGTGAGAATTCCGATGTTTGGTAAGATTAATTCCTTGAATGCAGCTGTTGCTGCTTCTCTGATCCTCTACGAGGTCTTGCGTCAGCGCCTGAATAAAGGGAAGGGGAACTGATTTTTTTGGAGGGAATTCTTCTTGTTGATGGTTACAATGTGATTAATTCTTGGGAAGAATTGAGCGCGCTTAAAGAGGAGGATTTGGGGCATGCTCGCGACCGTTTGGTCGCTATCTTGAGTGAATTTCAGGCACTGTGTGGTCTCCGGATTGTTCTGGTTTTTGATGCCCACCAGGTCAAAGGGATGACTGGTCAGCAGGGAGAAGAAGGGGGAATTAGTGTTGTCTACACCAGGGAGGGAGAAACTGCTGACGAGTGGATTGAGAGGTATGTTGCTCAGCACCGAAGAAAAGGTGAGGGGGTTCCCCTTTTTGTGACTACCTCTGACTGGTTGGAGCAGAGGATCGTCGCTGCTCATGGTGCTTACAGAGTAACTCCCCGGGAGCTCTATCAGGAGTATCAACGCCTCAAAAAAGAAAGCGAAGCCTGCCTACGAGGAAAGGAGCCCAACTTTGCTCCTCTTGATTCTCACCTTCCCGAAAAGATTAGGGAGATTCTAGAAAAGTGGCGTCGCCGGAAGTTTTGAAAAAAGAGATCAAGTTTTAGTGGTGCTGGAGTACTTTTTTTCCTTTTCGGAATTGCCAGCATCCAGAAGAGTGTCTCAGGATTGACATTGGGAGTCCTGGTGCATAAAATAAACTTTGACAATTGGATTTTGGGCAATGGGGCTTGCCCGAAGTAACTTTTTTGCCGTTGCGGCTGATAGCTCCTGGTTGGTCTTTAGACCGGTCAGGAGTTTTTATGTTGTAGATAATAAAAACATTAAGAACCCAAGCAGGGTAGGTGAGACAGTTCATGGAAAGCAGAAATGAAGTCTGGGGCCAGCTGTTGCAGGAAATTGAAGAAGCGGTAAACACCTTTGGACTGAGTTCCCTTGAGCGTTCGATGATTGGGGTCCGGAACTTCGCCGCTGAAAATCATTTTCTAGATGTTGCCGTCCTGGGGCAATTCAAGGCTGGTAAGAGTTCTTTTATTAATGGACTGATTGGGCGTGACCTTCTGCCAGTAGGAGAAGTTCCGGTTACGTCGGTTATTACTAGAATATCTTACGGCGATGCAGAGCAGGTCCAGATTACCTTCGAAGACGGAGCGATCAGAAAAGTAGGTTCAGAGCAAATAGCGGAGTATGTTACAGAGGAAGGTAATCCGGGAAACACAAAACAGGTTGCTGTAGTCGACATCACCCTTCCTGAACTGAAATCACTGGAGGGCATTCGGCTAGTCGATACTCCAGGAATCGGCAGTGTTTGGAGACATAATACAGAAACAACTACTGGCTGGTTTCCGGAGACAGGAGCTGCTATTTTTGTGATCAGCGCTGAGAGACCTATTTCCGAGTACGAATTATCGTTCTTAAACGATGTGTGCTCCTTTACTAACAGGATAGCCTTGGTCTTGAGCAAAGTTGATGCCTTCCCGACCGAACATGTAAGTCGAGTTGAGGAGTTTACCCGGAAGGTTTTGCTAGAACAGCTGGGTCAGGATTTCCTTTTCCTCAGGTATTCGGCTCTACGGGACACAGACAGCTATAATGATGCAATAAAGGATCAGTTTTTATACCCCTTGTTAAGAGAGCGGAATCACGTTTTTAATGAGGTGCTTGCACATAAATTAAAGAACCTGGCTGCTACCTGTACTTCTTATCTTGAGATAGCCCTTAGGGCTTCTTCATCTCGAGATCGTCAGCGGGAAGAACTCAAGGCCCAAATTTTAGATGAACAGTCAAGGTTGTCGTTTGTCCGCCAGGAGATGCTGCTCATCGTAGGAAGCTACAAAAATAGGACCAGAGAAGAGGTAAGGTCTTATCTTGAACCGTGTCGTCGCCAAATTGAGGAAAAACTGCTAAAGGCCTTTGATAAGGCATACAACGATTTCCATGGAAATCTTTATCATATAACAAGACAGTTTGAAGTGTGGCTTCGTTCTTCTCTCATTAAGGAGGTCGAAGAGGTCCTCGCAGACGAAGAGGTTTCCTACCGGCTTCTTAAAGCGCTGAAACAGCATCTTAATTCGTATTTGCGAACCTTCAGAGAGCGCCTCCGCGAAAAGCTGGAGGCTGTTATGGGTGTTAGCCTGCCCGAGGAGGACTGGGAATTGACGCTGAGCGATCCTCCACGTCCAGACGTGGCGGTGAGCAGAGTGTTTGAAAGCAACCTTGATCTTCTGTGGTTTCTCTTTCCTATGCCCTTGTTTAAAAAAGTGTTTGCCAATTATTTCAGAAGACAGATACCTTACGAGGTAGAGAAAAACTTTTACCGCCTGGTTTCCGGATTGACAGAGAAGATCAACAGAGAAATGGATAAGATGATGGATCGTGGGCTATCCTATGTGGCGAAGCACCTCAGTACCATAGAAACCCTTCTTTCAGGAACCGAGTCTTCCACAGCGCAAATAGAAGCTAAGATAGAAGCAATTACCCATTTGAAAGCGGAACTTGAAAAACCCAGCGAGCAATAATTTCTGTCAGGCGTCACTGAAAATGTCGCGTCAGGGTAGAGGTGGTGTAATCAGGCCTGCGGGTTCCATAGGGGGCACCATGGATGGTCTTGAGAAGCGGACGAACAGTAGTAGAGTTCCCTTCTTTTTCGGGTTTGTTGGGGCCCGCAGACTTTGTATCGACTCCCTACCCTTGACTTTCATTTTCTCAGACGGATTTTGCCCTGACAATATCACAGACGGATCACATAGAGCCGTACATTTCTTGACTTTTTGGGGTGGTTTTCTTATAATTTTCTGTGGTGTGTGCGGACAAGCCGAAAAGTCTGCCGTAGAGAACGCCTCCAGATTGGTAGTGTACATTTTGAAGGTTTGTGAGCTGGAAAACTGAGAAGAAGTTTGTTAGTTTTTTGCTTTTGTACCTTTTGAGAAAATTGTTTTGATGTAATGACCTTAAATTTCTTTATGGAGGCGATGTCGGTAATGGCTAATCTCGCGCGCCGCGAGGCCTATACATCGTATCAATCGATGGCAGACGAGGATATCGTAGAACTGGCCAGAGAAGGAGATGATGTCGCCCTAGAGCACCTCATTAATAAATATAAGAACTTTGTCAAAGCAAAAGCTAAATCTTACTTCCTTGTAGGTGCAGAACGCGAAGACATCATCCAGGAGGGGATGATCGGGCTATACAAGGCAATTCGGGATTTCAAGTGTGACAAACTTTCTTCGTTTCGAGCTTTTGCGGAGTTGTGTATTACGCGGCAGATTATTACTGCGATCAAGACAGCAACCCGCCAGAAGCATATCCCGTTGAATTCTTATGTTTCCCTGAATAAACCTATTTATGATGAAGATTCAGACAGAACTCTTCTCGATGTGATTTCCAGCTCCCGGATTAGTGACCCGGAAGAATTAATTATCAGCAGGGAAGAGTTTGATGATATTGAAGAGAAAATGGGAGAGATTTTGAGTTCTCTTGAGTGGGAAGTTTTGATGTCATACCTTGAGGGCAAGTCTTATCAAGAAATGGCTAATGACTTGAACAAACATGTAAAGTCGATCGATAATGCTCTCCAGCGGGTAAAGAGGAAGCTGGAACGCTATCTTGAAAAAAGGGAGCACTGAAGAGAGACAAATTTTGATTGCAGTTGATTCCAGGTGATGTCCGTTATATAATAGATTAGCAGATAGCGAAAATCGCAAGAGCCGACGTAGCTCAACTGGTAGAGCGGCTGACTTGTAATCAGCAGGTCTAGGGGTTCGAGTCCCCTCGTCGGCTCCAAAAGATACAGTTTTGTGGAGAGGTTCCCGAGTGGTCAAAGGGGGCAGACTGTAAATCTGCTGGCGCAGCCTTCGCAGGTTCGAATCCTGCCCTCTCCACCATGACGCGGGGTGGAGCAGTGGTAGCTCGTCGGGCTCATAACCCGAAGGTTGCCGGTTCAAATCCGGTCCCCGCAACCAAATGCCCACATAGCTCAGTAGGCAGAGCGTCGCCTTGGTAAGGCGGAGGTCACCGGTTCGATCCCGGTTGTGGGCTCCATCTGAACCTAAGTCCCGCAAAACCTTGCGGGACTTATTTTTATGCCGAGACTGGACAAACTTTCGCTTGGGGACATTTTGGGGAAAGGTCTTGACCTCTCCCTGCACTTAGCCAGGATGTCACCCATTTTCTCGGCGTCGTCCCTAGCGGCGGTACACACTGCGGATTTTTTCAAAGAGGTTCTCTTCCTGAAGGGACCACACTTCACCAGGAGCTCCAAACCAGATCCAGGTGCTAGGGAAAGTTGCGGGGGCGAGCACTGCCACGGCAGGCCACAGTCCCTGGAGGTAATTGTCAAGGCGACTGTAAATGGCGACCAAAGCAGAAGACCAAGCCAATGTCTTTCTTGGATTTGATTGAAGTGCATCACCGACCACACACCCCTAAATTTTATGTTCTCCTTTAGCTGTCTGAAAAACCGCTGGATGGTTTCCTGGGGCACGGGATCATCTCCAGCACCTGTTCGGGGTTGATTCCGCACCGAGATTCCCTAGCGATGACTTCTTACATGAGCATTTTGCCGTGAATAGTATTGATACCTCCCCAAATCAGCAGGAAGATGAGGGAACTTGGAGTAAAGAAGAACTAAAAATGGCTTTATAACTCCTCTTTTTTCTGGGTGAGCTTTAAGATGCCAGGGTGGGTTAGCAGGAGCAATGGTTCTCAACGGAGGTTGTGAGATGGCGCAGATAAAGGAGAGTGAAGTAATTGATTACCTTGCCGCTGTCGCTCAGGAATTTCCCCAGATTAAGGTCTATCGTGGCCAGGTTGCGGGCAACCGCTTCGATGTACCTGGCTGGAACCTGTCGCTTCTGCAGCAGTTCCAGTTTGGTGACCTCCGACTAGAAGCGCCTGGTGAAACTATCATTGTGGAAGTTGAGAGCGCTGGTGGAGTGACTAATCTGGTCAAGTACTGGCCATTCTTGGCCTCAAAGGCTATGGAGAAGCCGCTACTCCTTCTGCATCTGTTCCACATAACCAGTGAAGGGGATTACATAGCCCATCGCCGCCTGTGGAACTACTTGGTTGAGCGGATGAAGGAAGACCTTCAAACGCGCTGTGAAGTCCTCTACAACCAGCACTGGGAGGCACGCCTGTTTACGTATCGTTCAGTGGAGGAACTGGAAAGAGTGCGGCGTATGCTTCAGCAAAGGCTGGCAGGGAGGTAAGCTGCCATTCTCCGGCACCGTAAGGTCAACAAAGATTGGTAAGAGGGCACTATGAAAGCGCCTTTAATCAAGGTTAGGGGTTGCCGCCGCAATGGGTGGTAGGTTCTGTGCTGATTAGTGTTAGGTTTTGAAGGAGTTCGACCAAAGAAGGCCGAAACTTGCAGCCGCATGGCAGCCGGGTTAGGGTTACCAGCAGTTGACTGAGTAAGTAGACATAGGATGAAGTAAGTGGTAAATGTAGGCACCATGGAAAAACTTTACCCACTGCACGAAGCATGCAGGATCTTAGGAGTGTCTCTAAAGACGCTCCAGAGATGGGACAAAGCGGGTAAAATCAGGGTGGTCAGGACGCCCGGGGGAAGAAGAAGAGTTCCCGAATCGGAGGTGAAGAGGTTATTCGGGGAAGAGAAATTGCCTGTGCCCCGGGAGCGTGTGTTGGTCATCTACGCCCGCGTCTCCTCGCACGAACAAAAGGCTAAGGGCGACCTGGACAGGCAGGTCGAATCGGTCAGGAAAAAGTTCGACCCGAGGCTGTTCGATGAGGTTCTGGTGGTCACCGACGTTTCCTCGGGTTTGAACGACAGGCGGAAGGGCCTCATGAGGCTGATGACACTGGCCAGGGAGGGAAAGATTACCGACCTGGCAGTAAGCTACAAGGACAGGCTCACCCGCTTCGGCTTCAACTACCTGAGGGTATACTTTGAGAGCTACGGTGTGAAGGTCCACGTGGTGAATGGGGAAGAAGACCGCAAGACGGTACATGAAGAACTGGTGGAGGACCTGCTGGCCATAGTTACTTCGTTTGCCGGTAAGCTTTACGGTATCAGGAGCAAGAGGAAGGAGGAAGTGGTGAGGCAGGTAAAGGAGGTGTTTGAGGCTGCTGGCCACGTACCAGACACGGATCGATGACCGGGAAAGCTACCCCTTCTTTGAGGTTGTGGGCGAGTATTTCGGTCACCTGGAAAGGAAGCTCTACGTGGATTACCACGTTAAAGGCTTACAGGTGAAGGAACTGAAGCGCAAATACATCGCGGAACACGGCATCACGGCCCGGCAGTTCAACTCCCTGATGAAGGATTTGACCGCGAGGCTTGAGTCCGTACGCGAGATTTTGCGCTGGCGTGAGTGCGACTTGCTGGGCCGCATCGAATCTGTGGAACGGGCCATCAAGAAGAAGGAAAAAGAGCGCGAAAAGTTGCTGAAGTCTTTGGCTAAGTTGGTACCCCGTTCGGAAGAGTGGCAGAAGAAAGTCAAGCGTCTGAAGTGGGTAAGGTTTGTTCTTCACCAGAAGAGGCGGCGCCTGAGGAACCTGAGGCACAAGCTGGAGGCGGTGCGGAGGGACCTGGAGTCAGGCTTGTGCCGCATCTGTTTTGGCGGCCGGAAGCTTTTCAAGGCCCAGCACAATTTGGAGGCGAACGGTTTCCGGGACCACGCGGAGTGGCTGCGTGCCTGGCGTGAAGCGCGTTCGGGCAATTTCCTGGTACTCGGCTCCAAAGACGAAACGTGCGGCAACCAGACCTGCACTTATGCCCGGGACAACACGCTATGGATCAGGGTTCCGAACTACATTTTGCTGAGGGATGTGGTTTTTCTGTACGGCCAAGAGCAGCTGGAGCGGGCTAGGGAGCCGGTGTGCGTTGTGAAGGGTCGGAAAGTCTACCGCGCGGTCAC
>DAINRC010000012.1:0-31005 GCA_036742135.1 Bacillota bacterium
TCAGGGGATCAAAATTCAGTGTGAAAAAGGGATCAGTTTTCATTGACAATCTACAACCATTTTTTCTAAAATATGTGTCAGCAGCCGCGCTTCATGTCCCAGACCGGAACAAAAAGCAATGCCGAGTTTATGATAGCCGCATTTATTGAAAAGCTGGATTAATTTCTCAATCCTGGAATGCTTTGTTCTTAAACCCTGTGGGGTATGTTCGAAACATTCGAATTCTTGAACAGAAGCCAGCCAGGCAAATTCCCCAGGCATTTAAGGGAGGCCTTGTCCCTATCCACCTCTTTTCCTTTTTCTCAAGAAAAGTCCTTTAAATCTAAAAAAGTGTTTCTCTTAAAAGGGTTGTATTGTACCGACAGAAAATTCGTAATAAACGTGGAAGGTTTTACTAAAGCCTTCGCAGTAAATAGTAGAGCCCTGGCTGGGAAGGCGGAACTGAGCAAACCATTCTTGGCTCCGGCTCTAGCAGGATTCCTGCTTTTAGTGTTTGTGCTTTCTTTCTCTAACTATCTGCCGCTTGGGGAGACGAAAAAAGCTTCAGATGATTCAAGTTTTCTACTTAGCGGGAGACTACAGTCAGAAAAAAGTAAGGAGGAAGAACACCCTCAGAAGCAGCTACACCAAAATACTACTGCTTCCGCCCCCAATAAAGCTGGTGTAGTTGCAGAAGAGAATAACCAGAACCAGGAATTTTCACAAAATTTCGGTGATGTTGCAGTCGGTGCAACTCTTCTGGAAAGAGTTAAAAACAACGCCCCCCTGGTTTAGACACTTGAAGCGAAGGAGAGAGTGGAAAAGCTCAAGTAGAAATTTTGGAAGACTCCTGTAGCAACCAAGAAAGAATGTTAGAGAGTTAGAGAAACAAGTAGTCTTTATCCTGGCCTATCTTCCTTCAGGCTTTGAATTTGATGCTTGTTTCACTCTATCTGCTGAGAATCAAGGGGAAATTCAGCAAAAAAAGTAGATGCCTGGGAGGGCAATTGTTTGTGCTGCGGGCAGGAGCCGCTGCTAGTTTCCTTCAGCAACCAGCAAAAAGGAAAGAACTTTAATTTGATTGTTTACCCCATTAAAGATGACGACCTGGAGCAGCCCTGGGAACAAAATGTGGCTTCTCTGGCTGAGGAGCAACTGAATAAATGGGGAGGTGAGAAGCGCATCAGTTGGTGTGTGCTCCAAGAAGCTCGTCATTATGTTCTAAGTGTAGGCGGAACTGTATCTTACCAGGAGTTGCAGAAAATTGTGGCTTCAATTTATTGAGGTTATTAAGGAGAGGAAGGAGTGGGGAAGATGAGGAAAAAGATTATCAAAAATTTCTTTATAGTTTTTCTTAGTTTTCTTTTAATGGGTTCCATGTTATTGGGAGAGGCCCTGATTGCTCCTGGTCCTGCAAGAGCTAGTGGGGAGCAGAACTCGACGATTACAGTCAATGGTTTTGGAAAAGTTTTCGTAAAACCTGACCAGGTAAGAATTCAGTTAGGTCTGCTTACCATGGCACCGACTGCGAAAGAGGCCCAGCAGGAAAATACTGTGCTTCTAAATAAGGTTATTGCTGCCCTCAATCAGTGTGGGGTTTCTAATGAGGAGATCGAAACCACCGAGTATTCTATCTGGCCGGAATATTATCAGCCGAAGCCAGAAGAACAAAAGCCTCCATCTATTATCAGCTACAGGGTAAACAACATTATTAGAGTAACTCTTAATGATCTTAGTATGACAGGTAAGGTGATAGATGCTGCTGTTAATGCCGGAGCCAATAGAGTTCAAAGTATTGAATTTACTAAAAAGGATACCTGTGATGCCCAATTGAAGGCTCTTCAGTTGGCCTGTCAGGATGCAAAAGCAAAGGCGAAGGCGATCGCTCAGACAATGGGGGTTGAGCTGGCAGGAATTATTTCCATTCAAGAAAGCGGTTTAGGCTATACTCCTGTTTACTTATCGGGAGCAAGGGAAGGAGCAAGTGTTGGTGAAACCCCTATCCAGCCAAGCGAACTCCAAATCTATGCTAATGTTACTGTAGTCTATCAGATTAGATAAAACTTCTTCATTGTAACTGGTGCAACAACCATTTATGATTTCCAACCAAATAGAACTTGAGTGGGGGAACCATATAATGGTTCCCTTCTTTGACTTTCTTGGTAAACCGTAATCTTTTCCTACTCGGAGTTGACAGCTACGTTCTTCTTTGAGCTGCTTGACATAGGAATTGGAAATTCCGTATAATTACCTCGAAGTTGGGAAAAAACGCATCTCAAAAGCAAAAATAAAAAATAGTTAAAGCAATGACCGGGAAGAGTATCTCGTTCTGGGTTCCCAGCGAGCCAGGGAGGGTGGAAGCCTGGCAATCCCAGGGTGAGCAGAAAATCCCCCGGGAGTGCCTCCAGAAAGCCTTTAGGGTGAGTAAGGAAGGCCGGGTAAGGACCGTTAACCTCCTTATTCAGAGAGCCCTTTTTACAACTGGAAGGGAATAAGGGTGGTACCGCGGGATACCTCTCGCCCCTAAAGGTGAGAGGTTTATTTGTCGTTGATTCCAGATGTTAAGGAGTGAAAATATGGAGCAAAAAAGCTATAAAACGACCTTGAATTTGCCGCGAACAGATTTTCCAATGCGGGCGAACTTGCCCCAAAGAGAACCAGAAATTCTTCGTTTCTGGGAACAATTAGGGCTTTATCAAAAAATTCGGGAGCAGGCCCAAGGAAAACCAAAATTTATTCTGCACGATGGACCCCCTTATGCCAACGGAGACATCCATCTGGGCACCGCTCTCAACAAAATCCTCAAAGATATCACTATCAAGTACAAAACAATGGCGGGATATGATGCTCCTTTTGTCCCTGGATGGGACACTCACGGTCTTCCCATCGAGCAACAAGCAATCAAGCACCTGGGGGTTGACCGTCACCAGGTGGATGTTTTGGAATTTCGGGGCATCTGTAAAAAATATGCCTTAAAATATGTCGGTATCCAAAGAGAACAGTTCAAGCGTCTTGGGGTTCTGGGTGATTGGGAAAAACCGTATCTCACCCTCGAACCTGCCTATGAAGCCATTCAGATCGGAGTCTTCGGAGAACTTGCCAAACGCGGCTATATCTATAAAGGACTGCGACCTGTCTACTGGTGTGCTGACTGTGAAACTGCTCTCGCTGAAGCTGAGGTAGAGTATCATGAGAAAACTTCTCCCTCTATCTACGTAAAGTTTGGAGTGAGGGATAGTAAAGGGCTTTTTTCAGTAAATGAACCCACTTTTATTCTCATCTGGACGACAACTCCGTGGACGATACCAGGGAATACAGCAATCAGCCTTCACCCTGAATTTGACTACGCCCTTGTTGAGATCGGGGAAGAAAGACTACTCTTAGCCAAAGAGTTGATGGCTCAAGCCCTTTCTGCAGAAGATCAACAAAAAGCAAAAGTTCTGGAAACATGGAAAGGTGCTCAGCTAGAAGGGATCCGGTGTGCCCATCCCTTCTACAACAGAGACTCTCTCGTGGTCCTGGGAGAACATGTCACCCTCGAACAGGGAACAGGTGCTGTGCACACTGCTCCTGCTCACGGAATGGAGGACTTTGAAGTTTGCCAGTCTTACAATATTCCCGTAGTATCCCTGGTTGATGGCAAAGGAAAGTTTATCTCAGAGGCAGAGCCTTTCGCCGGGATGCTGATCTGGGATGCCAATCAGAAGGTAATTGAAGAACTGAAAAACCGCGGTCTCCTCTATCGCCAAGAGACGATTGTTCACCAGTATCCCCACTGCTGGAGATGCAAAAAACCTCTGCTCTTCAGAGCTACAGAACAGTGGTTTGCTTCCATTGACGGTTTTCGGGAAGAAGCCCTTAAGGCAATAGAAGAAGTCCAGTGGATTCCCTCCTGGGGGAAAGAGCGCATCTACAACATGATTGCTGACCGGGGAGACTGGTGCATTTCCCGCCAGCGGGTTTGGGGAGTACCTATTCCCATCTTTTACTGTCAGCAGTGTCAGAAGCCTGTGATCAACGATGAGACAATCACCTGGCTACAGCAGCTTTTCCGGAAGCATGGTTCTGATGTGTGGTTTGAAAAAGACACTGCAGAACTTTTGCCCCCTGGTTTCCAGTGTCCCGAATGTGGCAGTAAAAAGTTTACCAAAGAAACAGATACGATGGATGTCTGGTTTGATTCAGGCTCGAGCCACTTCGCTGTTCTGGAACAACATCCGGAGCTCAGGTGGCCTGCTGATCTTTACCTGGAAGGAAGTGACCAGCACAGGGGTTGGTTCAACTCTTCTCTTTGCACTTCTGTTGCCGTGCGCGGCAAGGCTCCGTATCGTACTGTTCTCACCCACGGCTTCGTGGTTGATGAAGAAGGGCGGAAAATGTCCAAATCACTGGGCAATGTCATCGACCCTCAGGACTTGATCAAGAGGTTTGGTGCTGACGTTCTCCGTCTCTGGGTTGCTTCTGCTGATTACCGCAGTGATGTTGCTGTTTCTGAAAACATTGTAAACCAGACCTCGGAAGCCTACCGCAAGATCAGGAATACTTTTCGGTTTATGCTGGGTAATCTCTACGATTTTAATCCAGAAAGGGATCGGGTTCCCTACGAACAACTGAGCCTTCTCGACCGCTGGGTGCTACTAAAGCTGCACCGCTTGATTCAGAGGGTGACAAGAGCTTACCAAATTTACGAATTCCACATTGTCTACCACGCTATTTACAATTTCTGTGTCGTTGACTTGAGTTCTTTTTACCTTGATGTGACGAAAGATACCCTATATTGCGCTTATCCTTCTTCCCCGGAGAGGCGCAGTGTCCAAACCGTCCTTTACGAGATATGCAGTGTCCTTGCCCGATTACTTGCTCCCATTCTGAGCTTTACTACTGAAGAGGTCTGGAGCCACCTTCCCCAATTGCAAAACCAGTGGCCCAGTGTTCACCTAGCTCCCTGGCCTCAGGTAAACCAAAATTATCTAGAGCAAGAACTAGAAAACAACTGGGAACGGATTTTAAGGCTGCGTGATGAGGTGGCGAAGGCGTTAGAGGAAGCCCGTGTTCAGAAGCTTATTGGCCCTTCTACTGAAGCTGTGGTAGCTCTCTATCCAGAAAATGAAAGCGAATACGAGTTTTTGAAAAAATTTGAGACTGAATTAGCCACAGTATTCATTGTTTCCGGAGTAGAAATCCACGAACACTGGGAAACAGCTCCGGTAACAGCGTTTCCGTCCGAGGGAATTCCAGTGAAGATCCTGGTGAAAAAAGCTCCAGGTAACAAGTGCATCAGGTGTTGGCTGATTCGGGAAAGTGTTGGTTCCTCTGCAGAACACCCGAAGCTCTGCGAAAGGTGCTATAATGTGGTCCAACTTTTCGAAGCAAAAGCAACCTCAGACCTCTAAGAAAGGGGAGTTTGTTTTGCGAGAGGTAATCACTAGAGCAAAGCTCGAACGGCTTATTGACCAGCAAGAACTTACATTTCCCGAAGGCACCATCTTCACCCAAGCTGCCAAAGAACTAATCAGAGAGAAAGGGATCAAGGTTAATCTTATTCCGCAGAAGCCAGTTTCTGAAGAAAAGGAACCAAAAGACGCAGTTCCAGATGAACGAGAGATTAATCGAGCGATCGTCACCGTTATTGGACATGACAAAGTGGGAATTATTGCTGCTGTCTCAAGCATCCTCGCGGGAGTTAATGTAAACATCCTCGACATTACCCAGACAGTCCTTCAGGGATTCTTTGCCATGATCATGATCGTCGATCTCAGTAAGTGTCAGGTAGACTTTCTCACCTTAAAAAAGATGCTGGAAGAAAAAGGTGAAGAGCTGGAACTAAGAATAACCCTGCAACATGAAGATGTTTTCAGGTTCATGCACCGGATCTAGAAAGGGGATGTTCCTTTTGCCTTTTCCATATAGTCCTCAAGAGGTTTTCGAAACCATCAAGATGGTAGAACTGGAAAATCTGGACATCAGGACAATCACCTTAGGGATCAGTCTTCGTGACTGCAGGGATTCTAATGTCAAGGTTATGGGGTCAAAGATCTTCGATAAGATTGTTCGCTGTGCTGCCAATCTGGTGGAGGTAGGAGAAGAACTCGAGCGTTACTACGGAATCCCGATAATCAACAAAAGGGTTTCAGTGACACCACTTTCACTGGTTGCTGAAGGCTGTTCAGAAGAGGAATTTTGCTACCTGGCAGAAGTTTTAGAGGAGGCTGCTCAGGAAATCGGAGTGAATTTCATCGGTGGTTATGCTGCCCTGGTCCACAAAGGGTTCACCCCGGGAGATCTTAATTTGATCAATTCCATTCCCCAAGCCCTAGCAGCAACTGAAAGGGTCTGTGCCGCAGTTAATGTAGGAACTACAAAGGCAGGAATCAACATGGATGCAGTGCTCTTAATGGGCAAGATAATTAAAAAAGCTGCAGAGTTATCGGCAGAAAGATCGGGAATCAGTTGTGCAAAGCTAGTAGTTTTCTGTAATGCTCCAGAAGACAATCCTTTTATGGCTGGTGCTTTCCATGGTATTGGAGAGCCTGAATGTGCTCTTAATGTTGGTGTCAGCGGACCAGGAGTAATCCTCAATGTGGTCCGCAACAATCCTGGTGCTGATCTGGGGACTCTGGCCACGTTGATCAAACAGACAGCTTTTAAAGTAACGAGGATGGGAGAATTGATCGGCAGGGAAGCCTCTAAGCGGCTCGGTGTCCCTTTCGGTGTTGTTGACCTGTCGCTAGCCCCGACACCAGCAGTAGGAGATAGTGTTGCCGAAATCCTCGAAGCAATGGGACTGGAACGCTGTGGTGCTCCAGGAAGCACAGCAGCACTTGCCATTTTGAATGACGCAGTTAAAAAGGGAGGAGCAATGGCTTCCTCTTATATTGGCGGCTTGAGTGGAGCCTTCATTCCAGTAAGTGAAGACGCAGGAATGGCAAGAGCTGCAGCTGAAGGTGCGCTAACAATTGAAAAACTGGAAGCAATGACCTGTGTCTGTTCCGTGGGTCTGGACATGATTGTCATCCCTGGAGATACTCCTGAAGAAACAATTGCAGCAATCATCGCTGATGAAGCAGCAATTGGAATGATCAACAACAAAACGACTGGAGTGCGCATTATTCCTGCGCCAGGAAAGAAACCCGGAGACTATGTAGAATTCGGCGGTCTCTTAGGAAAAGCCCCAGTTATGTCAGTCAACAAGTTCAGTGCTAGTGCTTTTGTGAAGCGGGGAGGACGAATTCCTGCTCCTTTGCAAGCACTTACTAATTAAATTCACGCCAAGAGGGCAGAATGGTAAGGGGGTCCATTGTGCAAGAAGTTCCCTCAGATTTGATGAAAAGTTTACAGGAAAAAATCGAAAAGTTTTCTCTGCATCTGGAGAAGATGAAACTAGCAGAATATATTGAACTTATGAACAATCCAGTTCGTCTCCTTTTTATCAATTTTATGGCTGGGGTAGCACGCGGCTTAGGTATTGCCGTAGGCTTTACCATCCTAGGTGCCCTTGTATTAGTCATTTTGCAACGTCTCGTAATTCTCCACTTGCCACTTATCAGTGACTTTATTGCCGCAATCGTTCGACTCGTTCAGATCCAGCTCCACGGGGGTATTTAACCCTTAGCTCCCTTTTATTTCCTTAATTTGTTTAAGGAGGAGAAAATTGTGAGCAAAGATGTTCTCGATGTTATTAGGGAAAGGCGGAGCATTCGCTCTTTTAAGAGTGATCCTCTTCCTGAAAATGCCTTAAATCAGATTCTGGAGGCAGCACGTTGGGCGCCCTCGGCAGGTAATGTCCAGCCATGGGAATTTTTTGTCGTGCGTAGTGAAGAACAGAAAAAAGGGCTTGCTAAAGCTGCTCTTGGGCAGATGTTCCTAGCAGAAGCTCCTGTAGTTATTGTCGTCTGTGCAGTTCCCTCGCGTTCGGCACGCCGTTACCGAGAACGCGGAGAAAAACTGTATTGCATCCAGGACACTGCTGCTGCTACCCAAAACATCCTCTTGTCAGCAACAGCAATCGGTCTGGGAACATGTTGGATAGGAGCATTTGATGAAGAAGGAGTACGTCGGGTCCTTGGACTAGGTCTGGATATGAAACCAGTTGCCTTGATTCCCGTGGGTTATCCTGCAGAGAAACCTTCACCTCCAAGACGGCGAGCAACAGAAGAAATTGTCCATTATCTTGATTAATTTCTGATGGAAAGGATGGAGGGTTAATTTTGGATCAGCAAAAATTAGAGCACTATAAGCAACTCCTGGACAATGCAGAAAAAGAAGTAATTACCCGGCTTGCTCAGTTGGAAGAAGGATCCACAACAGGTCTTCGAGATTCTCTTCAAGAACTTTCGATGTACGATAACCATCCTGCAGACTTAGGCACCGAAGTGTTCGAAAGAAGCAAAGATATCGGGTTAAGAGACCTTGCCCGAGTTCAGCTTTTTAAGATTAGAGAAGCCCTGGCGAGAATCGAGGAGGGAAACTACGGGATTTGTGAACATTGTGGCAAAGAGATTCCTGAATCCAGATTAGAAGCAGTCCCAGAAACGACTCTTTGTCTCCACTGTCAGCAGAAAGTGGAGGAAAAGGACCAGCTTCTCAAGAAGCGCCCGGTGGAGGAGCAGATCATTAGACCTCCATTTGGATGGGTTCCTGAAGAAATTTATCTGGAGGATATGCATAGAGAGAGGATTGTTTATGATGGTCAAGATAGCTGGCAAGATGTAGCTCACTACGGAACTTCCTCAGATATTGCTTATGGAAAGGAAGCAGAGCAAAGACAAGGAATAGTCGAAGATGTAGAATCTGTCCCTTACTGGAAAGGAAAGAACGGGGTCTTTTACAAGGACTTTCGCGGATGGGACGATGAAGACCAACCTGAAGGACCTGTGTAGGGTGGGGAGAAACATTGCGAATCGGAATCTTTACAGACAGCTACAGGCCTTATGTAAGTGGTGTCGTCCGTTCGATCGAAACATCAGCTACAGAGCTTCGCAAACGCGGACATGAGGTCTATATTTTTGCTCCACATTATCCCGGGTGCCAAGAACAAGAAGACCATGTTTTCCGGTTTCCGTCTTTTCGCTCCCCAACTCACCCAGATTTTTACATAGGGGTTCCTGTGCCTTGGTTCGCTGAAAAGTTGCTTAAAAAAGTAGAGTTAGATATTATTCACGTGCATTCACCATTTTTGCTGGGGCGACTTGGAGCCTTCTTCGCCAAAAAACTCAAAAAACCCTTAGTTTTTACTTATCACACTCTTTACGACCAGTATGTTCATTATGTGCCTTTTGCTCAAGGCCTCGCCCGCAGGTTGACGATCCGGCTGGCAAGGGAATTCTGCAATAGGTGCGATTTAGTAATTACTCCCACCAGTGTAGTTAAAAAGCTTCTTAAGAGTTACGGAGTCAGATCTCCTGTAGCCGTCATTCCTACAGGGATTAACCTGGAACAATTCCGAGACGGTGAGCCGTCCTTCCTCAGAAAGAAGTTCAGTATTCCTCAGGGAGAAAAGGTTCTGCTTTTTGTGGGGAGATTAGGAAAAGAAAAAAATCTCTCTTCTCTTTTCCGGACCTTTCGTCAGGTCCTTGACTACTTCCCTAACACCACTCTTGTTCTCGTAGGTAGGGGCCCAGAAAAAGAAGCCTTGGAACAACTCGCTTCTGAACTGGGAATCAGGCCAAAAGTTATTTTTACAGGATTGCTTCCCCCAGAAGATGTGGTCAATGCTTACCGAAGCGCAGATGTTTTCGTTTTTCCTTCCCTCACTGAAACCCAGGGACTGGTGGTGGCCGAAGCAATGGCCGCAGGTCTTCCCGTGGTCGCCAGGGCCGCATTTGGAACTCTGGCAATGGTTAAGAACGGAGTTACTGGATATCTCTGTCAGGACGAAGGTGAGTTCACTGAAAAATTAATCAGCCTCCTGAAAAATCCTCAGAAGATCAAGGAAATGGGCGAGCAAGCCCGCGAACAGGTAGAAGAAATTTCATTAGAAAGAATGGTTCAGCGGCTGGAAGATGTTTACCTGGCACTTGCTCAAAGAAAAAGCGAATCCCTGAGCCATTTGGTAAATGAGGATGTTTGTTAGGGTGATAGAAAGGAGGAGGGGTTTAGTGGGAATTTTTGAAAAGAAAATTAACAACACCTTAATTCGCCTTTGGCAGGGGGACATCACCGAACTCGAAGTGGACGCTATTGTCAATGCAGCAAATAACCATTTCTGGATGGGAAGCGGTGTAGCTGGGGCGATCAAGAAAAAAGGGGGTCAAGAGATCGAAGAGGAAGCCATGAAGAAGGGACCTGTTCCTGTTGGGGAAGCAGTTGTTACTGGAGCTGGGAATTTGCGTGCTGCTTATGTAATTCACGCCGCGGTAATGGGTCAGGACCTGCAAACAGATGGAGGAAAAATCATCAAGGCTACAGAAAACAGCCTCCGCCGGGCTCAGGAGTTAGGAATAAAAACCATTGCCTTTCCCGCTTTAGGAACCGGTGTAGGCGGTTTTCCTCTGGAGATCGCCGGGGAACTGATGTTGAAGACCGTTATCGACTTTATCAAGAACAACCCCACCAACCTCGAAGAAATAGTTTTTGCCCTCTTTAATGAAGAGGCTTTTGCTGCATTCAGCAAAGCTCTCGAAAAGCTGGAAACTTAAGAAATCGAGAAAAGAAAAAATTTCAAGCCAAAAACTGGAGAGAGAGAGCATTGGGCAACTTTTTGTTGATTTCATTAATAGCTCTTTTCGTAGATCAAATTTCTAAATTTCTTGTGGTCTCCTACCTCAAACCGGGAGAATCAGTATCTCTGCTACATCCTCTGCTCTACCTCACACATGTGAAAAATGCTGGTGGCGCTTTCGGAATCCTGGAACATTATACTGGTCTTTTTATTGCACTAAGCATAGTCACCATATTTTTGCTTTTTTTCCTTTACCTTTACTTCCTGACTGCTCAGAGGAAGGATGACAAGATCCTCTGGAGCCTGCCTCTGGTAACTGGAGGTATTCTAGGTAATCTGATCGATAGATTAAGAACAGGTTCTGTTATTGATTTTTTGGATTTAAGAGTATGGCCTGTCTTCAATTTTGCTGATATTTTTATCTTTGTGGGCACAATTCTTCTCCTCCTTGGCCTTTTCAGTTCAAAAAGCTATGAGAGGGAGAGGTGATCTTCTTCTGGAGCCAGAAACATACTTCTTTGAAGTACCACCAGGAGATGAAGGGAACCGCTTGGATCTCTATCTTTCCCGGCAGGTTCCTTTTTTAAGCAGAAACCAAATCCAAAGGCTGATTGAAAAAGGAAAAGTGCTGGTCAATTCGAAAAAATCACGTTCAAGCTACCGAGTCCGCGGGGGAGACTTCATCGAAATGGAAGTTCCCCCACCCGAGGAGATTATCTTGAAGCCCCAGCATTTACCCCTGGATATTGTATATGAAGACAAGGATCTACTGGTTATTAACAAACCACAAGGCCTTGTAGTTCATCCTGCACCTGGTCATTACGAAGGAACACTGGTGAACGCCTTACTTTATCACTGCCCAGATTTAACTGGCATTGGGGGCTATCTGAGGCCAGGAATTGTTCACCGGCTTGATAAAGACACTTCCGGTCTCCTTGTTGTCAGCAAGAATGAACTCGCCCATAAGAGTCTTACTGAGCAACTGAAAAACCGCACACTGAAAAGGAAATACCTCGCTCTTGTCCACGGAGAAGTTATGGAAGATAAAGGTGTAATCGATGCGCCATTAGGGAGGGATCCCCGAAATCGCAAAAAATTTGCGGTTGTTCCTGATGGCAAGCCTGCTCGTTCTTATTACCGGGTGCTCGAAAAATTTCCTGGTTTCACTCTACTCGAAGTAGAGCTAGAAACAGGAAGAACACACCAAATACGGGTTCACCTTGCTTACGCCGGCTACCCGGTTGCTGGTGACCCTCTCTACGGTTCCAAGCGCAACCCCTTGGGGCTGCCGGGGCAGGCACTTCATGCCTATCAAATTTCTTTCAGCCATCCCCGAACTGGTGAATTGATGACTTTTGAAGCCCCATTACCCTCTACATTTAAAAAGGCTCTCGCTTACCTCAGAGGAGAGATTAATTCTCTTGATTTACCTCAAACTTCTCGATAAATATTCCTAGATACCGACATTAATTACCATTTTTTCCGAAGGAATCCAGAGAGAAAATAGCGAATCCTTTTGCCGAAAATAAAATAACAAGAAGGGGGTTAATGGGGTGGCCAAAGTACGTCCCAGCCGGGATATTCTAAATGAACACTATTGGGAGATAGAAGATGACGCACTGATGGAGAGTGGGGAAAGCAAAAAAAAGGTTTTGACGGAAAGAATACGCAAGCTGGAGGAAGAAAACCATGAAAAAACGAAAATTTTAAACACTCAAAGAAAGCAGTTGGAGGATGCTCTCCGCGCCCTTGAGGAGAGAGAGAAGAAATGCCACGAAATGGAGATCTTGCTGAAGACAATGGAAGCTAATTTGCATCAAATGGAGGGTGAAAGAAAGAAATTTTTAAGCAAAATCGAAGAGTATGCTCGCGAAATTGCCAGCCTTCGAGACAGGTGTGCCCAATATGAAGAGGATCTCAAGAATTTGACTAACCAGCTAAAATCGCGAACTCACGAAAACATTCTCCTCAACAAAGAGAACAAAGATCTCCAGAGGACCAATACCCAGCTGCGGGAAACGATCTCTTTACTAGAAGAAAAAATTAACAGTTTGGAGCAAGACTTAGCGCAGGTAGAACCGGCAAGATTAGATATGGAGAAAAAGCACAACCGTGCCTTAGAAAGTTTGCGCACTGAAGTGAAAGCAAAACACCAAGAGCTGTTGCGGGTAAACAAAGAATTATCTGAGCTAAAAAAGGCTTATCAGGACCTGCAACGAGTCAACGAAAACCTCGAACTGGAGCTCGACATGTTGAACACGACCAATATCTCACTGCAAAAGAAAATTGAGAAACTAATCTTCCAAAACAACGTTTTGGAAAGAAAACTCCAGAACAAGTTGGTGCGTTTTGTCCTCGCCTTGTGTGCACTCTTTGGTTGGAATCCAGAAAAGAAGATAATGAAAGCAAGTTAATCAAAAAATAAAGATGGTGAAAATAAAATGGCGCGCCCGGCAGGAATCGAACCTGCGCACCTGGCTCCGGAGGCCAGCGCTCTATCCTCTGAGCTACGGGCGCGCTTTCGCCTTTTTACTTGTATAGCTAATTTTCATTCTAATCGAAGAAGACAAAAATGTCAAATCAAAAAGGATGGGGAGTTGGTTCTCGTGACGGTAGTTTCCATAATCACCAAAAAGCAAATTGAATTCATAGACATTACCCCGCAAGTAAGGGAATTAGTCCGGAAATCGGGATGCACTGATGGTGTGTGTTTTCTCTATGTTCCCCACACCACAGCAGGACTTTTGATTAACGAAAATGCTGATCCCGATGTAATTCGTGATATAGCTGAGGCACTGGAAAAAATAGCACCTGTTCAAGGAAATTACTTCCATAGAGAAGGAAACGCCCACGCTCATATCAAGGCAAGTATCTTAGGATCTTCGCAAACGGTTTTTATCAGAAACGGTGACCTTGCCTTGGGAACTTGGCAGGGGATCTTTTTCTGTGAATTTGATGGCCCTAGGAAGCGTTCCCTATATGTGAAGATCTTGCAGGAAAATGAAAAAAAGTAGAGAAGTCTTAAAAACATAAACCATTACTTGACAGCGAAGGGAGGCCATTCGTCTTGGAAGGTTTGAGCCAAAAGTTCAAGAACAAAACTTATTTTAATCTAGATACAACCCTTGCCATTGCCAGGCAAATGCTAGCAGACCGAAATCCCCATGAGGTGTGTTGGCGCGCTTCGGTTAAATACGATGAGGGGGCCCAAGAATTTATAGTCCCGTTTTTGAAAAAAAACTACCGGGTTACCTATCCATCTGGAGAGGTTTACCACCCCGAGGAAAAAGATGTGCCCTTAGATACCCAAATTTTAATTTTGCACTACTTATACCATGCCGAAGGCGTGCCTCTTCACCACAAGTGGATATCGTTCAAAGAGCTACCCTCGGGCCAAATCTACATCACTCCCTTCCACAACCGCGCCATCAGGCCTTTGATAAAATATTTTGGAAACAACACTAGTGCCTTGATCAAAGCAGGACTAGCCTTGGGTGGAGAAAAAAAAGAGTTTGGAGATGCTAGTGTTACAATTCCAGTTTTTCCAATGGTTCCAGTAACTTATATAGTGTGGGAGGGAGATGATGAATTTCCGCCTTCAGGGAATGTGCTCTTCGACAGCTCTGCACCTCACTATCTTCCCACAGAAGACTACGCGGTGATTGGGAGCAAGGTAGTTTTTGAGTTGAAAAAAGTAGCTGAGCAGTTAAACGAAAGCTGAAGGGTTCAGGCGCATATACTATAAAGAACATCTCTTACTTTTGCACCTTTTTCTCTCTCAGAAAATATAATGGGGGAGGAAAAGGAATACAGTGGGGTGGGCAACCTTGAAGGTTTATTTTGTTAGATTGCCACGGTTATTGCGAGATATCCTGAAAAAGATCATCAAGTGAATAGCAGCCTTTAAAGGCTGCCTTTTATTTTTCTGAACCAAATCAGAGTCACAGAGTCATAAACTGACACCATCCAGCATTAACTAAAAAATAAACTAAGATTGCACAGGAGAAGCAGGTGGTTAACGTGTCCAAGAAAAAGTGGTTTATTTTTTTCGTTTTCGTGTGCAGCTTCCTCATCATCAGCTTAGGAGTTTTTTCATCTTCGAAATCAGCTCCCAGCAACCCTTTTACGATTATTGATAGGTTTTACCAGGCTTTTTCCGAAACAAATTGGAAACTCGTCCGCTCACTGACCTCCCCAGCCATGTTTTCCTACCTCAAAAAAAGTGGATTCCTTGAACGTTGGGAAGCAATAAAGAGAGAAGACCCTACAATCAGATTTGAAATGTTCCTGATTCTGGATTCCTACATCGATCCTGTAAAAGGAGAAGCATGGGCTTTAGGGCGTGTCTGTTGGGAGTCAGAGAAGCGTCTTCTTCCCGAATACCACGAAACAGTTTTCTTGCGCTTGTTCGAGGGCCAGTGGAAGATCGTCGAAATCAGAGTCCAACCATCTGTGGAAGCAGCAATCCAGTTATATCAGTCGATTCAAAATGCTGATTGGAAGCGCTTTCGGGAGTTGCTTACGGACCGCTACTGGCAGTTTCTGCACTCTAGAGGAGTCATCGAGGCCCTAAAAAAGGATCGCTCTGAGGATGACACAGGTGTTTACGTGATTTTTATAGTAAAAAATTTTGTAGAAACCAAAAACCAAGCCTGGGTTCAGGGTGATGTGATCTGGCATCCCCTGAAACAGTGGCAAAAAGAAGACTCTGTAACCATTTTTTTGGTTAGAGAACAAGAAGGGTGGAAAGTAGATTTTATCAGGGGCCACTGGGAAGATGAAAAATAAAACAAAACCTATTCACCCAAAGCTGTTCCCACAACAGCGCCTGAAGCCGAACTCAGTAAAGTGTAAACTGCCTTAAGGCTCGCCTTTAGGGGAGATAGTGCTGCCGGTGCCACCAGGAAACTCAACAGAGTGACAAAGCAGAAATAACAAAGCCCGACTTCAATACCGCAAAGAAGCCTTTTTCCCTCTGCCTTCCTGGCTCCTATAAAACCACCAACAAAGGCCCCAATTATATAGAGGGCTATGGCAAGTGGTTTGCAGTAAGTGTCAGAAAGAGGGGTCAGGTAAAGGGTTACTGCCATTATAAAAACCCCCACAAGACCGATGCCGACGGCGATACAGGTGCCCCAGAAAACAGGCCGCGCTTTCGTCTTTTCTTCCCCCACGTCAAAAAGCCCCCCTAAAAGTTTCTGTTTATAAACCATATTAGCTTCAGAGAAGAGATATGACACCCGTCTTCAAGAACAAGACAAAATATAGCAGAATTCGGGGTTGCAATCGAAGAAAAGAAGAATTAGTTGGAAAAAAATAGCAGGATTTTATTCACTATTCAAGAACTATTTTACTCAAAAACTTGGATTCCGGAGGTGTTTTTGGGGTGCTGACACGAGCCATAAACCTGCTTCATGAAAAAGTTTGCAGGTGTATGCAGGGAATCCTCATTCATTCAAAAGCACAAAGGAATGACTCATTTCCCAGCAACAGTGAAGTCTATTGGGTAAGAGAGTTCAGTGTTTCTCGAAACTGTGTTGAGGGTAGAGAACATATTTTTGATAAGGAAATAGATGATCCTGCACAATGGAAGGCTAAAGGTAAAAAACTAATGCAAGAAGGAAAATACCTCGAAGCCAACCAGTGTTTCGAACTGGTTTTGCGAGTTGATCCTGATGACATCGAAGCACTGGAAAACAAAGGGATATGCTTTTACAAAACAGGTTATTGGGAGATTGCCCTGACTTCCTTTAACCAAGCCTTGAGTTTACGACCACGTGACCCTAAACTTCTTGCTCACAAAGGGCTTTGCCTTTGCCAGATGGGTTGTTACGAAGATGCTATCAAATGCTTTCAGAAGGCAATTAGAAAGACAGGTAAAAACGCTAGTTTGTGGAATAATATGGGATTTTGTTTCGTCAAATTAGAACTCTACCATCAGGCATATAAAGCCTTCAAGAAAGCACTAGAATACGAAGATAATAGTCCTGAGCTTTATTGCAACTTGGCTACTTGCCTGATTAGCCTTGGTCACTACAGAGAAGCAGAGCAGTATTTCACCAAGGCTCTCGCTTTCGGTTGGAATGACCCTTTACTGTTCAATAACCTTGCTCGATGCTTTGAAATACAAGGGAAATTAGAACTCGCTTTGCAATATTTTGAGCGAGCTTGTAACTCAGTTGAAGACAACCTAACTTATCTCTACAACAAAGGCTACTGTTACTTTAAAATGGGGTGTTGGAAAGAGGCTCTCGAGTGTATGAGGGAAGTCGTTACAAGAGATCCCGGAAATACTTCGGCCTGGATTGCTCTGGGAAACATCTACCTTGCATTGGGTGAGGAAAATGCCGCACTGCAATATTATAACACAGCGATTGCTGGTTGCCAGGGTTTACTCAAGTGATTGCAGGAAAATCAAAAAATTTGGCGAATTTAATATTGGTTGGTTTTTCTCAAGCGGGAGGAATTAAAGCAAGGGGGTAAAGTTTCAAAAATGTCCGAACAACAAAAAAGGAAAATAGATCGGCAAAAGATCATTGAGGGGGTGCGGTTGCTCCTCGAAGGAATAGGTGAAGACCCTAATAGAGAAGGTCTGCGACGGACGCCCGAGCGAATTGCCAAAATGTATGAGGAGATCTTTTGCGGGCTCCAGTACGACCCTAAAGAAGAACTTAACGTTTTTTTTTCTGAAAAACATGATGAAATGATCTTGGTTAAAGACATTCCCATCTATTCGATCTGCGAGCATCACCTGTTGCCGTTTTACGGAAAAGCACATGTCGCCTATATTCCCCGGCAGGGAAGAATTACAGGACTAAGCAAACTGGCACGGGTTGTTGAGGGGTTTGCCAAAAGACCTCAGCTTCAAGAAAGATTGACTTCTCAGATCGCTGATACACTCATGGAGACCCTTGATCCCCTTGGGGTAATGGTCGTAATTGAAGCAGAGCACATGTGTATGACAATGCGAGGTGTAAAAAAAGCAGGTTCGAAGACCATAACCTCCGCAGTCAGGGGAGTTTTCAAGTCAAATGAAGCGACAAGAGCTGAGGCGTTTTCCCTCATCAAAGGCAGCTAGATGGAAGAGCAGTAAGTCCAAGCAAGCCGTAGATGCACAAAAAGCGAAAATTTTAGCAGGATGCACCACAAGCACATTTTTCGCTTTTCATGGAATTTCTCCGAGTTTCTAGCCCGAGATTTTTCTGGAGGTAGAGCATATGGATCACCAAAAACTCAACTGGAAGGGTATCTTCTTGCTGGTCACTATTCTGCTGTTGGCAGGATTTAGCAGCTGGTACCTGATGAAATCAGGGCAACCTAATGAGGTTAACAAGGCTAAAGAAAATGCGGTTAGAGAAAACAGAGAACCCGAAGTAAAGAAAATTATTCTTTATTTCGGGGATCAAAACGCGATGTCCCTCATTCCCGAGGAACGCCAAGTTGTCGTGGAGGGTAAATCCCTCGAAACTATAGTTATCGAAGAGTTGATCAAAGGGCCCCAAAATCCTCAACTCACCAGGACAATTCCCGAAGAAACAGAGTTGATTTCTGTGGAAGTAACCAACGGGGTTGCCTATGTAAACTTTTCCAGGGAACTTCAAACCAAACATTGGGGTGGCTCTGCTGGCGAGCAGATAACCCTTTATTCAGTAACCAATTCTCTTGCCAAGCTCCCAGGAATTGAAAAAGTTCAGTTTCTGCTCGAGGGAGAAAAGAAAGAATCAATCTTGGGACACGTTGATACCTCA
This sequence comes from Bacillota bacterium, assembly GCA_036742135.1. Taxonomy (GTDB): domain Bacteria; phylum Bacillota; class DSM-12270; order Thermacetogeniales; family Thermacetogeniaceae; genus 50-218. The sequence goes on from DAINRC010000012.1 coordinate 18,388, forward strand.
CAACCACTGGAACCAAACTGGGACCTTGTCAAAGAGTAAAGCTTAGATCTTGGGGAGAAATTTTCCACAGGCTGGTCTTTGAGGGTCTCCATTTTCCAAAATTTTTTTAAGTCCTTCTTTGCCCACCATCTTTAGTACTTCCATTACGTGGATTTTCAGGGGCACCCTGCGGCAAAATTTTCGGTACTTTTCAATGATTTCCACGCATCCATACTTAATCTCTTCTCTTCCCTGAATTTGGACGAAAAAGCGACAATCCCGACAGCAAGAAACCATCTTTTCGCGGGCGTCAGGTAAAATGATGCGATGGCCTTCCCACAGTTTGTTAGAGAACACAACCAACTCCTCCTATTACCGGTGAATTTGGGGGACAACGTTGATGACGAACGTTTGTTCTGAATACCATAATTATACCTCTAAAGATTAAAGTTTTGCAAGAAACTAAATATACTCATGCAACCCCCAGAGTCGCAACAAAAAGTAAGCTGGGTGAAAGGGGCTTTCTCTTGAGTTCTCGAATATTCATCGGGACTTCTGGTTACAGCTACGACGACTGGCGTGGGGCATTTTATCCTCTCCGGATCAAGCGGGAAGAAATGCTTAGACACTACACGAAGGAATTTTCATTTACCGAAATCAACTCTTCTTATTACCACCTTCCTTCTTTCCAATTTTTCCTCAGACTCGCTGAAAAGACCCCCTCTGACTTTTTGTTTACGGTAAAAGCCCATAAATCGTTAACCCACGAGCGTGGGGGAGATCTTAAAGCCACTTCCGAAAAGTTTCGCTCTGCTCTGAAGCCACTTATCGAAACAGGAAAACTGGGGGCAATTCTGCTTCAGTTTCCGTATTCATTCAAAAACTGCGAAGAGAACAGAAAGTATCTTTTGCGTCTGCGGGAATTAATGGGCGAGCTTCCTCTTGCGGTGGAGTTTCGCCACACCAGTTGGGAACAGAAACCTGTATGGGATTTTCTACGGATGCACGAAATAGCATATGTTTCCGTAGATGAGCCGCAAATCAAAGGTCTCCTAGGGCGTTCCGCTGTCCTCACTTCCTCAATCGGTTATGTTCGCTTTCACGGAAGGAATGCTGAAAAATGGTGGAAACACGAAGAATCTTACGAGCGCTACGACTATTTATATACCGAAGAAGAGCTCCGGGAATGGGTCCCAAAAATAAAGTCTCTTTCCAATGGGGCAAAGCAAATTTTTGTAGCTTTTAACAATCACTATAGAGGAAAAGCAGTAATCAATGCCAAGATGTTGCAAAAGTTACTGACAGAATGACAGGAAGCTTATTGGTTCTTGCACAAAGAGGAGTTTCCCCTTAAACTATAATTTAGAAATTTCCATAGTGGAGGTCTTAATGCAAATCCTATTAACAAATGATGACAGTATTTATGCTGAGGGGTTAGCAGTCCTTTGGTCAGCTTTGAGTGAAATCGCTGAAGTTACTGTGGTTGCTCCAGATCGCGAGAGGAGCGCCACAGGACACGGAATCACCGTTGACCAACCTTTGCGCGCAGAAAGGGTTTCCCTTTTCAGCGGGGCTGCTTGGGCGGTTAACGGAACACCAGCAGACTGCGTTAAACTAGCAGTCAACTGTCTCTTGAAAAAGAAGCCCGATATAGTTGTTGCTGGTATCAACAGGGGACCAAATTTGGGGATTGATGTTTTATATTCGGGGACTGTTTCCGGAGCACTAGAAGGTTTAATTTTAGGAATACCAGCAATTGCGGTTTCTGTGGCTGACTACGATAATCCCGACTACAGATATGCTGCCTACTTCACCAAAAAGCTTGTTCCCAAGGTCTTGGAAACAGATTTTTGCACTGATACCCTTCTCAATGTCAACGTTCCTTCACTTCCCGCCGAGGAGATCCAGGGAGTAAGAATTACCAAGCTGGGAAACCGGAAGTATCTCAATTCTTTCGAGGTCCGCAAAGATCCCCGAGGGAGGCTTTACTACTGGCTCGGTGGGGACGTAATTGACCTTGACGATGACCCTGACACGGATGTAGCAGCGATCAGAGAAAAAATGGTTTCCATTACCCCAATCCACATTGATTTGACAAACTACCGGGCAATCAGGGCACTTGAAAAGCTTCTTCCCGATCTTCAGGGAGAGTTACTACACTCAAAGGAGTACTGAAAAAGTGTTCTTGTTGAAGTTATTGCTTTACACTATCCTCTTTTTCATCATTCTCAACTTTTCCCAAATCAAGCAACGAAAGCTTCTTTTTAAGATTGATTCCTTGGTGTTGCCATTTTCCCTAGGACTCGCCCTCACGGTAGTAGACTGTCTGCTGAGGGCTGTTTTTTTCTATTCTTTTCTCTCCTTTATCATTATTTTTACCTTTGCTTATACTGCCCTGAAGCTACTTTTGCGGGAAAAAACTAGGGAAGTAAGTAAGGAGTAGAGGGGAAGACAAACTTATGCACCTAATTCCTGCTGGAAAGAACAAGTTTAAACTCCCTCGACAAGGTCAAATGAAAGTTGACGGAATTGTCTACCTCAACGAGAGGCTATTTCGTCACATTTACCGCGATAATTCCCTGAAGCAACTGGCAAATGCTGCTTGTTTGCCTGGAGTTGTTAGGAATGTCTTCGGAATGCCCGACATCCACCAAGGTTTTGGACTCCCAATAGGTGGAGTCATGGCAACGGCAGTTCCCGAAGGAGTAATTTCTGCAGGTGCTGTAGGCATGGACATAAACTGCGGGGTCCGTTTACTGACAACTAATCTAAGCCGCGATGATGTAAATCGGAAGATCCTCAAGGATCTCATCGAAGCAATCGAATACTTCGTTCCTACAGGGATCGGGAAAAAGTCACGGCGAGGGGAATTCAAAAGAGACCTCTTCTTGAAAATTCTCCACCATGGGGTTCCTGTGCTCATTGAGGAGGGTTTTGGATGGAAAGAAGATACCAACTTTATTGAAGAAAACGGATGTCTTCCAGGAGCAAACAGCGAAGCAATCAGTTCTGAAGCAATGAAGAGGGGAGCAAGTCAGTTAGGAACTCTTGGTGGAGGAAATCACTTTATTGAGATCCAAGTTGTAGATGAAGTATACGATGTGGATACTGCTTCCCGCTTTGGGCTCAGAGAAAATCAAATTGTAGTCATGATTCACACTGGCAGCCGGGGTTTCGGACACCAAATATGTACAGACTACACAAAGATTCTCTATAAAGCAGGAAAGAATTACGGAATCGAAATTCCTGATAAAGGACTTTCGTGTGCTCCGATAAATTCCCCTGAAGGAAAGGCTTACTATGCAGCTATGGCCTGTGCGGTCAACTTTGCGTTTTGTAACAGACAACTAATCACTCATGATGTGCGTCGCGCTTTCCAGGAAGTCTTCCAAAAGTCAGCCATTGATTTGCAAATGAAAATCGTTTACGATGTTGCTCACAACATTGCTAAGTTTGAGCAGCACAGAGAAGGAAAGTTGCTGGTACACCGGAAGGGAGCAACAAGAGCATTGCCTCCCTACCATCCAAATAACCCACCGGTGTACCGGGAAACAGGTCACCCCGTCTTAATCCCCGGCAGTATGGGAACAGCCTCCTATGTCCTCATAGGGACACCAAAGGCTGAAGAACCCTTTTTCTCAGTAAATCACGGTGCAGGACGCCTTCTATCCCGAACTGCAGCAGAAAAAGAGATATCTAAAGAAGAACTAAAAGCCAGTATGCAAGGAGTAGTTTTTGATGAGAAAGCCTATCACCTGCTCCTTGATGAAGCGCCTGCCGCCTACAAGAACATCGACGATGTCGTGGATACACTTGAGGAAATCGATTTTGTCAAAAAAGTAACCAGATTGCGGCCATTGGCAGTAATAAAAGGAAAAGATTAAAATTGGAGTGTTCCCGGAAAGGAAAGGTCATTGCCCTATGGTGACTAACCCGCCTGCCAAATTTGCTCTTGATCCTGATTACAAAAAATTGCGGGACGGTTTTGAGAAAGCTGATTTTGTAATCAGTGAGGATACCTTGCGAACTATTTTCCTTGCCTTAAAATTGGAGAAACCGCTTCTCGTTTGTGGTCCTTCAGGTGTTGGAAAAACAGAGCTCGCTAAGGTTCTCAGTAAAATTTTTCAATCAAGATTAATCAGGTTGCAGTGTTATGAAGGGCTTGACGAAAGCAAAGCTATTTATGACTGGAACTATCAAAAACAGGTGCTTCAACTTCAGCTTTCTCATAAAGAAGACTTTTTTTCCATGAAAAACATCTTAAAGCGGCCTCTTCTCGATGCAATTACTGCCAAGGAGCCTATCCTCCTTTTGATTGATGACATCGATGAAGCTGATCGTAATTTTGAAGCCCTTCTCCTCGAGTTCCTCTCTGACTTCCAGGTGACTATCCCTGAAGTAGGTACAGTTGTTGCGGAAAAGAAGCCCTTTGTGGTGATTACCAGCAGCGGAAAACGGGAACTTTCTGAAGCCCTGCGCCGTAGGTGTGTTTTTTTGTATTTGGATTACCCGGACCCAGAAGAAGAAACTCTGATTACGAGAAAAAAAGTTCCCGGGGTGATTGAGGAACTCAACGAAAAAATTGCTCTTGGGGTTGCTTCAATGGAAAGGTGTTATTCACCTGAAGTTATCGACTGGTTAAGAACACTGCTTTTCCTCAATGCAAGGATTTATTCTGAAGAATACCTAGAAAAAATGATGGATTTTCTTGCCAAAAAGCGGGATAACCTGATGGGGTTAAAATGAAAATGTTTTCAACAACCTGTCAATTGCAGGGAAACAGGAGATTGGGAGCGAAATGTAAAAATTGATAAGGTTTTTTAAAGAAAGGGGGAATCAGAAAAGTGGAGCTTTTAGAAGGTGAAGAAGAACTGATCTACTCAGAGGTCGATTCCATTTTTCAAGAGCTTACCCCTGAACGCGAAAATTTGATTCCTGTGCTTCAGGAAACCCAAAAAAGGCTAAAATATCTACCTAAGTTGGCCATGCAAAAGATTGCCGAAAAGATCGGTATACCAGAAGTAGATGTCTATAGTGTTGCCACCTTTTACAATCAATTTCGTTTATATCCTCCAGGGAAAAACCAGATTAAGGTTTGTATGGGGACAGCTTGTCACATGATGGGGGGCCATATCATTTTAGAGTCCTTTGAACGACGCCTGGGTATCAAAGAAGGAGAAACCACTCCTGATCGCGAGTTCAGCTTGGAGCGAGTTGCCTGTGTCGGGTGTTGTGCTTTAGCTCCAGTTGTTGTAGTCAATGAAAAGGTGGAACCAAAGGTTTCCCCAATAAGGGTTGATGGAATTTTACTTTCTTATGAAATTGAGAAAAAGTTAGCGGAAAAAGAAAAAGAAGATGTGGAGGAAGAGGGTAAGAGCCAATGAGTGTAGCCAGGTCTGAAATAGCAGAGGTTTATGAAAAGCTACAGGCTGAAGCCAAGGAAAAGGTTGAAAGCCTCAAAGAGAAACCACTGGTAACTGTGGGAACTGCAACTTGCGGGAGGGCATCAGGGGCTTTAGAAATTTTCCACTTGTTTCAAGAAGAAATCAAAAAAAATGGGTTAGACGCCAATGTAATAGAAGTAGGCTGCATGGGTCACTGCTACGCCGAACCCCTGGTAACAATCTACAAACCAGGATTCCCCCCCCTCTGCTACGGTTCAGTCGATGAAGGAAAAGCCCAGCGCTTGATCATGGATTACCTAATTAATGATGACCCCTGTTTCGAGTTCGCCATGGCAGCCCTCGAGCCAAATGACTTTTTCCCTACTTTCGCTGATTACCCAAGAGGAATTTACGAATACAAAATTGTTATGGAGCTATGCGGTTTAATTAACCCTGAAGACATCGACCACTACATCGCTCATGGGGGTTACGCTGCCCTTGCCAAAGCACTTCAAATGCACCCAGATGATGTCATCGAGGAAGTTAAAAACTCCAAACTCCGCGGCCGCGGGGGTGCCGGCTTTCCTACAGGAATCAAGTGGGAACTCTGCAGAAAGGCTCCAGGTAGCCCGAAGTATGTGATCTGTAATGCCGACGAAGGTGATCCAGGAGCGTTCATGGACCGAGCACTTTTGGAGTCGAACCCCCATCAGATGTTAGAAGGGTTGATCATTGCCGCATATGCAGTGGGTGCCTCTCAGGGCTACATCTATGTGCGTGCCGAATATCCACTTGCTGTGACCAGGCTCCGGACTGCTCTCGACCAGGCACGCTCCAAAGGTTTACTTGGGAATTCAATTCTTGGAAGCAACTTCAGTTTTGATGTTAAGATTTTCCAGGGTTCGGGTGCCTTTGTCTGTGGGGAAGAAACAGCTCTTATTGCTTCTATTGAGGGAAAACCAGGGATTCCTTCCCACCGTCCTCCGTATCCAGCAACCCACGGCTTACACAGTAAGCCCACACTGATCAACAATGTTAAAACTCTTTCATATGTGCCTCACATAATTCTAAAGGGGGCCGAATGGTTTAAAAGCATCGGAACACCTGAAAGCCCTGGGACAGCCGTTTTTGCCCTCGCTGGCAAGGTAAAAAACACGGGCCTGGCCGAGGTTCCAATGGGAACAACAATCCGTGACCTAATCTTTTATGTTGGAGACGGAATTCGCGATGACAAAAAATTTAAAGCAGTCCAAATCGGAGGCCCGTCAGGCGGCTGTCTTCCAGAGTCTGCAATAGACCTCCCGATCGATTTCGACTCCCTTCAGAAAGCAGGAGCAATGATGGGTTCCGGAGGACTTGTCGTTCTTGATGAAGATGATTGTATGGTAGAAATAGCCCGTTTCTTTCTCGACTTTACTCAAAAAGAATCCTGTGGAAAGTGCACTTTCTGTCGCCTGGGAACCAAGCAAATGCTGGAAATCCTGACCGATATCACAAAAGGAAAAGGGAAACCAGAAGATATTGATCTCCTCTGGGAGCTCGCTGAAGATATCAAGGCAGGTTCCCTCTGTGGCTTGGGGAAAACAGCACCTAATCCTGTGCTCACAACGATTAGGTATTTCCGCGATGAATACGAAGCCCATGTGAATGAGGGTCGTTGCCCTGCTCTGATGTGTAAAGACTTAGTCATGTACTACATTATTCCTGAAAAGTGCAGCAAGCTTTGTGATGTTTGTATCGGAAGTTGTCCAACTGAGGCAATTTACACCCGACCAGATATGCTCAAAGCCATCGATCAAGAAAAGTGTGTCAAGTGTAATAGTTGTCTTGTTGCTTGTCCGCCTCAGTATAAGGCAGTAATTAAAATTTCTCCACCAAGGCCGGTGGAAGAAGGGGAAACGAAGCAAAATGAGTAAGGAAATAAAAATTATTATTGATGGAAAGGAAATCAAGGCCCGTGAAGGGGAAAAACTGCTCTGGGTTGCCCTTGATAACGGGATCTATATTCCTCATTTGTGTGCCAAAAGAGATGCAGAAAAACCGGATGCCAGCTGCCGACTCTGTTTTGTGGAAGTTGAAGGGATGCCTAACCCCGTAACTTCATGCACTCTTCCAGTGGAAGAGGGAATGGTAGTTCACACCCGAACCCCGCGGGTTGACCGCCTGGTTCGGACAGCCTTCGAACTACTCCTTAGTAATCATCGCCTGGGTTGTGGCAAGTGCCTCAAAAACCGCTCCTGCGAACTCCAAAAAATTGCCAAGGAAAGAGGAATCAAGCTGAAACTGCTCAGACTCCGACCTCTAGAAAGGAATCTTCCAGTAGACGATTCTCCTCAAGGCTTTATCTACGACCCCAGTAGGTGTGTCCTGTGCGGACAATGTGTATGGGTGTGTCACACTAAAGTAGGAGTAGGAGCAATCGGCTTCGTCAGGCGGGGGATTGAAAGGAAAGTAGCAACATTTGGCGAGGTCCCTCTTGCCGAGTCCTGTTGCACCCAGTGCGGAGAGTGTGTCGAGGTTTGCCCTGTGGGAGCTCTCGCTTACAAAGAAAGTGCGAAACACGGTGAAAGTGCTTAAATGTGTTCCTGTAAACTATTTTTCCTCCACTGAGCAGGAGAAGCGGAAAAATAAGTTCCGGCTGTTGTAGCTGACCTTTGATGATTCAACGCACCTCGTCTGCGTCTTCTGAAAATAAGAAACAGTGCCATGTAGCAAGCACCCTTTACCACAGAATCTGCACAACTTCCGTTTCTACTATAGGTGCAATGGAAGAGAGAAAATTCCTGTTCGGGAGGAACACTACGCCAGACACAAAACAATTATCTTAACAATTACCTTAAAAAGCGTTGTGGATCATGAAAAGCAGTGCTGGTGTTCCCTGGAAGAAGCCTTCAGCATGAGAAAAGCCAGGGAGCAGCATCCCTGGCAGGTGCGCCTTGGTATTAGGAGTGTTTCTGGTTTTCTGTCTGGAGACTGCGCTCGGCCCTTTCAATCGCCTGACGGACAAGCCCGCCACAGTAACGGGAAGGAACACCACCCCAACCTTCGCGACGGACGATGTCAGCGATCCCCATTTCTTTGGCCAACTCCCATTTAAGAGCCTCAGACATCAAACCGCGCCTTTTTCGGCCCATTGTAACCTCCTTCAGGCGCACCCATCTTTAGTTTGCGCTTTTATTTAAGATCTTATTTTGCCTGATTCCTCTTCCAAAGTTGGATTTTGACTTCAATAGTATTCTATACTATAATAGTGACGTGTAATTACCGCGTTTCCCCAACAACGTCCGGTGTGACGTATTTTCGCGTTTAGCCAAAAATTTAGAGGAGGGAATCATGTTTTGAAGATTTATGATACTAGGTTCTTGAGAAATATAGCTGTTATCGGCCACGGGGGCTCGGGAAAAACCTCCCTCGTGGAAGCAATGCTTTACAATGCCGGACACACTAACCGCCTTGGAAAAGTTGATGAAGGCAACACAGTTACTGATTTTGCTCCTGAGGAAATAAAAAGGAAGATTTCTGTAAACACTACACCTGCTCCTTGTGAGTGGAAGGATCACAAAATTAACCTTTTAGATACACCTGGATACTCTGACTTTTTTGGTGAAGTTATCGGGGCACTAAGAGTTGTAGACTCCGTTCTTGTGGTTGTCTGTGCAGTGTCTGGTGTTGAAGTTCAAACCGAGATCGGCTGGCAAGAAGCTACAAAATCGAACTTGCCCAAAATCGTCTTTATCAATAAACTGGACCGAGAAAACGCCAACTTTGACAATGTTCTCCAGCAATTGAGAGACACTTTCGGAGGAAATATCATTCCTGTCCAAATTCCAATAGGCTCCGAAGCCCAGTTCTGCGGAATTGTTGATGTTTTAACAATGAAAGCATTTAAGTATTCTCCTGGAGAAGGAAAGTACCAGGAAGAAGAAGTTCCTGAAGACCTTCGGGAAACAGCTGAAGCAGCAAGGGAAGCTCTTATAGAAGCTGCTGCCGAGGCAGATGACGAATTATTGATGAAGTACCTCGATGGTGAAACTCTTACTGAAGAAGAAATTAATCTTGGACTCAAGAAAGGTTTTAAAGAAAGAAGTTTTGTTCCAGTCTTGTGTGGCTCAGCCCTTGCCAACATCGGGATTAAACACCTCCTTGACTTTTTGGTAGATGTCGTTCCTTCACCTGCCGACTTAGCTGAAGGGAAAGACCTGGCACAGGAACCACTGGCAGCTCTCGTTTTTAAGACAATGGCTGATCCTTATGTTGGCAAATTGAATATTTTCCGCGTCTTCAGCGGTGTTTTCAAATCTGATAGTGTTGTCTATAATGCCAACAAGGAAAGGGAAGAAAAGATTGGCCAAATATTCGTGATGCGTGGCAAACAGCAAGAACCTGTTTCTGAAGTTAAAGCAGGAGATATCGCAGCTGTAGCCAAACTCCAGGTTACCTCTACTGGTGATACCCTTTGCCAAAAAAATAACCCTGTTGTCCTTCCTGGAATTGAATTTCCGAATCCCACTCTGCCTGTGGCAATTGAACCCAAAAGCAAAGGCGATGAAGACAAGCTTAGTAATGCTCTCGCCAGGATTCTTGATGAAGATCCCATGCTCAGACTGGAGAAAAACACTGAAACGCGGGAAACAATACTCACGGGAATGGGAGAGACTCACCTGGACATCGTTATGGAGCGTTTGCATCAAAAGTTTGGGGTAGAAGTTGTTTCTCGGACACCGCGCGTTCCCTATAGAGAAACAATTAGGGCTACTGTGCAGTCAGAAGGCAAGTACAAGAAGCAAACTGGTGGACGTGGTCAGTACGGACACGTTTGGCTGACTTTAGAACCTCTTCCGGATCAGGATTTTGTCTTTGAGGAAAAAATATTTGGAGGAGCAGTCCCCAAGCAGTACATTCCTGCTGTCGAGAAAGGGTTAAGGGAAGCCTTAAATGAAGGTGTTCTTGCTGGTTATCCAGTGACAGGAGTTAAGATTACCCTCTTTGACGGTTCTTACCACATTGTGGACTCATCTGAACTGGCCTTTAAGATCGCTGCATCCATGGCTTTCAAGAAAGGAATGGAACAGGCAAGTCCTGTGCTCCTTGAGCCCATCATGAACGTTGAAGTAACTGTTCCTGAGCAGTTTATGGGAGATATCATTGGAGATCTCAACGGCAAGAGAGGCCGGATTTTAGGGATGGAGCCAAAAGAAGGTGGACTTCAGGTAATCAAGGCCCAAGTTCCCTTGGCAGAAATGTACCGCTATGCTATTGACTTGAAGTCAATCACACAGGGACGTGGCTCATTCAAGATGGAGTTTTCCCACTACGAAGAAGTCCCGCCACGACTCGCTGAAGAAATTATTGAGAAGCGCAGAGCCGAACTGGAGAAAGAGAAGGAAAAATAGTAAAAACTGTCAAGCAACCTATGGTGCCTTGAGCCTGCCGTCAGGCAGTGTTCAGGGCATTTTTTTAGGTGCTCTGATTGCCTTGGTGCTAGAGGTTCCTTCGGTTAGGTATAGTATTTACAGCAACCTTCCTTTAGGGAAGCAGCCCTGAAGATAGTTTCTTTTCCGTATTTGTTCCTCACCAGGTCACACGCCTTTTCAATGCTTTTTATTTTTTCCTTTTCACCAAATAAAGCAGGCTGGTCTGCGTACTGAGGAACAAGGTTTGCCAAAGCCAACCCCACCATTCTTACGGGCCAATTTGCTGGCCAGTGCCTCTTTAGGAGTTCCAGGGCGGTGCGGGAAATGTCTGCTGCCAGATTCGTGTATTCAGGAAGGGTTTGTCTTCTGCACAAACAGTAAAAGTTGGGGTCTTTCAAAAAGAGAACAACTGTCTTTCCTACACGGTTTTTAAGACGAGCACGGTAACTCACTAAGTCTGCCAGTTCCAGAATCACAGTTCTTAGCTCTCCATTGCGGTAGTCGCGGGGAAGAGTAATTTGCTGGCCTATACTTTTTATCTGCTTTAAAGTATCAGGGTCAACCGGACTGGCATCAATCCCATTAGCACATAGCCACAATACTTCTCCTTTTTCCCCAAATTTCCGTTTGAGAAGTTCTACCGGAAAATTTGCCAGATCACCGATGGTACGGATATTTAGTCTATTGAGGTGGTATTCATAGCGAGGCCCCACACCGAAAAGCTCCCGCACTGGAAGTGGCCAAAGCCTGTGGGGAACATCTTCGTGGCGGAGGACAGTCAAGCCATCCGGTTTTTCCAGTTCTGCTGCCATTTTCGCTAGAAGCTTGTTAGGTCCAATGCCTACACTACAGCTTATCCCTGTTTCTTGACGAATCCGTTCTTTTAGTTTTCTGGCTATTGTTACCGGAGAACCGAAAAGTTTCTGGCATCCGGTTACATCTAAGAATGCCTCATCAATAGAGAAAGGCTCTACAAGAGGGGTAAAGTTATGCATAATCCGTAATATTCTGCTGGAAAACTCTAGGTAGAGGTGGTACTCGGATTTGATGAAAATCGCTTCAGGACAAGCTGCCCTTGCTTCCCGGACCGTCATTCCCGTTTTGACCCCTTTAGTCTTGGCTTCGTAACTAGCCGACAAAACTACCCCGTGACGTGTTGAGGGATCGCCTGAAACAATGACTGGTTTTCCCTGCAAATTTGGATCAATTGCCTGATGAACACTCGCAAAAAAAGAATTCATGTCTGCCAAAAGGATAGCCCGCTCCATTTGCTTTATAACCTCCAGCCTCGAACATGTGTTTCTTTATTTATTATAACTCAAACACATGTTCGTGGGAAGTTGCTGTATGTCCGGGCGAAGTAAAATGCTAGTGTAGCAAAAAATCTTGCAGTTCAACACACCTTCGCCAAAAGATTTTAAAGTTCCCCCTTCCCCTTTTTTACACTAATGGTGGCAACTGAATTGGTTCTCTAACCCACCGGTTCTGGAAGGAAATGTTGGTGGCTATGTAGGTATCGGGATAGAGGTAGGTTACGGTCCGTACACCAAATTAGAACGCTATCATTAATTAAGGGAATCGTGAAAAAGGGCTATTTCAGGGAAGAAGAGAACGGGATGGATCGGGATCTATTTTCCAGGTACCCAGGGGAAGAGGTTTGCCTCGATTGCTCCGGGGGATTTCGAAAAATACCGGGGATACCCATTTATCTTTGTCTAAAATACGCTCTTCCGGAGAAAAGATATTGCAGCTACATCCGACCTGATCGAGGAGATGGTGGTCATTCAAACTCAACTTTGACACCTAGCACATAAAAAATCCCGTTGCATCAACGGTTTCAG
>DAINRC010000013.1:0-29857 GCA_036742135.1 Bacillota bacterium
GTCTTCGAGGAGCAGCACGGTCACCCGGTGCTGCCTGAGGGTGCGCACGATTTCTTTGGCCAGAGCTGTGAAAGCGTGTCTGAGCCTGCGGGCGCGGCGCAGATAGAGCCGTTTGAGCTGCCGGGAAGTCCTGCGCCCGCTGCGGTTCAGCCTGGACTGCTCTTCGGCTATCCGCTTCGTCCAGTAGAGGAAGTCCTTCCAGACTTCGCGGGCAGAGAAGAGCAGTTGGCGGTCCATACCCTCCACGGCCAGGGCGGCCAAGACTCTGGAGCCGAGGTCTACGGCTGCGTATTTTTCGGGCTTCACTTTGCGCTCCGGTTCCGGCAGTTCCACTACCTGGTAGGCGTACCAGCGCTTCCTCGCGGGATCGTATCTCAGCTCCAGGGTCTTCGGTTTCCCGGCGAACCGCAGGACGCCTTTAGTCCGGAGGACGAGTCGGTCGCCGTTCCTCTTCCGCAGGTCTGCAGGCAAAGTTAAAGAAAGGCACCTGCTCGTCAGGGAGTAGGTGGTGGGAGCTTTGACAGGGATGACCTTTGCAGAGCGTTTTCTCGTCCGGCGGTCTTTCCAGTAGCGGGGTATGTGGGGCCGTTCCTCCAATTCGCCCTTCCTCCAGAGCCGCAGGCAGGCGAAGAAGGAGTCCCACGCCTTCCTTGCTTTTTTGATAACCTCCTGCCCGATGTGGGCGGGCAGGGCTCTGTAGGCTTCGTGCTCCTTGAACTCGGAGCACAGAGCCGCATATGAAGGCACGGGTTCTCCTTTAAAGAACGCCTGCCTGCATCTGTACTGGACGGCGTTCCAGAGGGCGGCACAGCGGTCCCCAATAACTTCAAGTGTTTGCTTTTGTTGCTTGTTGGGCAAAACTCGGACGACGTTCGTGCGCCTCATGCTTTTATTCTAACACACCTGGCCGCCGCTTTCATCCCCAGGCTTAAAAGCCGGGGCCTTAAGTGGAGGATTTTCTGGTAATTAGCTAGTGCGACCTCGCCATTCCCGGGCAAGCTCCCGCTGGGCATCCCGTCTGGCTATCTCCTCACGTTTGTCATGCAGCTTTTTCCCTCGGACAAGGGCAAGTTCAACCTTCGCCTTCCCCCTTCTGAAGTAGAGCCTCAGGGGAACCAGGGTGTAGCCCCTCTGCTGCGTTTTTCCCAACAACCGCTTGATCTCCTGCTTGTGCAGGAGGAGCTTACGGGACCGTTTCGGGTCGTGGTTGAACCTGTTTCCTTTTTCATAGGGGCTGATGTGCATGTTGTGGAGAAAAACCTCTCCATTCTCGACAACGGCATAACTATCCCGAAGGCTCACTTTGCCAAGCCTCAAAGACTTCACCTCAGTGCCAACAAGGGCAATCCCTGCCTCATAGGTTTCCTCAATAAAGTAGTCGTGCCGCGCCTTCCTGTTCTCAGCCACTACCTTGATAGGTTCACCTTTTGCTCCAGCCAATATAACCACCTCCACAGTTCCTCCCACACTAGACTTTTCTAGTGCAGCTTTGCAAATTCAGTACTTTGATTAAGCAACCAACGTTTGCTAAAACACGCTGCATACCTTTACAATCCTAAAGCACCGCTGGCAGACCCGGCTCGTGCCGCCGGGCGGCACCATGAACACCCGAATGCCTGCGAGCTTTGCTTTATACCTGTGGTGGTTATCCACCAGTTGAAGCCCTGGCTGCGAGAAGGAAAACCCTCCAGGGAGGTCGACAGCTTTACCTCGCCCACCAGCAGTACATCCAGATGGCCCTCCGCAGGCTCCGGCAGAAGGTCGAAAGGCCCTCTTCCACCGGCGCAGGGTGTCGTTGTGAATGCCCAGCAAGCCCGCAGCTTCAGGCGTATTTGTGACACTTCGTGCTGGCAATCCCTGCCGATAACCCTGCAAACTACCTTGCTGATGAAGGTTCTCCGAAGAGTTCTGCAGTTCCAAACTGCGCCTCCTGTTCAGGAGTAAGCAGACAGAAAACTCCTTCAGCAGTAGCAATTGGCCGGTTTTCGGCATCGCGAATCTCGCCTGTTGCAGTTACAAAACGGCCTTTTTTCTCACCAACCCTCCCCACCAGATGGAGCAGGCTACCCACCCTTGCCGGGTTCCGGAAGCGAATACTCATCCTTGCAGTAACCACATTTCCCTCACTGGCAAAAACTGCTTTATACATCACTTCATCGAGGAGTGAAGCAAGAATTCCTCCGTGAACAAAACCAGGATATCCTTCCCAGCGTCCATCAGGGATAAAAACAGCTTTGGCTTCATTCCCATCGTGGTAGAAGCGAATCTGAAGGCCAGAAGGGTTGCCATCACCGCACACAAAGCATTTTTTTGCTGCTGGGAGTTCCTTCATCCGGTGGTTCCCTCCCCTTGAAACTTAAGCAAGTTCGAAGTGAATCTGCCGCTCCTCGACACTTGCTCTAATCAAACGAACCCGAACCTGTTCTCCAATTCGATAAACCTTACCAGTATTTTCTCCAACCAGGGTGTAATTCCTTTCATCAAAATGGTAGTAATCATCAGTCATCATGGAAACATGTACTAATCCCTCGATCCCGTTAGGAAGGGAGACAAACATGCCAAAGTTAGTTACACTGACGACAATGCCTTCAAAAACTTCACCGAGAAACTGTTGGATGTACTCTACCTTCTTGAGTTCAACGGTTTCCCGCTCTGCCTCTTCAGCTACCAGTTCTCTTGCTGAACTCTGCTCAGCATAAACAGGCATCAGTTGCTCCAGTTTTTCTCTCTGCTTCTTGGAAAGTGTCCCTTGTTCGAGAACTTGCCGCAGCACCCGGTGAACGATCAGGTCGGGATAACGCCGAATCGGTGAGGTGAAGTGAGTGTAAAGCTTCACCGCTAAACCAAAGTGACCCAAAGGCCGCGGATCGTAGCGGGCATGCTGCAAGGAACGAAGCATCACTGTATTCACCACCAACTGCTCTGGCCGTCCCTCGACCTTCTGCAAGATCTCCTGGAAGTGCCGCGGATGGAGTCCGTCCTCTGTGGGGATATGGTAACCAAATCCGTGCAAAAACTCATTCAACTGGGCGATTTTTTCCGGCCTCGGTTTTTCGTGAACCCGATACAGCAGAGGAACCCCTAGATGATAGAGGTGCTGGGCAACAGTCTCGTTAGCAAGAAGCATAAATTCCTCGATGATCTGGTTGGCGATCGACTGTTCCATCAGCCAGACATCAAGAGGTCTCCCTCTTTCATCAAGCATCACTTTGCTCTCTGGAAAATCAAAATCAAGCGCTCCCCGACGCTTCCTCTTTTCTCTAAGGATCAGGCAAAGATCCCGCATCTGGCGAAACGTTTCCACGAAAGGAGCGTATCGCTGGCAGAGTTCTGGGTCTTCTTCCTCGAGAATCTTCCGCACATTGGTGTAGGTCATTCTCTCGGAAACTCTGATCACCGAGGGAACGATTTCGTAATCGACGACTTCACCCTGAGGGTTAACCTCCATAAAAACCGTAATTGCCAACCGGTCCTCCCCAGCATTGAGACTGCAGATCCCGTTAGATAAGCGTGGGGGCAGCATGGGGATGACGCGGTCAACCAAATAGACACTTGTTCCCCTGCGGAAAGCCTCTTTGTCCAGCTCACTTCCCTGTTTCACATAATAAGAAACATCAGCAATATGGACACCGAGGAGGTAGTTTCCATCAGCCAGCACCTCCAGGGAAACAGCATCATCGAGATCTTTAGCATCTTCCCCATCAATGGTCACCACTGGCAGGTCTCGGAGATCGCGGCGCCCCTCAAAGTCTTCAGGTCGAAGGCTCAGAGGGATCGCCTCAGCCTCTTGGAGCACCTTGCGGGGAAATTCCTCAGGTAACCCATATTTTTTCACAATGGCAAGAATGTCAACTCCCGGTTCTCCCGCTCTTCCAAAGCACTCCACGATCCTTCCTTCAGGGCTTCGCCGGCCATCAGGCCAAGAAGTAATCTCTACAATAACCTTGTCTCCGCTCTTGGCCCCTTTTTTCTGGGCTCGGGGGACAAAGATGTCCCACCCCAGCCTTCTTTCATCTGGGATCACAAACCCAAAGTGGCGCCCTCCCTCTTCAAATGTGCCCACGACCTTGTGGTTAGCTCTCTTCAAGATCCTAATAACTTCTCCCTCAGCCCGCTTACCCCTCAAACTGAAGCCCAGGGGACGGACGATCACCCTGTCGTTGTGCATCGCTCCATACAAATTTTCCTTACTGATGTAAATATCTTCGAATTTATTGCCATCTGGGATCAAAAATCCATACCCGTGAGGATGCCCCTGAATTGTCCCCACAACAAGGTTCATCTTTTCAGGAACGCCATACCGGTTTTTCCGCGTCCTAACAACTTCCCCCTCAGCCTCCATTTCTTCGAGGAGAAAAGAGAGTTGTTCGAGATCCTCAACCCCCAAAGCATCAGCCAACTCGATTAAAGTAAGCGGGCGGCTTGCCTTGCTTTTCAGAAATTCCACAATTTTTTCTTTTTTTAAGCTCTTCTTTTTCTTCCGCACCATCATCTACTCACCTAATCCTTCACCAAACGCATTTTCCAGTAACCAGAAGCTGAGACAAACCCTAACAAAGTAGGGAATCACCATCAGAAGTGATAAGGGGGTGCAACTGCCACCCCCTTTATAATCACTCTCTTTCATGGAGCACCTGAAGCAGAAATGCTGGTCCCTAGAGCATGGCCACTACCAGAGTAACTACAAGGAAAGAAACAGCAAGCACTGTAGAAATCCGGTTGAGCAGGTCATCAATCCCCTTCTTTTTCCCAAATAGCGCCTGGGCACCTCCTGCAATCGCCCCAGATAACCCAGCACTCCGACCTGACTGCAATAAGATTGTGGTAATCAATCCCAGACTGATCAGGACCTGAAGAACAATTAAGACAGTCTTCAAGCGTTTTCCCCCTTTATTGAAGCACACTCCCCGAAACGCTACTTTATTTTAGCACTTCCAGCTTAAGATTGTAAAGGGCATTACGTCCGGAATAAACAGCGGCACCCCCCAGCTCCTCTTCGATGCGCAGGAGTTGGTTGTATTTGGCAACCCGGTCAGTGCGGGAAGGCGCTCCTGTCTTGATTTGACCGGCATTAAGCGCAACCGCAAGATCGGCAATTGTGGTGTCCTCAGTTTCCCCTGAGCGATGGGAAATAACCACACCGAAAGAGGCCCTTCTGGCCATTTCTACAGTTTCCAGAGTCTCAGTCAGGGTCCCGATTTGATTGACCTTGACCAGAATGGCGTTTGCCGCTCCTTTGGTGATACCTTCCTGCAGCCGCAGCTTATTGGTGACAAAGAGGTCATCCCCTACCAACTGGATCCTTTCTCCCAACTCTTGAGTCAGTTTGACCCAGCCGTCCCAGTCATCCTCAGCCAGGCCATCTTCAATGGAGATCA
This sequence comes from Bacillota bacterium, assembly GCA_036742135.1. GTDB lineage: Bacteria > Bacillota > DSM-12270 > Thermacetogeniales > Thermacetogeniaceae > 50-218. The sequence goes on from DAINRC010000013.1 coordinate 5,379, forward strand.
GGGGGTACTTTTCTACAAGTCGGGCGTAGAACTCAATCAGTTCTTCTGCAGTTCTCGTGATCCCCGCACCCCGGAAGTGGTAGCTGCCGTTTTCGTAAAGTTCAGAAGCAGCGATATCAAGAGCAAGGAAAATGTCTTCGCCCGGCTTGTAGCCAGCACGCTCGATCGCCGTGACGATGACCTCCAGCGCTTCCTCGTTGGAACTCAGGTTCGGAGCGAAACCTCCTTCATCACCAACAGTTGTCCCTAATCCCCGCTCCTTCAAAACAGCGCGTAAGTTGTGGAAAACCTCAGCACCCATTCTTAAGGCCTCTCGAAAACTTGCTGCACCCAAGGGAACAATCATGAACTCCTGAATGTCCACATTGTTGTCCGCGTGCTTACCACCATTGAGGATATTCATGAAAGGAACAGGCAGTTGGCAGGCTCCCACTCCCCCCAGATAACGGTAAAGCGGAAGACCGACACTGGTAGCAGCAGCCTTGGCAACTGCAAGGGACACTCCAAGGATGGCGTTGGCCCCCAGCTTCGACTTGTTAGGTGTACCATCAAGATCCAGCATTGTCCTGTCAATAAGAACCTGGTCTGTAGCCTCCATACCAATAATTTGAGGGGCAATCACTTCCATAACATTCTCCACTGCATTGAGGACACCCTTACCAAGAAAGCGCTCTTTGTCCCCATCGCGCAGCTCAATTGCTTCATGGGCACCAGTCGATGCCCCAGAAGGAACTGCTGCCCTCCCAAAACTTCCGTCTTCTAAGTAAACATCAACTTCTATTGTCGGGTTTCCTCGCGAATCTAGAATTTCTCTTGCCAAAACTTCGGTAATTACCGGCATCGTTTAAACCTCCATTTCTTTGGTTTACTGCCTTCGAATTAATGAACTCCCAGTCATCTCTTCAGGCTTAGGAATCCCGAAGATTTCCAGGATCGTTGGGGCAATGTCCTCAAGTGCCCCATCTTCCCGCAACTTACACACCCTATATCGCTCCCCAACAAGGATAAAAGGAACCCTGTTGGTGGTGTGAGCTGTGTGCGGCTGATCACCACCCTCCTCCAGCATCTGCTCAGCATTGCCATGGTCAGCAGTAACGAGAGCAGTTCCCCCTTTTTCCAGGACTGCAGCCACTACTTTCCCTAAACATCCGTCCACTGCTTCAATGGCCTTCACCGCAGCCTCCAACACCCCGGTGTGACCAACCATGTCAGGGTTGGCGTAGTTGAGAATAATACAGTCGTATTTGGCAATCTCTGTAAGTACAGTTTCCGTTACTTCGTAGGCACTCATCTCCGGCTTCAAGTCGTAAGTTGCTACCTTTGGTGAAGGAACAAGGATCCGCTCCTCTCCAGGGAAAGGCTTTTCCACACCTCCATTGAAGAAAAAGGTAACATGAGCATATTTCTCAGTCTCGGCAATCCGCAACTGCTTGAAGCCGTTCCGCGAGAGCACTTCTCCCAGGGTATTCTTCAGTTCTTCTGGTGGAAAGGCGACAGGTGCAGCAATGGTAGCATCGTATTCGGTCATGCAGACAAAGTGAACCTTCGGATAGCCGTTCCTCTCAAAACCGCTGAAGTCTTCATCAGTGAAAGCCCTCGTAAGCTGACGCGCCCTGTCTGCCCGGAAGTTGTAGAAGATGATCACATCACCTGCGGCAACCCGACCCCGCGGGTTGCCCTGTTCGTCAATGATCACCGTTGGAACCACGAACTCATCAGTGACCCCAGTTTCGTAAGACCTCTCCACAGCAGCAACTGCTGAGGTTGCCCTTTCCCCTTTCCCGTGAACAATTGCTTCATAGGCTTTCTGAACCCGTTCCCACCGCTTGTCCCGGTCCATGGCGTAGTAGCGGCCACTTACCGTAGCTATCTCCCCGATCCCTAGCTGACAGCACTTTTCTTCTACTTCCCGCAAATACTGAACAGCACTGGCAGGAGGAACATCTCGGCCATCAAGAAAAGCATGGATATAAACCCGCTGGAGTCCAAACCGCTTCGCCATCTCCAGCAAAGCATAGAGATGGGTGAGGTGGCTGTGGACTCCACCATCAGAAACCAACCCCAAGAGGTGAAGGGCAGAACCGTCCTTCTGGGCTTTTTCCATCGCTTCCACGAGAACCGGATTCCGGTAGAATTCACCAGTCCGGATCGCTCTGCTGATCCTGGTGATGTCCTGATAAACCACACGACCAGCACCAATATTGAGGTGGCCTACCTCCGAGTTGCCCATTTGACCCTCTGGGAGTCCGACTGCCTCGCCCGCGGCAGCGAGGGTGGTGTGAGGGAAGGATTTCCAGAGGTGATCGAAGTTGGGTGTTCTCGCAAGATAAATAGCATTGCCTCTCTTTTCTTCAGAATAGCCCCAGCCGTCCAGGATGATCAGGGCAACCAACTGCTTCAACTCGGCAACCTCCTCGCAGCCGCACTCAGGCGGATGATCTCCACAAACGAACTCAAATCCAGGCTCGCCCCTCCTACCAGAAGACCATCAATGTCTTCTCTCTCCATAAAGGAAACAGTATTGTCCGGCTTGACACTGCCGCCGTAGAGAATGCGCACACGCTCCCCAAAGGAATCTCCATACATGGTGTTAAGTTCTCTACGCAAAAGCTTGATGATCGCTACAGCGTCTTCAGGCATAGCTGTCTTCCCTGTGCCAATCGCCCAGACAGGCTCGTAGGCGATCACCAAATCCTGAGGATCTTTTAAAGGCAAACCCTCTAGCCCAGACCGCAGTTGAGAAAGGCAGACCTCTTCAGCACGCCCTTCCTCACGTTCAATCAGCCTCTCTCCAAGACAAAAAATGGGACAGAGGCCATTCTCCACTGCCGCCTTCAGTTTGCGTCTGATCTCTTCATCTCTTTCTCCAAAGAGGAGACGGCGCTCAGAATGACCAAGAATCACGTAACTGCAGCCGAGCTCCTTGAGCATTGGTGCAGATACTTCTCCGGTATAGGCACCTTCAAGTGCCCAGTGCATGTTCTGGGCACCCAAGAAGATCCCGCTTCCTGAAAGTGCCCGGGCCACAGCAGGTAAAGCCGGAAAAGAGGGGCAGACAGCTACGTCTACCCCTTCCCTCACCTCGACGCGCAGGCGTTCTCTCAGGCTGAGCGCAAACTCTTCCGCTTCTGCTGGTGTCTTGTGCATTTTCCAGTTACCTGCTACCAACAGTTTCCTTTCCCAGGACCCCACTTTTCTCCTCCCCTGTTCCTTTCATAAGAGCTACGACACCAGGCAGTTCTTTCCCTTCCAGAAATTCCAAAGATGCCCCACCACCAGTTGAGGCATGGGTCACTTTGTCAGCAATCCCCATCTTTTCCAGAAGCGCAAGGGTGTCTCCCCCACCTACTACTGATGTAACTCCAGGAGAAATAATCGCCCTCGCTACTGTCTCACTGCCTCGCCTAAATTCCTCTTTTTCAAAAACACCCAACGGCCCATTCCAAAATACAGTCTTCGAGCTTCTGACTAGCTCTGCATAACGCTGGGCAGTCTGCGGCCCGATGTCCAATGCCTTCCAGCCCTCAGGCACCTCGCCAGAGGCAACCACCTTGACTTCTCCGTTATCTCCACTAGCGACCACCAGGTCCTCGGGAAGCTCTACATCAACGCCCCTCTTCTGTGCCTTTTGGAGAAACTCGCTAGCAAAAGAAAGGTGTTCCTCATCAATGAGAGAATCACCGAGATCGTAGCCCTGTGCCCGCAAAAAGGTATTAGCAATACCTCCTCCGAAAAGGAACCTGTCGACCTTGTTGAGAAGGTTTTCCAAAACTCCAATCTTGTCCTTGACTTTGGCTCCGCCAAGCACAACAGTGAAAGGTCGCGGTGGATTTACCAAGAGCTGCCCCAGGGCTTTAACTTCTTTCTCCATCAGAAAGCCAGCTACTGCAGGAAGAAATTCTGCTACACCCGCAGTTGAGGCATGGGCGCGGTGAGCTGTCCCAAAAGCATCATTAACATAGATATCCGCCAGTGAGGCAAGGGCACGCGCAAACTCGGGGTCATTGGCCTCTTCTCCGGGATGAAAACGCAGATTTTCCAAGAGCACAACCTCTCCCGGGAGCATTTGGGCCACTGCTGCCTCTACTTCCAGTCCTACACAGTCGTTGAGTTTTTTCACTTTTTTTCCTAAGAGCTCTTCAAGCCTCTTGGCTACACCGTCCATCCGAAGCTTTTCAACTACCTTCCCCTTCGGCCTCCCTAAGTGGCTCATCAAAATCACCTTTGCACCCTTTTCGAGAAGGTAGTTGATCGTCGGAAGAGCAGCAACCAGACGAGCGTCATCACGGACATTCCCCTGTTCATCAATGGGGACATTGAAGTCCACCCGGACAAGGACCTTCTTTCCCCTGACATCAATGCTTTCCACTGTCTTCAAGTTGCTCAGTTCCAATCCGCCACCACCTACCTTTTTTACAATCCTTTTCTAGCTATGTAGGCCGCGCAGTCAATAACCCGGCAGGAGTAAGCCCACTCGTTATCATACCAGGCGAAAACCTTGACCATGGTCTCTTCCATGACCATCGTCGAGAGACCGTCAACAATTGCTGAATGAGGGTCTCCATTGAAGTCCCTAGACACCAATGGCTCCTCAGTATACGCCAGGATGCCTTTAAGTTCTCCTTCAGCAGCTTCCTTAAAAGCAGCATTAACCTCTTCAACCGAGGTCGGCTTCTCTACTTCAGCAACAAAGTCAACAAGAGAAACGTTGGGGGTGGGAACTCGTATGGCAATCCCAGTGAGCTTGCCTTTCAGTTCCGGCAACACCAAGGCCACTGCCTTCGCTGCACCTGTGGTCGTCGGAATAATGGAAAGCCCGGCAGCCCGCGCCCTCCTCAGGTCACTATGAGCGAGATCAAGAACCCGCTGGTCGTTGGTGTATGAATGAGCAGTGGTCATTAATCCCCTCTTGACGACAAACCGGTCGTGAAGCACCTTGACCACAGGAGCCAAGCAATTAGTGGTGCAGGAAGCATTAGAGATCACATGGTGCTTCTCCGGATCATAACGGTGCTCGTTAACCCCCATGACAATGGTGATGTCCTCGTCTTTCGCCGGAGCCGTAATGATCACCTTTTTAGCTCCAGCGTGGAGATGAGCGACAGCCTTCTCCCGATCCCGGAAAACCCCTGTCGCTTCGATGACAATGTCAACTCCGAGATCCCGCCAGGGCAGGTTCTTCGGATCCCTTTCCGCAAACACCTTGACCGGCTTCCCATTAACAATCATCTCACTGTCTGTTACCTCGACCTCACCAGCGAACCTCCCATGCACCGAATCGTACTTAAAAAGATGGGCATTGGTCTCGGCATCCGTAAGATCGTTTACCGCCACAACATCCACAACCGGATTCTCCAAAGCTGCCCGCAAACAAAGCCTCCCGATCCTCCCAAAGCCGTTAATCCCCACCTTGACCGCCATTAAAAGTCCCCCTTTTCAATTATTCTCAATCAGAGGCAGGCGCTTATTTCTTTTCTACACTGTCGTTATTATTATGTCAGGTTTCTCCTCCAAATATTTAGAGAAAAAGAACGACCCTAAAAGAGAAAAATGCGAAATATAGCATGATTATGTGTTTCTTTCTGATATTTATGATGTCTCATTCAACTAAAATTATATCACATTTCGCTGGTAATGCCAACCATTACGGAGGAAAACAGTAAAAAAGACCCCTTCACGGGGTCAAAAAACTTGCTCTTCAGTTGCCGCTTCCCTAATTATATCGCTTTCTCTGGCGCACCGGAGGGATCCCTAATTCGCTTCTATACTTAGCAACAGTGCGCCTGGCAATATTGATGCCCCTTTCCTTGAGAAGCTCACACAAACGCTGGTCACTCAGCGGTTCGCGAGGATCCTCGTTTTCCACAAGCTCTTTGAGAATCCGCTTGATGCTCTCGGTAGCCACCATCTCCCCCGCAATGATATTCTCTACACCGCTACTGAAGAAAAACTTCAGCTCAAAAACTCCCCACGGTGTCTGAATATACTTGTTGGCAATAGCCCGGCTCACGGTAGACTCGTGAAGCTGAACATCCCTGGCCACCTGCTTCAGGGTTAAAGGCCGGAGATGTTTGATCCCTCTATCCAAAAACTCTCTCTGGTAGTCGACGATACACTGGGCCACCCGGTACAAAGTAAGCTTCCTCTGCTCAATGCTGCGGATCAACCAGAGCGCAGACTTCAGTTTGTTTTCGAGGAATTTGCTCGTTTCTGGGTCGCAGCAATGCCTCTGCCTGAGAAGTTGCTGATACGTCTTGTTGAGCACAAGACGAGGAACAGAAACATCATTAATCAGAACAACGTACTCATCATCAACTTTTTCCACGACAACGTCAGGGATAATGTAGCAAACCTCTCCCTGCCGCGTAAAATTACGACCTGGTTTGGGATCGAGACTCCTGATGATATCGGCCTTCAATTGAACTTCCTGAGCAGTAAGCCCGAGGGCAGAAGCAATCTTTTGGATCCTTCCAGCAGCGAGGTCATCGAGAAAGAACTTGACCAGCTTCTCCATCACTGGGGTTCGCAAACCACGCTGTTGGAGCTGAATAAGGAGGCACTCTGCAAGATCGCGGGCACCTACACCAGGTGGGTCAAAGGTTTGGATAACTCGGAGGACATGCTCGACTTCGTCAGCAGAACAACCGCAAGCAACCTGTGCCTCACTGATGCTGATCTGGAGGTAGCCTTGATCATTGATGTTGCCGATCAAGAACTCACCAATCTTCCGCTCACGTTCATCAGAGAGGGTCAAATGTAGCTGCAAAACGAGGTGCTCGTGCAAGGTAGGACCCTGGCTCACAAATTGCTCAAGATTGTAGTGTTCCTCCTCATCCCACTCCGGATAGCCGTCAACAAACGATTTCTCAAGCTGCCCGTACTCCGCCAGATAACTACACCAGTCCTCAATGTAATCATCGCGAACAGAAGCAACAGAGCACTCAAACTCCCCCTCTTGTTCTTCGCGGACATCAAGAAGGGGATTCTCCAAAAGAGCGTTTTCGACATACTGAGCAAGCTCAGCTGCAGACAACTGAAGGACTGTAATCGCTTGTCGAAGTTCAGGAGTCATGACAAGCTTTTGAGATTGTTCAAGAGTGATTCCCTGGCCCAGCCGCACCTTTGATAACCCTCCCTCTACCCTCTGCATATAAAAAATTCGACTTATTCCTTTCTTTCTCCTCCTACTGCCTTAATAAAAATGAACAAAACCGGGCCGGGAATGAAAAATTAATCAGGATTCACAGGAGACCTTCCAGAATTGACGAACCCCCCTGACACTAAGAGCTTCAAGCCATCTTCGACACTCATCTCCAAAAAGGTTACATCTGAGGAGGGCACCATTACGAAAAAACCAGAAGTTGGTGGTGTCCCCGGAAGATAAACATTGATGAGCTGCTGTTCTGTTTTAGTTTCCACTTCTTGAGGTGCTCTCCCAGTAAAGAATCCGATAGAATACATTCCTTTCCGGGGAAATTCCACAAGAACCACCCTCTGGAAGCCAGCCTGTTGCTGCAAAGAAAAGGCCTCCATAACCTGTTTCGTCGCACTGTAGATGCTCTTTACCAGAGGGATTCTCTGGAGCACCCGCTCTCCCAAATTGATCAGTCTCTTGCCGACAACATTCGTTCCAAAAAGACCGGCCAAAAAAATGAGAACAATCATCAACAACAAGCCCAGTCCAGGCAGGTGATAGCCAAAGAAAAATCGGATAATGCTGCTTAAAATCCCATCCAAAAAATTAAAAGCAAAAACAAAAACATAAATAGTGATGATCAATGGAAGCAAAATGAGCAAACCAGCCAAAAAATACTTGCGTAGAAGTTTCCACATCAGCAAACACCCCCTGGGGTCCTCAACCTCATCTTCTGATTATACCAAATGCTTCCTGATTTTATTCCTCTTGCCGGCGTAGCTGATTCGCAATCCTGCGCAAAGCCCGAAATCGGTGATTCACCCCCGATTTCCCCAAAGGCCTCTTCAACATCTTTCCCAGTTCCTTAAGACTGACCTCAGGATACTGGAGCCGCAGTTCCGCAATTTCGCGGAGAGGTGGGCTCAAATAGCCAAGACCCACCTTTTCTGCAATCAGCTTGATATCCTCCACTTGGGCGAGACCAGCCTCGACTACCCTCTTGACATTGGCGGTGTCACAGTTGACCAGTCGATTGACCTGGTTGCGCATTTCTTTCCAGATCCTGCTGTTTTCAAACTCCAGCACTGCCTGATGAGCACCCACAATCCGCAAAAATTCACCTATCTGCTCAGCGTTCTTCAAGTAAACCACATAGTTTTCTTTGCGCTTCCTGAGCCCAGAAACAAGTTGGAACCTGGCCATCACCCTCTGGACCTCGGTGGCTGCCTCAACCGTATCTAAAACAATCTCCAGATAGTAGGAACTACCAGGCCTGTTAACCGAACCCCTTCCCAGAAAGCAACCCCGCAAAAAAGCACGCCGGCAGCAAACCCTGGCAACTAAAGAAGGGTTGAGGTAATCTTTTAATTTTTGCCTCTGATCGGCAAACCCAAGTTCCTTCAAGAGCAGCGAATCGTTTTGCTTCAGGGGGAAATTGATCAGAAAAAGTTTGTAGTGACGCGGTCGCCAGTACCTGCGGACCTCGACACTGCTGCTCCAGCCCAAGTTCTTGGAAAGTTTGAAAATTTTCCTGGCAGTCGCCGGATGTTCGGTAGAGATCTGCAAGAAATTTTTTTCGGAAGAAAAGTGGAGGCTCCCACTGACCCGGGCCAGAGCAGCCAGCTCAGCCCGCTGACAACAAGGGCTTTCAGGGAACGAATGGGCCAGTTCCTCTTTCACCTGTGCAGAAAACGACATCGGCCTCACCCTCTCACCGCTCGAGGCTGATCACAACCTGTGCCAGCTTATGGGGATCGTGCCGCACCAGTTCAGAGTCATCCAAGAGTTGTGCCTTGATCACCCGGACACCCAAGCTGGTCAATGCCTGTTCATCAACCACCACAGGTTCAGCACCATCATGGGCATACTTCTCCTTCTTCTCTGGAGGCACCTCCTGAGTATTCACCACAATGTAATTGACCCAGCCCTCGCCAACATGCTCGTAAAGAGTCCGGAGATGATCAGAAGCAGTAAAGCCCGTGGTTTCCCCGGGCTGGGTCATAATATTGCAAATGTAGCACTTCGGAGCAGGAGAAGCTTTCACCGCTGCTGCAATATCCCTCACCAAGAGGTTGGGAAGAACGCTTGTGAACAAGCTTCCAGGGCCGAGGAGAATCAAATCAGCACTGGTAATCGCCTTCAAGGCTTCAGGAACGGCAGCACAATCATCTGGCTCAATCCTGAGCCTCTTGATGGGACTCCTGCTCCTGGAAATATTGCTCTCCCCTTTGACCACCGTGCCATCGACAAGTTCGGCAACAAGGACCACCTGCTCCAGGGTTGAGGGAAGCACCTGGCCACACACCTTTAAAACCTTACTCACTTCTCTCACCGCTGACTGGAAATCACCAGCAATGTCGACGAGAGCAGTGATCAGTAAATTTCCCAGGTTGTGCCCTGCCAACCCCTCACCCTGACGGAAGCGGTAGCAGAAAAGCCTTTCCATCAGGGGTTCCTGCTCAGCAAGAGCGATCAGGCAGTTGCGGATATCACCTGGAGGCAGAATTCCGAACTCCCCACGCAATCTCCCAGAACTTCCCCCATCATCGGCAACAGTAACAATGGCAGTAATGTTTTCGGTAAATTCCTTGAGCCCACGCAGCAGCACAGGAAGACCTGTACCCCCTCCAATGGCAACAACATGGGGCCCCCTTTTCAAAAACTGGCGCTTGTAAAACCGGAACAATCTGCTTACCAGACTCCGGAAGGCCAATTTTATCTCCCCTCCACACGAGGCAGGTCGCGGTGGTAAATATTCACCTGGTAGCCGCGCTTTTTGAGGAACTTCGCCAGGCGCTCGACAACAGCAACGGAACGGTGCTGGCCGCCAGTACAGCCGACAGCAACCGAAAGATGCGATTTTCCTTCCTTGAGGTAGTGGGGTAGCAGAAAATGCAAGAGATTACGAAAGCGCCTGAGGAAGTTCCTGCTCACCTGAAAAGAAAAGATATAGGTGTCAACACGCTTGTCGAGTCCTGTTAAATCCTTAAGCTCCCGGACATAATTGGGGTTGGGAAGGAAACGAACATCAAAAACCAGGTCAGCATCCAGGGGAATGCCGTACTTGTATCCAAATGACACAAGAGCAACCACCATCTCCTTGTGAACCTCAAAAATTCGGGCAAGGCTTTCTTTGAGCTCACGAACAGTCATTTTGGAAGTATCGATGACAACATCAGCCATTCCCCGAATTTCCTCAAGTTGCGCCCTTTCGGCCTGAATCGCCTCCAGAATCGTCCTTTCCCCACCAAGGGGATGCTGCCTCCTGCTTTCCTTAAAGCGCCTCACGAGAACATCATCCGAGGCTTCCAAGAAAAGAAGTTTGTACTTGATTCCCTGCTTGCTAAGATTCCTTAGTTCTTCACTCAAAGACTGAAAAAAGAGTCCACCACGAACATCAACAACGAGAGCAACCCTGTTTACCTTTCCTCCTGCCTGCTGACACAATTCCACAAACTTGGGAATCAGCATGGGGGGAAGGTTGTCAACACAAAAAAAGCCCAGATCTTCCAGACATCTGGTCGCCTGAGTCTTACCTGCACCTGAAAGACCAGTAACAATTACCAGGTGGAGATTCCCGTTCCTATCTTGCAAATTTCCTTCCCCTTTCGCTGAGCTCGGTTCACCTACGGCAGCTTGGCCAACTCCCTTTTCAGGTAGTCAATTACTGCCACTGGTTTGGGGTTAATCCCGTAGAGCAAGGCCAGGTAAACACTGGCGTAGTCCCCCAGATAAATGAGAGAAAAAAGCCTGGTGAGAAAAGATCCTCCCTCTCCCCAGTAGTCACTGATCCCTGAGACCCGGTCACGCAAAATCCTCTTGGTGATCTCCATGCGTGCCTGAATCCGAGGGTGGTCGCTCTCATCCCTGAGAAAGACCAGCTCCAAGCTTTTCAACAAATCCTCCGGAGCCTCAAAACCAACGATCTCGTTGTGGTTCATTTCAGGAAAAGCATTCCAGTAAGCAAGGCACTTGGCATTCTCGTTGAACTGGCCCTTCCAGCGGAGAGCAACCACTTCCGTCGTTCCACTAACCCCATAAACAACCGGGATCTTGCCGTAAAGGCGCAAAGCCAATTGTTTGGCCGGGTTTTCTGATAAGGGAGAAGCAGGTTCCATTCTCGCACGCAATTCTTTAAGCCCGGTGACCAGTTCTTCTACACTTATTGATTCTGAGAAAATGCCCATCTTCTGCAAGATCACGAAGACAGGAAGAAAAAGGTAGCCTATCGCTGAGCGTGGCGGCAATCCTGGAGGAACCTTGACCACGGGAACACCATCAGCATGAGCCAGTTCTGCCAGCTTTCCTCCCGCAGTTACGGCAATCCTTGATGCCTTCCGTTTCCCGGCATCATCGTAGGAACACAAGGTCTCCTCAGTGTTCCCCGAATAACTGATTAGGAAAACCAAACACCTCTGATCAATAAAAGCAGGAAGTTGATAACCTCTGGAAACAATGACCGGGACCCCAGCATGCTTCTCTGCCAGAATCCTCACCAAATCTCCTCCGATCGCCGAGCCCCCCATCCCAGCAACCACCACATGGGAAGGAACACCTGAAAAATCAGGAACTTCCGCCTGTTCCCCTAAGCTCCAGGCAGCTTCACACTGTTCCGGGAGACTGGCTAGAGTTTCCAGCATTCCCCCCGGGTCACGCTCCCGAAGAAGCCGCAAATCATCAAGGATTTTCCCTGTTGTCAAATCATCCGGGCCTCCTTTCTGCATTCTCAAACAGAGGCAACCATCCTGTGGGCAAGGGCAGCAGCACCAAGGACTCCAGCACGACCACGCAAAGCACCTGGAACAATCCTGAGGCTTTCCCGTAAAGCAGGAAAAACGTGCTTCTGGGCTTCCTCCCGCGCTGGCCCCAAAAGTAACTCTCCAGCCCCACGCGCCACCCCGCCGCCAATAATAAAGATCGAGGGGTTGAGCAGGTTAGCAATATTGCCGATCGCCAACCCCAGGTATTTCCCGGCTTCCGCAAGCAACTGGCGGGCTTCGCCATCCCCGGAATGAGCAGCCTGAGCGATCAGTGGGGTTTCGACAGCATTAGGGTCACCACCCGCGAGCTCCAAAATCTTCCGGCACCTTCCCTCCGCAATAAGGTCCTGGACTCGCCTCTTCAGGGCTTTTCCCGAAGCCACTGCCTCGAGGCAGCCGCGATTGCCGCAGGAACAAAGAGGTCCATCAGGAACGACCACCATGTGACCGATCTCTCCAGCAGCACCAGATGCCCCAGAGTAAATCTCTCCTCTGATGATCAACCCTCCACCAACACCTGTGCTCACTGTAATGAACACAAGGTCATTGTGACCTTTCCCCGCACCGTAGAGGTACTCTCCCAGGGCTGCCAGATTGGCGTCATTCTCTATAAACACTGGAAGGCCGAGTTCTTTTTCAAGAATCTCTTTCAAGTTGACCTCACACCAGTTGAGATTTGGCGCAAAAAAAACACGGCCGGAGGCAGGATCAAGAGGGCCAGGTGCTCCAATCCCTACTCCAAGGATTCGCTCCTGGGGACCCACAGCAGCAGAAACAGCTTTGATGCTCTCAAGAATATTAGCAATCACTCCCTCAAGCCCACGACAAGCCTCAGTTGGCCGCACATCTCTCTTGATGATCACATCTCCAGGACCAACAAGAGCAGAGTAGATTTTTGTGCCCCCCAAATCAACAGCCAAAACATAATCCATACAGGGTTTACTCCTTTTTGGTTGCCACTTGGTTAATTTCTATTTTACCAAATTTCAAGATTTTGGGGAAACGCCAAAGTTCACAAACATCTCTGTGGTAATTTCCTGTCCTGGTTCCACAATGACAAAATCGTCATCCCAGGGCCCATACAGGAGCTTTTTTAGAAATTCCAAAGAGCCGGGAATAATTTCGAATTCGAGCCCGAAAACCTCAGCTGTTTTTCTGCCATAATCCACATATTTCTCCAGGTCATAAGCACCTGTATCAATAAGGGCGATCCTCTTATAGTTCCTCATAATTTCTTTGGCGCACCACTGAGCCAGCTTTTTATCATACCTCTTGGTAGACTCATGCTCACCCATATACACAGATAAAGGATCCTCTTTGTGCTCGATCCATCCCTTTGTTAAATAAAAGGTTCCAGGTTCTTTCTTCCGTTCCCGCTCACACAATTCCCGAGAACCAAGGAAGACAGCGATGCAATCATCAGTTCGAGGGACCACAATGCGGGCAGTTTTCGACTTCAAACCAACAACACCGCCGGAACAGTGGCCGTATCCCAAAAGGATCACCTGGAACTGCTGAGTAGCATCAAGCTCTGCAACCACCTGACGCAACTGCTGATTCAACTTCTGAGGATAGTTGTGCAGGCCGAAGTCCATAACCCGCATTTCTACATCTGGTGGGGCAATCCCTTCGACCTCTGGTGCAAGGGACTCACAAATGACAAGAGCTTTTTTATCCATTCCCATTTCCCCCTCGGAGAAGAAACTTTTCGAGAGCCGCTGCCACACCATCCTCATTATTGGATGAAGTGACATAGGAAGCGTGCCTCTGGACTTCCGGCGGAGCATTGGCAACAGCGACACCGAAGCCGGCAAACTCCAGCATTTCAATGTCATTAAAGCTGTCCCCAAAAGCCATGATCTCTTCCCTGGAAACACCGAACCAGTGAGCAAGTTCCCGAAGAGCATGAGCCTTCGTTGCCTCTGGATGAACTACTTCTAGGTAGCGGAGCTTCGATCTGGTCACATGCGCCCTCGAGCCAACTGCTGCTTTCACCTCCCTGGCAAGCTCATCGATTATTGTCTCATCCTCAATTAGCAGAAGCTTCAGGGGGTTGCCCCTGTCAAGCAGGCACTTCAAGTCATCCACCTGAGCACAGGGGACCCTGGCAAAACGAGGGTAGTGGGCGCCGAGAGGAGTAAGGCGCTCCACATAAAGGTGATCATCGAGGTAAAAGTTTACCTGGATGTTCTTCTCCCTGGCAAGTTCGATGACAATTTCGGCCACATCAGCAGGGAGGGGACAGTGGTAGATAACCTCACCAGAAAAAGCGCTCTTCACCAGTGCTCCCTGATAAGTGATCAAAGGAGCATCGAAGCCAAGTTCCTGGGCATAGGGAAGAGCAGAACGAAACATCCTCCCTGTAGCCAGGGTGACAACGACACCACGCTGGCGGACTGCCCTGATTGTCTCCTTACTGTAAGGAGAAATAGTAAGGTCATCGCGCAACAGAGTATCATCGAGATCGATCGCTACCAGCTTGATCTCCTGCATCTCCACTCCTCCAGAGCCCTCTCCAGTTGGCAACTTCGCCAAACCGACACTTGGAGAGTTCAATTTCTTGCAGTCTTCAGTAGTTCATCTCCGTGGAAGAATTTGTAAAGGTCGAGAGCAGCTTTTCTGTTCATTCCGGGAACAGCAGCAAGTTCCTCAACAGTGGCTTCTTTAATCCGGGAGATAGAACCAAAATATTGAAGCAGGGCCTCCTGGCGCTTCTTACCGATTCCCGGAACCTGACACAAAATGGAGGCTTTGAGCCTCTTTTCCCGCAGCTTCCGCTGATAGGAAACCGCAAACCTGTGAGCTTCGTCGCGGGCCTGCTGGAGCAGGTGAAGCCCCGGGTGGTTGAGGGGCAGCCGCAGGGGGTCCTTTTCCCCAGGAAGATAAACAACCTCTTCCTCCTTTGCCAGAGAAGCCACACTGACCCCTTCCACACCAAGCTCTGCAAGCACAGCAAGAACAGCGTTCAGCTGGCCTTTGCCCCCGTCAACTAGTAGCAGGTCGGGCAGTGGTAATTCCTTAGCTCGGGAGAAACGGCGCCTAACCACTTCTTGGAGGGCAGCATAGTCATCACCTCTGGCCTCCTTCTGGATGCGGTAGCGGCGATATCCCGAACGGTCAGGAGACCCCTCGGTAAACCTCACCAGGGAGCCAACAGTTTCCTGCCCGGCAAGGTGGGAAATATCAAGGCACTCCAAAACCCGCGGCAGACGCGGTAGGCCAAGAGCCTTCTGGAGTTCAGCAACCAACCGCCTCCCCTTTTCCCGATTCCTCATCCTTTTCTCGTGCCTTTGCTGGGCATACATGGTGGCATTTTTCAGAGCGAGCTGAACGAGTTCCTTGCCCCGGCCCCGCCGGGGGAAGCGAACCTCCACTTTCCTTCCTGTTTCCCTGCTCAGCCACTGAGCGAGAAGCTCTCCCTCGGGAAGGGGGGCACTCACCAGGATCGCCCTGGGGACCTCCCTACCGGAGTGGTAATATTGTTTAATGAAAGAACTCAGGACCTCACCAGGATTAAATCCCTCCGTGCCCGTCAAAAAATAGTGCTCCTCAGCAACAAGGTTGCCTCCCCTGATGCGAAACACCAGAACACAGGCCTCATCAAGGAAACTACCGAAGGCAAGAACATCTTCATCAGAGCCCCCAGCACGAGCGACCCGCTGCTGCTCGCGGAACTGTCTGATAGCAGCTAAGCGGTCGCGCAGACGGGCAGCTTGCTCGAAATTCAAGCTCTCTACCGCTTTTTCCATCTGTGCCCGGAGACGTTTTTCTACCTCTTCGGTTTTCCCTTCCAGAAAAAGGACGACCTGGTCGATCATTTCCCTGTAGGTTTCTGGAGAAACCCGTCCTGTGCAGGGAGCCAGGCACTTCTTGATTTGGGCGTCAAGGCAGGGTCTGCTGCGTGGTGCCGGATTCTTCTCGCGGCACGTCCGAAACGGGAAAAGCTTCCTCAAAAAATCGAGTGTTTCCCTGACAGCCTTAACATTAGGATAAGGACCGAAGTAGCGGGAACCGTCCCTCTCCAGCTTGCGGGTAATGGCAACCCGAGGGAACTCATCAGCAGTCACTTTGAGATAAGGATAAGATTTGTCATCCTTCAAGCTGATGTTGAACTTCGGCTGATACTCCTTGATCAGGTTACACTCCAGAACCAGGGCCTCTACTTCCGAATCAGTGACGATGTACTCAAAGCGAACCACCTCTTGGAGCATCCTGGCAATGCGGGGATGGTAAGGCTTCGACTGGAAGTAAGAGCGAATCCGGTTCCTCAGAGAAACTGCCTTCCCTACATAGATTACTGCTCCTGCCTGGTTGCGAAAAAGATAGACACCTGGCTTGTCAGGAACAAGGGCCAACTCATCCTTCAATTCAGCTCTGTTTCCAGAAACCATCCTTGACCCCAAGCCTCCCTAATCAGATGCTAAAATGTTTTCAAGAAACTGTTAGGGTAGATTTCCCCGCCGCGATTCTTTCCTGAGGCAAAACTCGGCGCAAGTACTGACCTGTGTAGGAATGGGGGCAAGCAGCCACCTCTTCCGGGGTTCCTGTGGCCACCACCTCACCCCCTTTATCCCCTCCCTCGGGACCAAGATCAATGATATAGTCAGCTGTCTTAATCACATCCAAGTTGTGCTCGATCACCAAAACGGTGTTCCCTGCTTCCACAAGCCGGTCAAGAACAAGCAAAAGTTTTCTGATATCTTCCTTGTGGAGACCAGTTGTTGGCTCATCGAGGATGTAGAGAGTGCGTCCATTGCTCCGCCGGGAAAGCTCTGCAGCAAGTTTGACCCTTTGGGCCTCTCCCCCGGAAAGTGTTGTCGCCGGTTGACCGAGCTTGATGTAACCGAGCCCCACATCGACCATCGTCTGCAACTTCCGGGCAACCTTAGGGATATGCTGGAAGAACTCCAGAGCTTCACTGACAGTCATGTCCAGAACCTCGGCAATATTCTTCCCCTTATACTTGATTTCCAGAGTCTCCCGGTTGTAGCGCTTACCCTTGCACTCTTCACAAGGGACATACACATCGGGGAGAAAATGCATCTCGATCTTGATGATGCCATCGCCACGACAGGCCTCACAGCGCCCTCCCCGAACATTAAAACTGAAGCGACCGGGCTTGTAACCGCGCATCCGGGCCTCTGGAGTCATCGCAAACAACTCTCTGATACCGTCGAAGGCACCGGTGTATGTGGCTGGATTGGAGCGGGGAGTGCGCCCAATGGGAGACTGGTCGATCTCAATCACCTTGTCGAGGTGCTCCAGGCCGCGAATCTCTCGATATGCCCCAGGTTGTACGCGGGCACCGTGCAAACGCTGAGCAAGGGCCTTGTAAATGATCTCCTCAACGAGAGTGCTCTTCCCAGAACCAGAAACACCAGTAACACAAACAAAAAGCCCCAGCGGGATGCGCACATCAATGTCTTTGAGGTTGTGCTCCCGTGCCCCAAGAACCTCAAGCCACTTGTCTCCCGGTCGGCGGCGCACAGGTGGCACTGGGATCTGCCGCGCCCCACTCAGGTACTGCCCAGTAATCGACTCAGGAACCTTCTTGATCTCTTCGACCGTCCCTTGAGCAACAATCCTCCCCCCGTGAATTCCAGCTCCAGGGCCGATGTCGATGATCTCGTCAGCATTAAGCATCATCTCTTCATCATGCTCAACAACGATCAAGGTATTTCCCAAGTCACGCAGGTCCTTCAGGGTGTTGATCAACCTGGTGTTGTCCCTTGGATGCAGCCCGATCGTCGGCTCATCAAGGATATAAAGAACCCCGACGAGCCCAGACCCGATCTGGGTTGCCAGACGAATTCGCTGGGCCTCTCCCCCGGCGAGGGTCCCGGCCTGCCTGTCAAGAGTCAGGTAATCAAGGCCAACATTGATCAAGAAACCTAAGCGTGCTTCGATTTCCTTGAGAATCTGGTGAGCAATCTGCATTTCCCTCGGGGTTAACTCCAGATTCCGGAAAAACTCCAAGGCTTCGGCAATGGTGAGTTTGGTAACCTCCCAGATGTTTTTGCCTCCAACAGTCACAGCCAGACTCTCGGGGCGCAGCCTCGCCCCCTGGCAAGCCGGACAGGGGCGGGAGGTCATAAACTCGGAGATTTCTTCCCTCTCTTCCTCAGAAACTGCTTCCTGGTAGCGCCGGGTAAGGTAAGAAATAACCCCCTCGAAGGTCCCACACCAGGTTCTCACCCTCCCCAAGAGATCCCGGTAGCGAAAGCGGATGCGCTCCTGGGTCCCATAGAGAAGTGCTTCCTGCACGTGACTCGGAAGTTCCTTAAAAGGAGTGTCCCAGCTGCAACCATAGTGCTCGAGCACAGCCCGCACCAACTGGGGATAATAATGCTGGGGAGAGCGTGTCCAGGGGAGCAATGCACCCTCCCGGACAGAGCGTTCCGGGTCAACCACCAGACTGGGATCAACCTCAAGCCGGAAACCCAGCCCTGAGCAGGCAGGACAGGCGCCATAGGGGCTGTTGAAAGAAAAAAGCCTGGGGGTAATCTCAGCCAGGCTGATCCCACACTCCGGGCAGGCAAAATTCTGGCTGAAGATCAGCTCCTCCCCCTCAACAAAAGAAGCAATTACTACTCCTTCTCCAAGTTTTAGGGCAATCTCCAGCGAATCAGCCAGCCTTTTCTCCAGCCCTGGTCTGATCACCAGTCTGTCAACAACTACCTCGATGTTGTGCTTCTTGTTGCGGTCGAGAACGATGTCCTCATCGAGTTCTCGAATCTCCCCATCGACCCTTACCCGAACAAAACCCTTTTTTCGGATTTCTTCCAACAGCTTCTGGTGCTCTCCCTTTTTCCCCCGCACAAGAGGAGCCAGAATCTGCAGTTTTGTCCCTTCAGGATAAGCAAGCAACTGATCGACCATCTGGGATACTGTCTGCTGCTTCACTGGGCGACCGCACTTCGGGCAGTGAGGCTTGCCAATCCTGGCAAAGAGCAAGCGCAGGTAATCGTAGATTTCAGTTACTGTCCCCACTGTTGACCTAGGATTGCGGCTCCCTGACTTCTGGTCAATAGAAATCGCTGGTGACAAACCTTCAATATAATCAACATCGGGCTTGTCGGCAACTCCCAGAAACTGGCGCGCATAGGCAGAGAGAGACTCTACATAGCGCCGCTGCCCCTCAGCATAGATGGTGTCGAAAGCAAGAGAAGACTTTCCAGAGCCGGAAAGGCCAGTGATCACCACCAGTTTACCCCGCGGAATTTCCACATCGATGTTTTTCAGGTTATGGACACGGGCACCACGAACAACTATCTTGTCCCTTGCAGAGATTCGGCCTTTTTCTTCCGGCTTTGGCATTGCTTCTTCGGCCTCCTGGTCAAAGTTTCTTCACCTGCTTCGGAAACCCGGGGCACACGACCCCTAGTCACCAGTTCCTTGCGCAGTTCGATGATCAGGTCACGCACCTCGGCTGCCCTCTCAAAAGCCAGCTCCCTTGCTGCCTGGCGCATCTCTTTTTCTAACTGGGAGATCATCTTTTCGATTTCCTTCTTGCTTAGGCTCTCCAGCTTCTTCCTCGCAGCATAAGTTCCCTTCTCCTCAGCAACCTCCACAGGAAGGGTGATCTCGATGCTCCCCCTCACCGCTTTTTTGATGCTGCGAGGCACAATTCCGTGCTTCCGGTTGTAGTCCATCTGGATCTGGCGCCTGCGGTTGGTCTCATCAATCGCCCGCTGCATCGACTCTGTGATCGTGTCAGCGTACATGATCACCTTACCCTCAACATTGCGGGCAGCCCGACCGATTGTCTGGATCAAGGAACGCTCGGAGCGCAGAAAACCCTCCTTGTCAGCGTCGAGAATGGCCACGAGAGCGACCTCGGGAAGGTCGAGCCCCTCCCTCAAGAGATTGATCCCTACGAGAACATCAAAGACCCCCAGCCTGAGGTCGCGGAGGATCTCCATCCTCTCGAGGGCATTGATCTCTGAGTGTAGATAGCGAACCTTAATCCCCAGATCCCGCAGGTAGTCAGTGAGGTCCTCAGCCATCTTCTTCGTGAGCGTGGTCACCAAGACCCTCTGGTTTTTCTCCACCCTTTTCCTGATCTCCCCGACCAGGTCGTCCACCTGGCCCTGTGCCGGACGGACCTCCACTTCAGGATCGACCAGCCCTGTTGGCCTGACGATCTGCTCCACCACCTGGCTGCTGTGCTCCAGTTCATAGGGCCCAGGTGTTGCCGAAACAAAAATCACCTGGGGCACCTTAGCGATAAACTCGTCAAACCGCAAAGGCCTGTTGTCAAGAGCTGACGGGAGCCGGAACCCATACTCAACAAGCGTCTTCTTTCTGCTGTAATCACCCTCGTACATCCCGTGCAGCTGGGGAACAGTAATGTGCGACTCATCGATAATCACCAAGTAGTCTCTGGGAAAGAAGTCAAGCAAGCAGTAAGGAGGCTCACCGGGACGACGGCCGGTGAGGTGGCGCGAGTAGTTCTCGATCCCTTTGCAAGTCCCTACCTCGCGCATCATTTCGATGTCAAAGCGGGTGCGCTGTTCTAACCTCTGAGCCTCCAGCAGCTTTCCCTGAGAGCGGAGTTCTGCGAGGCGTTCCTCCAGTTCTGCTTCAATCGCAGCCAACGCCCGCTCCATTCGGGAGCGAGGAGTCACATAGTGAGAAGCAGGAAAAATTGCCGCATGAAGGCGCCTTGCCAGGACTTCCCCGGTAAGGGTGTCAATCTCCAAAATGCGCTCGATCTCGTCCCCAAAAAACTCCACCCTCAACGCTTTTTCACTGAAAGATGCCGGGAAGATCTCCACAACATCTCCTCGCACCCGGAAGGTTCCCCTCTTGAACTCATAATCATTGCGGGTATACTGGATGTTAACCAGCTTCTCCAGAACCTCTTCTCTGTCGATCTGCATCCCCTGGCGCAGGGAAACCATCATCTCCCTGTAGTCAGCAGGACAACCGAGGCCGTAGATACAGGAAACACTGGCAACAATGATCACATCATCCCTCTCGAAGAGGGCGGCTGTTGCTGAGTGCCGGAGTTTATCGATCTCTTCGTTGAGTGAAGAGTCTTTTTCAATGTAGGTGTCCGTCTGGGGGATGTAGGCCTCAGGTTGGTAGTAGTCATAGTAACTGACAAAGTACTCGACAGCATTGTCGGGAAAGAATTCCCGAAACTCCCCGCACAACTGAGCAGCCAGGGTTTTATTAGGGGCAATCACCAGGACTGGTTTCTGAACCTCCTGGATCACCCCAGCAATAGTAAAGGTTTTCCCTGAGCCTGTCACCCCCAGCAAAGTTTGGAAGCGCATTCCCGCACGGATGCCTTCTGTCAGCTGGGCAATCGCCTTCGGCTGATCTCCAGTCGGAGAAAAACTCGCTTTCAGCTGAAACCTACCCATTAAAGATTTCCCCGCCTCGAAAACAAAAATCCAGGACTTTAGTCTTCCTGGATTATATCATATCACAAACCAAAAGCTACTGGTAAATCCCACTGCTTCTAGCAATCAGAGTGTCTCCCCAGAGAAAAAAACGAGCAAGGTCATCAGCGTGTTCCAGGTACCGTGAGCAAGGATCGCCGGGAAAAGCGAACCCGTTGTTTCCACGATCAGAGCCAGACCAACACCGCCCAGTGTAAGAGGGAGAAACCGAAAGAGGTCGAAGTGAAGAGCAGCAAAAAACACCGCTGAAACGACAACAGCGAAGGAGCAACCAAGCCGTGACCTCAAATAAGGGTAAACAAAACCTCGAAAGTAGACCTCCTCGCCAGCAGGAGCGAGAATCCCTCCAATTATCAAAGGGATAACGAGTTCCCGCCAGTCCTGGGCTCTTAAGAGAACCCTTGCAAAAGGCTGGGGTTCGGGAGAAAAAGGGAATATTTGCGAAAAAAGGGCAGCCACCAGGATCACCAGGAAAAAGAGGCCACTGCCACCAAGCAAACCTGCTACCAGCAAAGTCTTCCACGAACAGGGCCGCAGGCCAAGAGCAGCAAGTCGAGACTTGTGCCTTCCCAAAGCAAACCACAGAACCAGGCCTATGAAAGCGATAGTCTGGACAATCCCTGTAGAAAAAAATAAAGCCACTTCCGGGTCCCGGATCCACGGGGGTAAGAGGAGATGGTGAACAAAGTTCCTGCTGCAAATCCCAAACAAAATTTGTAAAAAATAAACGAGGAGAAGCACAACCGCAATCTCCCTGATGCCCCAGGGGGTCTTCTCCCACGGGTAGCTTCCTCTTCCGGCGAAGAGCATTCCCTCACCTCTACGGTTTTGTCAACCTTACTTCCTCAGCAGATCCGGGGCAACGGCTCTCCTTCCAGCATCGTCAGGATCCTGGTCGCCCCCAACTCCGTCTCCATGAGGACGAGACCAGGCTCTCCAGTGATCACTCTCCCAATGACAACAGCGCCTTCTCCTTCAGGCAAGCTGCGCATCGCCGCAACAACACGCCCACTTACTTCAGGGGCGACAACCGCAACGATCCTGCCTTCACAGGCGAGATACAAAGGCTCAATCCCCAGCATTTCGCAGGCTCCCAGCACCTCCCTGCGGACGGGAATCAACTCTTCTTCTACTAAAAAGCTTTTTCCACTCTGAGAGGCCAGTTCGTTCAAGGTCGTGGCCAGCCCACCCCTGGTGGGGTCACGCATGCACCGGACACCACTGCCGCCTGCCTCGAGGACCGCAGCAGCCAGCCTGTGCAAGGGAAAGCAGTCACTACAGACAGGGCTTGTGAAGGCCAACCCCTCCCTCTGGGCGAGGATCGCCAGCCCGTGCTCACCAATGGGGCCACTGACGAGAATTACATCCCCCACCTGGATTCGGCGCGGCGAAAGGCGAACACCATCAGGGATCACCCCAACACCAGTAGTGTTGATGAAGAGTTTGTCAGCTCCACCCCTGCCGACAACCTTGGTGTCCCCAGTTACGATGCTCACCCCTGCCTGGGAGGCAGCCTCACTCATCGAACTGACGACCTTCTGCAGATCACTGAGGGAAAAGCCCTCTTCGATGATGAAACCGGCACTGAGATACAAAGGCTTCGCCCCACTCACCACAAGGTCATTCACGGTTCCGCAGACTGCCAGCTTTCCGATATCCCCGCCCGGAAAAAAGATGGGATCAACGACAAACGAATCTGTCGTCAAAGCTACCCTCCCAGGCGGCAAGTCGAAAACCGCAGAATCGAGCATTTCATTGAGGATGGGGTTTCCAAAGGCCTCCTGAAAGACCTGTTCGATTAGCCTGTGGGTGAGGGCTCCACCACTGCCGTGCCCCAGGAGAACGACACCTTGATCTTCCTTCCTCATCTCGCCACACCTGCTTTCTCTCTCCCAAAGCGGTAATAGGCAGCACAGGACCCTTCACTGGAAACCATACACGGACCGACTGGCCGCATTGGGGTGCACACCTTCCCAAAAAGAGGGCATTCATAGGGAAGCTTCAACCCTTTGAGGATCTCCCCGCAGGCACACCCCTTCACCCTCTTGCCCGGTTCGACCTCAACGGAGAACCGATTTCTAGCCTCCAAGTGAGCATACTCATCACGAAGCTGCAGGCCACTTCCAGGAACTTCACCAATTCCCCGCCAGACAGCAGGTGCAGGTATAAAGTACTTCCTGATGTAAGCTTGGGCCACCTGATTGCCTTCAGGGCGCACTGCCCGCCTGTACTGGATCTCCACCTTCGGCCGGCCACTCTTCTGCTGTTCGACGATCATCAGCAATGCCTCGAGGATATCCACAGCATCAAACCCAGCGATCACACAAGGCCTTCCGTACTCCTCGGCGACAAAGCGGAACGGTTCTACCCCCAAGATCGTGCACACGTGACCAGGATTGAGAAAAGCGTCAATCTTGACTTCCGCATCCTCAAGTAGCGCTTTCATCACCGGAGGAACCAGTTTGTGCAGGGAAAGAATAGAAAAGTTTTCTAGCCCTTCTTGGATTGCCTGCTCGAGAGTGACAGCTACTGCGGGAACAGTAGTCTCGAACCCAATGGCCAGGAAGACGACCTGGGAATGAGGGTTCTCCCGAGCAATGGTAAGGGCATCTGCCGGAGAATAAACGACTCTGACATCCGCTCCCCGCCCCTTTTCTTCCTGAAGGCTGCTGCTCGTCCCGGGGACCCGCATCATGTCCCCAAAAGTAACCAGGATCACTCCCTTCTGGCGGGAAAGGGCAATCGCCAAATCCAGGTCAAAGTCATCAGTAACACAAACCGGGCAGCCGGGACCAGAGATGAGCCTGATCGTTTCCGGAAGAAGTTCCCTGAGCCCACTTCTGGCAATGGCTACAGTATGGGTCCCGCACACCTCCATCACCGTAAGCGGCTGCTCAGCTTCCTGGTGCAGTTTGTCCAGGAGATAACGAGCGTATTCCTTCTTATTTTTGTAAGGCTGCATAGGCTTCCTCCCAGGCATCGTAGATCTCTTGGGCTTCTTTTTCATCGATCACTTGAATGGCAAACCCGGCATGGAGGAGGACGTAGTCCCCAACTTTTACCTGAGGCGTCAAGACAATGCTGACCTCGCGGGTGTTGCCTCCGAAATCCACCTCTGCTTTCTTGCCATCAATTTTGACCACCTTGGCGGGAATAGCAAGACACATTCTTCTT
>DAINRC010000014.1:0-1208 GCA_036742135.1 Bacillota bacterium
CTCTTTATGTTTCCGTCCATGCCACTGACCCTTCAATTCGAGGTTTCATGCTAGGAAAAAAGCGGCCTCAGGGAATTTGGGAACAGTTGCAGACCCTCGTCGAAGGCGGGATTACCATCCACACCCAGGTGGTCTTGTGTCCGGGGATCAATGATGGTCCTGTTCTCGAGAAAACGATTCGCGATTTATCTCTGCTATGGCCTGGAGTCCGTTCTTTAGGAATTGTTCCTGTAGGACTGACAAAATTCAGAAAGAATTTGCCTTTGCTCAGGTCGTTTACGAGACCTGAGTGTGTTCAACTGGTAAAAAGGATTACTAATTATCAGAAAAGTTTCCGGAAAAAGTTTGGTTCTTCTTTTGTTTACCTTAGTGATGAATTTTATCTGCGCGCTGGGATTCCCTTTCCTCCTGGTTCATTCTACGATGGTTATCCTCAACTGGAAAACGGCATTGGGATGGCCCGACTTTTTTACGAACAGTTTCGTGCCCTTCTTCCTAAACTACCTCGGCGCTTGAAAAAGTATCGTTCCTTAATTATTGTTACCGGATGCGCCGGGGCGAGGGTTTTAGCTCCAGTTGTGGCCAGGTTGAATCTTATTAGGAATCTGAATCTGAGGCTGGTAGCAGTTCCTAATACTTTTTTTGGTCCCCGAGTAAATGTTACCGGATTGCTGACAGGAAAAGACCTTCTCTGGGGTTTGCGGGGTGTTGAAGGGAAAGAATTACTGCTACCTGCTGTTTTGTTGCGTAAGGGAGCATCGATATTTCTTGATGGTGCTACTGTTGAGGAAATCGCTGGTCAACTAAAGTGCAAAATTAGGGTTGTAGAACCTACTGCCAAAGCCCTTGTTGCTGCGGTAACTGGGAGTTGGATTCAGGAGTCTGCTGAAAATGAGACTAAAGAGGAGTAGGTGGAGATGAGTAAACCTGTAGTAGCTCTAGTGGGGAGGCCAAATGTTGGTAAATCAACCCTTTTCAACAGGCTTGCTGGTCATCGTGCTGCGATAGTTGCTGATGTTCCCGGTGTTACCAGAGACCGGCTTTATCGGGATGTTGAATGGGAGAGGAGAACATTTACCCTTGTGGATACAGGGGGTTTGTTTTTGCCTGATCCCGACTTTAGTGATGAGGTCCGTAAACAGGTAGAGAAAGCCATCGAAGAGGCTGATGTGGTTGTTTTTGTGGTTGATTTTCGAACTGGTCCTACC
>DAINRC010000014.1:1218-29173 GCA_036742135.1 Bacillota bacterium
ACCCCTGAAGATGAAGAAATTGCCCGCTTGCTCCACAAATACCGAAAAAAGGTGGTTCTTGCGGTCAACAAAGTTGACAATTTCAGGAGAGACGGCCACCAAATTTACGAGTTCCTAAATCTTGGTTTGGGGGAGCCGATTCCCATTTCTGCTCTCCATGGGCTCAATATAGATACCATTCTCAGCAAGATTGTCGAGATGTTTCCTCCTGAAGAAGCTGAAGAAGAAGTAGAAGGAATTCGGGTTGCTGTTGTGGGAAGGCCGAATGTCGGAAAATCTTCTTTGGTCAACGCTCTTCTTCAGGAGGACAGGGTAATTGTCAGTGAAGTCCCAGGCACAACTCGGGATGCTATTGACACTTTGTTGGTCCAAGATAACAAGAGGTATGTTCTTGTGGACACCTCTGGGATTCGCCGTAAAAGTCGGGTTACTCCAGGGGTGGAAAGATATAGTGTGATCCGTGCTCTGCGGGCAATTGATCGCGCTGATGTGGTGTTACTCGTTCTTGATGCGGCTCTTGGTGTTGTTGAACAAGATAAGAAGATCGGCGGATATATTGAAGAGGCAGGAAAAGGACTTATAATTATAATCAACAAGTGGGACCTGATGAAGGCAAAAACAAATATCGAGGAATTCCAGCAGATGGTCCGCGCTGAACTCCATTTTCTCTCTTATGCTCCGCTTTTGTTTATCTCAGCACTTAGTGGGTGGGGAATTGACCGGATTCTCGGGATGGTCGATCTTGTTGCCAGTGAACAAGTCAAAAGAATCAGCACTGGCAACCTGAACAACTGGCTTAACGAAATCCTCTTGTTTAATCCTCCACCTGCAACAAAAGGAAAAGAACTAAAGATTTACTATGCGGTTCAGGTAGGAGTTAAACCACCTCACTTTTTGTTCTTTGTTAATGACCCAGACCTTGTTCATTTTTCCTACAAGAGGTTTCTGGAAAATCAGTTGCGCAAAACCTATGGCTTTGAGGGAACTCCAATTCGGTTAATTTTCCGGAGAAGGAGGTCCTGACGAATCATCAGGCTGAGGGAGGAGATGTGTTGGGGCTTCTACTTCTCTTGGTAAGTTACCTTGTAGGCGCAATTCCTTTTGGTTATCTTTTGGGGAAGCTTAAAGGTGTTGATTTACGAAAGCATGGGAGCGGAAACATCGGTGCTACGAACGCCTTCAGAGTTTTAGGGAGAGAACTGGGAATGGTGGTGTTTTTGTGCGATTTCCTCAAAGGCCTGACCCCTGCTTTGCTGGGGAAGCTGTGGGGAGGCCCCGCCTGGGGTGTGGCAGCAGGCATTGCTGCGGTTGTCGGACACAACTGGTCGCTTTTTCTCGGTTTCAAGGGAGGAAGAGGTGTTTCCACCTCTGCCGGGGTCCTGGTGGCCTTGGCTCCTAAAGTGATTTTGGCTGCTTTGGGGACGTGGCTGCTAGTTCTGTTGTTGACAGGGTATGTGTCTCTCAGCTCAATTACGGCAGCGTTGCTTGCTCCTGTTTATGCCTTCTTGTTAAGGGAGTCTCCGGTTTATTATTTCTTTATCATTCCTGCTTCTTTCTTCATCTTTTTACGCCACCTGCCTAATATTCGCAGGCTTCTCAAGGGGACAGAGCCGCGGGTGCGATTCTGGTAAGGGAGTGAAGAGTTTTTGGGAGAGGAAATCGCTGTTCTCGGTGCCGGGAGTTGGGGGACGGCATTGGCGATCCATCTCGCAAGGAAAGGAAAAAAAATTAGGTTGTGGGCACGCTCTCGAGAGGCAGCTTTGCAGTTGGCGCAGACCAGGGAAAATAAGAGATACCTTCCGGGTGTGCTCCTTCCGGAGAACGTCAGGGTGATCACCTCCGAGATTTCTAAGGTGCTTGATGGGATCAAGATTGTGGTTTTAGCTGTTCCTTCTCAAGCCTTGCGCGGAGTCCTGAGAAAAATTCGAACTTTCCTGGAGCCAGAAACGGTCCTGGTAAATGTAGCCAAAGGACTAGAAACTGATACTTGTTTCCGGCTTTCCCAGGTTGTCTCCGAAGAACTTCCCAGTTATGAGGAGTATTATGCAGTGCTTTCGGGGCCCAGCCATGCTGAGGAAGTCTGCCTGGGGATGCCTACGGCAGTGGTGGTGGCAGCCCGTTCCCGTGAGCTTGCTGGATATGTCCAAGATGTTTTTATGAGTCAGAGTTTTCGCGTTTATTCCAGTCTGGACCTTGTGGGGGTGGAGTTTGGGGGAGCCTTAAAAAACATTATTGCTCTGGGCACAGGTATCGCTGAAGGCTTGGGTTTTGGTGATAACACGAGAGCTGCCCTGATCACCCGGGGGCTTACTGAAATTGCCCGACTGGGAGTTACTCTAGGAGCTAACCCTTTG
The DNA here is from genome assembly GCA_036742135.1 of Bacillota bacterium. Classification (GTDB taxonomy): domain Bacteria; phylum Bacillota; class DSM-12270; order Thermacetogeniales; family Thermacetogeniaceae; genus 50-218. Next base: position 3,573 of record DAINRC010000014.1, read on the forward strand.
ACTTTTCTGGGTTTGGCAGGAGTGGGGGATCTTGTAGTAACCTGTACAAGTAGGCATAGCCGGAACAGGCGTGCCGGGATTCTCATTGGCCAGGGGTTACCACTTGAAGAGGCTCTGCGGAGGGTCGGCATGGTCGTTGAAGGTGTGGAAACCACGAGAGCAGCACACCAACTTGCACTACAGCATGGAGTGGAAATGCCGATTACTGCACAAACCTATCAGGTGCTGTTTGAAGGTTTGCCCCCGCACAAAGCTGTTTCTAATCTAATGTCAAGACCAAAGCGTCACGAAATAGAAGATGTGTTTTTGAGTTCCCTCAGTTGGAAGTTTCCCTTGTAATTATGGGAGGAAACTAAACAGCTTTGAGAATTAGCAGCCTTTCTCCTTTAGCCACAACCTGTTGCCTAAAGGAAAAGAAAGACCTAACAGTCCTGGTAATACCGGTGGCTTGCCAATACATATATATAGTAGCAAGGAAAGTTTTGGTGTTTATCCGAAGAAGACAGGTTGTGGAGGGCGAAAAATCCGGCTTTATAAAAAAGGTCAGGAGGGAGGCTGCTGTGGAGAAGGTTAACATCTTTCGCGATATCGCGGTGAGAACTGGTGGGGATATTTATCTTGGTGTTGTCGGTCCTGTGCGTACTGGGAAATCCACCTTTATTAAAAGGTTCATGGAACTCATTGTTCTCCCGAACATTGTTAATGAGCACGATCGCGAGAGGGCTAAAGATGAACTACCCCAGAGCGGGGCCGGTAGGATGATCATGACAGTAGAACCCAAGTTCATTCCTAAGGAAGCTGTGGAGATTGCGATCAAGAATGGTTTTAAAATGAAAGTGAGAATTGTTGATTGCGTGGGCTACACAGTGGAAGGGGCACTTGGTTACGAAGAAGAAGGTGGCCCGCGGATGGTGATGACACCCTGGTTTGAGGAAGCCATTCCTTTCCAGGAGGCTGCGGAGATCGGGACCCGTAAGGTGATCACTGACCATTCCACAATTGGGATTGTTGTTTTAACTGACGGGACGATCACAGAAATTCCCAGGGAAAACTACCTTGATGCTGAGGAACGAGTAATCCGGGAATTGCAAGAATTGGAAAAACCTTTTATTGTGGTTCTCAACTCTGCTTATCCTGAAGCTCTCGAGACGATCGAACTTGCCCAGAGCCTTGAGGAAAAATATGATGTTCCAGTGCTGCCGATCAACTGTTCAGAAATGAACCAGGACGATATTTTGACCATTTTACAGGAGGCCCTCTACGAGTTTCCAGTTCAGGAGGTCAATGTTGAATTACCTGGCTGGGTAGAAGAACTGGAGCCGATGCATTGGTTGCGGCGGGATTTGGAAGAAGTTGTCCAAGAGGCAATAAGCGATATTGGAAGAATCCGAGATATTGATAAGTGTGTGGAGAGGCTTCAGCAGTGTGAACATATTGCTTCTACAGTGCTTAAAGACATGAATCTAGGGACTGGCGTAGCCTTGATTGAGGTTGGCTGCCGTAAAGATTTGTTTTTTAAGGTTTTGGAGGAAGTGAGTCAGCTTCCGGTCACTGGTGAGCAAGACATCCTCAGGTTGATGCGGGATTTGAGTAAGGCTACAAGAGAATATGACAAGGTGGCTCCCGCGCTCGAAGAAGTCCGGGAGCTAGGGTATGGTGTTGTGGCGCCGAGCCTTGACGAAATGGTTCTTGAGGAACCGGAACTGATCAGGCAGGGTTCGCGGTTTGGTGTGCGGCTGAAGGCCAGTGCTCCGTCTTTACATATTATCAGGGCAGACATCACCACTGAAATCACTCCAATTATCGGGACGGAGAGACAGTGTGAGGAGCTTGTCAGGTATATGTTAGAGGAATTTGAAGATGACCCGCAAAAAATATGGAAGAAGGACATCTTTGGGAAGTCGCTTCATGAGTTAGTGAGGGAGGGAATCCAGAACAAACTCCATCGCATGCCGGAGAATGCTCAGGTGAAGCTTCGGGAAACAGTGCAGCGGATAGTCAATGAGGGGAGTGGGGGGCTGATCTGCATCATTATCTGATTAAGTAAGGATGGTGGGTCGTCCCGATTTCCTGTGCAGGAATTCCGCCCAATTGTCTCGAATTTTTATGAGTTGTTAAATTTAAATTGCACATATATTTTGAGGAGTCGGGAGAGATGGTAGATGAGCAGCGAGGTTGTGGGAATCGGCCTCCTGGGAGTGGGAACGGTTGGTTCAGGTGTTGTTAAGGTGCTTCAGCAAAATTCAGAGGAGATCACTCAGAGGTTGGGCAAGAAACTCGTAATTAAGAGGGTACTTGAACGTAACCCAGAAAAGGCTTACAAGTTAGGAATTTCTTCGGAAATTGTAACCAACAATTTTGATGATGTTTTGAATGACCCCGAAGTTAAGATTGTGGTAGAACTACTGGGGGGTATCGAACCAGCCAGACAGTATATGCTCCAAGCTCTTCGTCAAGGAAAGCATGTAGTTACTGCAAATAAAGATGTGGTTGCTGCATATGGGAGAGAACTTTTTGAGGCGGCGACTGCTGGGGGTGCCGACCTCTACTTTGAGGCAAGCGTAGGGGGCGGAATCCCTATTATTCGCGTTTTGAAGGAAAGCCTTGCAGCTAATAAGTTTGAGGAAGTTATTGGAATAGTCAACGGAACCACCAACTACATTCTCACGCGCATGAGTGAAGAAGGAATTAATTTTGGGGAAGCCTTGCGTGCTGCTCAGGAAGCAGGATACGCAGAAGCCGATCCTGCTGCCGATGTTGAGGGGCTTGATGCTGCCCGAAAGATTGCCATTTTGGCATCTATTGCTTTTAATACGAGGGTGGTGCCAGATAGCGTTTTCGTCGAGGGTATCACCAGAATTACTCCTGAGGACATTGAGTATGCTCGCGAACTGGGATACTGCGTTAAGCTGCTGGCCATTGCTAGAGAGTGGGAAGAAGAAGTGGAGGTGCGTGTGCATCCTGCTTTCCTTCCCAAGAACCACCCCTTAGCTGCTGTGAATGGGGTATTTAATGCTATTTTTGTGCGAGGAAATGCTGTTGGCGAGACGATGTTTTACGGGCAAGGAGCAGGCCAGATGCCGACAGCAAGTGCTGTTGTCGGTGACATCATGCAGATCGTTCGTAATATGGAAACAGGTAGCACTGGTCGATTTTCCTGCACCTGTTACCTGGAGAAAAAGGTGCGTCCTCGCGGCAAGATCGTCAGTAAGTATTACATTCGGCTGATTGTGAAAGATAGGCCAGGAGTTCTTGCCAGCATTGCTGGAGTATTAGGAAACCATAACGTCAGCCTTGCTTCCGTAATCCAGAAGCGCACGATTACTTCTTCTGAAGAACAAATGGCAGAAATCGTGTTGATCACCCATGAAGTTGAGGAACAAAACCTCCAGGATGCTCTTACAGTGATCAGGGGTTTATCTGTGGTTGGGTCTGTCGAAAACGTGATCCGTGTAGAAAGGGGATAATTGTCTTGAAGTGGAAAGGAATCATCGAGGCCTACAAAAAGTTTCTTCCGGTTACTGAAAAAACACCGGTAGTTACTCTTTTTGAGGGAAATACTGTGTTGCTTCCGGCACCTCGGCTCTCAAAAAAAACCAACTTGGAAATTTACCTTAAATTTGAAGGACAGAACCCGACCGGTTCTTTCAAAGACCGGGGAATGACGGTAGCGGTCAGTAAGGCCCTTGAAGGTGGAGCTCAGGCGGTGATGTGTGCTTCTACAGGGAATACCTCAGCTTCTGCTGCTGCCTACGCTGCGCGCGCTGGTCTCAAGTGCATTGTTCTTGTTCCTGACGGCTACATTGCTCTGGGAAAGCTCGCTCAGGCGCTGATCTATGGTGCTGAGGTCATTGCCATTCAGGGCAACTTTGATGATGCTCTCCGCCTGGTTCGCAAGATTACCCAAGAACACCCTCTTGTGCTTGTCAATTCGATCAATCCTCACCGCATTGATGGCCAGAAAACTGCTGCTTTTGAGGTCTGTGATCAATTGGGTTTTGTTCCTGACTACCTTGCTCTTCCTGTTGGGAATGCGGGAAACATTACTGCTTACTGGAAAGGTTTTCGAGAATACTATGAGGCAGGGTGTATAGATAAAACTCCGCGGATGCTGGGTTTCCAAGCTCAGGGAGCAGCACCGATCGTCCGCGGAGAAGTAGTTCCTGAGCCTCAGACAGTGGCTACGGCGATCCGTATTGGCAACCCTGCAAGCTGGCAGGGTGCCTTGAAGGCAATCAGAGAATCTGGAGGCCACATTGACATGGTCAGTGATGAGGAAATCCTTAGTGCCTACCAATTGGTGGCAAGGGAAGAAGGGCTTTTTGTGGAACCTGCTTCTGCTGCTGCTCTTGCCGGCGTTATTAAGCTTGCGCGCGAGGGGTTTTTCCCTCCCCTGAGTAAGGTCGTCTGCATTATGACCGGACATGGCTTGAAAGACCCGGATACTACTTTAAAAACTTGCAAACTCTCGCCAACTGTGGTTCCTCCGGAAGAGAAGGCAGTTCTCGATGTACTCAAAAAACTTAATGTACTCTAACTTTGTATTAGGATGGGAGAACTGTGGGCAGACGCAAAAGAGTAGTTGTGGAAGTTCCAGCAACAACCGCAAATCTAGGGCCTGGCTTCGATGTGCTTGGAATGGCTCTAAGTCTTTATAATACCGTAGAGTTAGAAGAGTCTTTTGATTCCGATTTTCAGATCGAAATTATGGGTGAGGGTGCAGGCTCTCTGCCTCAAAACTCGGAAAATCTGGTTTTTCGCACAGTCAAATATTTTTTTCAAAAAGTTGCTTATGATTGCCCTGGTTGGAAACTGCGACTGACGAACCACATCCCTCTTAGCCGCGGACTTGGAAGTAGTGCTGCAGCCATTGTAGGGGCCCTTGTTGCTGCCAATGCGATTGCTGGTAATCCCTTTTCTCAGGAGGAAATTCTTCAGGAAGCAGTTCACCTCGAGGGTCATCCTGATAATGTTGCTGCCGCACTTTTGGGGGGAGTTGTCGCAGTCCTTCAAGAAAGCAGTTCCTGCTTTTACACGAGATTTGCGCCCCACGAGGGATTGAAGGTTATCGCTGCTGTTCCTGATTTCGAGCTCCCTACAAGCAAGGCGCGAAGTGTTCTTCCAGAAAAAGTTTCCTTAAAGGATGCCGTTTTCAATCTCGGGCACCTTGCCCTGTTGCTATCTGCTCTTCGAGACGGAAACTGGAAATTGCTTTCGATTGCGGTTCGCGACCAACTTCACCAGCCTTATCGAGCTTTTCTGATTCCAGGGTTTGAGGATGTCATCGATGCCGCGTATTCTGCAGGTGCTTATGGCGCATTTTTGAGTGGAGCAGGTCCTACCATTGTTGCCCTGGCACCCCCTGAGTCGCTGGCAGGGGAGGCAATGGCAAGGGCGTTTCAGAGACATGGGTTTAATTCGAAGGTGCTGGAACTGGAGCCGAGCCTCGCAGGTGCTCGGATAGTAGAATACGCAGAAGAAGGAGGCCTTTAAGTTGCAGATCATCGTCCAGAAATTTGGGGGCACTTCAGTAGCTACTCCAGAGTTGATTAAGAATGTTGCTCACCGCGTGGTGCAGACAAAGGAAAAGGGTTATCATGTTGTTGTAGTGGTTTCTGCCCGGGGCCATACTACAGATGAACTTCTGGAGTTGGCTGCAAGTATTTCTCCGCGCCCTCCGGAGCGGGAACTGGACATGCTCCTCGCTACTGGAGAGCAGGTTTCCATTGCTCTACTCGCAATGGCAATCCATGAGTTGGGGTATCCGGTAGTTTCTTTTACTGGTTATCAGGCAGGTATTTACACTGACAAGGCCCATACTAAAGCAAGGATTCTCAAGGTAGAGCCAGACCGAATTTTAAAAGAACTTAAGGCAGGAAAGATTGTTGTTGTCGCAGGATTTCAAGGAGTAACCGACGACCTCGAGATAACCACCTTGGGTAGGGGTGGTTCTGATACCACAGCAGTTGCTCTGGCTGCTGCCTTGAAGGCTCAAATATGTGAAATCTACACAGATGTTGATGGGGTTTATACTGCTGATCCGAGGGTTGTGGAAAGGTCTTTGAAGCTTGATTTTGTCTCTTACGAGGAAATGCTAGAACTTGCTAGTTTAGGGGCACTTGTTCTTCAACCTCGGGCAGTAGAATTTGCAAAACATTATCAGGTTCCCTTGCATGTGCGCTCGAGCTTCAATGAGCTTGAAGGAACCAGGGTTGGGGAGGCTACGAAAATGGAAGAGTGTCGTCTCGTTAGTGGGATTGCTCATGACCTCAATGTAGCTAAAATTGGGCTTTTTAATGTTCCCGACCGTCCGGGAATTGCCAAGCAGATTTTCAAGGCTCTTGCGGACGAACACATCAATGTGGACATGATCATTCAGAGTTGGATGCGTGACGGCAGAAATGATATTTCCTTTACAGTGGCAAGGGATGACCTGCATAAAGCCCTTCCTGTTGTGGAGCGTGTTGCCAAGGAGATCGGTGCTTCGGGGGTTGCTTATAATGACCGCGTGGCCAAGGTTTCTATTGTAGGGGCGGGAATGGTGACTAATCCGGGTGTTGCTGCTGCTATGTTTGAGGCTCTTGCTGATGAGGGGATTAACATTGAAATGATCAGCACATCGGAAATCAAGATCTCCTGCGTGATCGCTGAGGACCAAGCAATAAAGGCAGTTCGGGCTTTGCATGCTAAGTTTTTTGAGCAGTAATCTTGACTTTGTTTCCTATGGCAAATAAAATTAAGGAGAGAACTATAGTCAGGGTGTAGCTCAGCTTGGTTAGAGCGCTAGCTTGGGGTGCTAGAGGTCGCGGGTTCAAATCCCGCCACTCTGACCAGTTTGCAAAAGTGCGGGGTGTTCCCCGCTTTTTTTACAGTTATGCAAAGAAGATGAGGCACATGAAGAGATTAGGGAGAACCGCTGTCTGCTTTGTGATCACTTATTTTATCATCTATTTTTTTGTTTTCCTGGGAACTGGAGCAGCTGCAGAACGGCGCCAAGTGATTTTTGTTGTCTGTGATAAACTTGAACTTGACGATGTTAATTCTTCAGAGTATCCCTATCTTCATAAGTTTTTTGGTGAAGGGGCAACTGCTCTCCTCAACACAACTACTGCAGGGCGTTCAAGAACAAGGTCACATGCGGTAGTTTCGATCAGTTCGGGTTGTAAAGCCACAGGCACCTCGGCAGAGCCCCTCGTTTTTGGTGTGGATGAAGAATACCAGGGCCAGCCGGCTGGTGTGGTTTTTGCAGGACGAACAGGTATTTACCCTTCTCCTGGTAGTATTGTGGTCCTTGACCAGCCTTTGCTCCAATATCTCCAAAAAGAAGTAGGGGTGACAGCGAGGCCAGGCCTTCTGGGAGAGGCTCTGCATGAAAAAGGCTTAAAAACGGCAGTTCTTGGTAATGCTGACCTTCCAGGAAGTTACTACCGCGCCTCTGCAGTGATTGCCATGGATTGCCAGGGGATTGTTGATCGAGGAGAAGTTTCTGCTGCTGTTTTCCAGGTAGATAGTAGTGGTAGGCTTGGATACCGGACAAACTATGGAAAGCTGAAGGAAAAGTTTTTGGAAGTAGCGGCGACTTCTGACTTCATTGTGATTGATCTCGGTGATCTGGCAAGGTTGGACAGACAAAGAACACTCCTTGCTCCCCAGGTCTATTTTCAGGAAAAGAAGCGACTTCTTGGGGAAATAGACGATTTTTTAGGCTGGCTTTTGAGCAATGTCAACCTTCAGAAAAGCTGGATTCTCGTAGCTTCTTTATCACCCACAACTGAGTCTTTAAACCAAAAGAACTATTTTACGGTAATTGGAGTGCTGGGCGAAGGAATGGAAAAAGGTTTATTGGTCACTCCTACCACTAGGAGAGCAGGACTGGTTACTCTTTATGACATTGCTCCCAGCATTCTTGATTACCTGGGGGTTGATATCCCCAAGGAGATGGTTGGCAGGCCGTGGAGGGTGCAACCTTTTGAGGATCCCCTTGGCTTCATCAAGAAGGTCGAAGCAAAGGCTGTCTTTACTTCCCAAAACCGCTCTTCTGTAATTAAAGGGTATGTTGTTCTCCACCTGCTGGTCCTAGCATCTCTTCTTTGGTTTCTGTGGTTTGATCTCAAGAAAAAAGAGCTTTTTTACCCTTTGCTTTTGGGTCTGATGGCAGGCCCTCTTGTATTTTTGATCATGGCTGCTTTTCCACCACCAGGATTGTGGGCTTATCTCCTAAGCAGTTTGGCATTGGTTGCTGGCCTTATATGGTTGGCCACCTTGCTTGCTCGAAACAAGGAACTTGATCCTCTTTTAATCCTCTGTCTGGCGACAGTGGGGGTGATCATTGGTGATACTTTTCTCGGTAACCCTTTACAGAAATACTCAATTCTCGGCTATGACGCTATGAGTGGAGCCAGGTTTTACGGGATTGGGAACGAATACATGGGGGTTTTACTGGGGGCAACCCTCATGGGGGCTTCCATCTTTACTCAAAGATCAAACTCTTCTTCTCTGACGAAGATCATGATCGGGGTCTTCTTCTTGGTTGTGACTACTGTTCTTGCTGCACCTCAGTGGGGAAGTAATTTTGGAGGGACAATTGCTGCTTTGGCTTCATTTATCTATACTTTCTTCAGATTGTCAGGAGGTCGTTTTTCTGGTTTTTCCAAAGGGAGGTTGCTGGGAATTTTATTGTTGACCTTAGTGTTCGCCGGTGGCCTGCTTTTCTGGGACTACTCTCGGCCTCCAGAACTTCGTTCTCACTTTGGCCAGTTGATTGCTTCAGTCAAGGCCATGGGTTGGACTGCGTTGGTTGATGTGGTTTCCAGGAAGGTGGGGATGAATCTATACTTGATCAGGTATACTATCTGGACTAAGGTTTTTCTAGGGACTCTGGTTGCTCTTGCTCTTCTTTTTAGCAACCCAGTAGGTATCCTTCGACAGGTGGTGAGTAGCTTTCCAGCGGTGGCAGCAGGATTAGAGGGCAGTATTGTTGCTGCTTTTGTTGCTCTTCTAGCAAATGATTCAGGTATCGTAGCAGCAGCGACAACAATCATTTTCCCCTCTGTAACCCTCTTTTTCCTCGTCCTTCGGAAGCAATTAAAATAAAATATGATTAAAATGACCGGAAGGGATGTCTCATGGGAGTGTGTGACAAAATTGTCATCTTGAACTTTGATGACACCCTTGTGCCCCAGAGACAACTTCTGGTTTTCCCTCATGAATGGATTGAACTCAAAGATATTAGAGGGAAAAAGATGTGTGCTGAACCCACAGCATTAAGGAGAATTGCAGAAAAAATCAACCAAAAGACCGAGCAGAAGATCATCCTGCTTGGTAGTGGAGATTTCCATTATGTTACCTATCTCCTGATGATGCGCATCAAACAGCCATTTACTTTACTCCTCTTTGATAACCATTCCGAACTCATGTCTTCCTTTAGTTCTTCTCTTATCTCCTGTGGTTCCTGGGTTGCTGCTTCCTTAAAAAACCTGCATTTTTTGAAACAGGTTGTCGTGCTTGGGGCTAATGCAAGAACATTTTGTCATGCTGATCCAAGTTTCTTACCCAAAGTGGTGTATGCTCCTTACGGTCGGCTTGGCAGGGACCTTGATGAACAACTCCCCAGCTACCTCCAGCAGTTTTTGAAGAGGTTTCCTCCCATTACGGAGTTGGGGATTGAGACTGCTGTTCGCAGGATCCTCGCTTCTGTCCCCACGCCAGCAGTATACGTTAGTATCGATAAAGATGTTCTCGCTCCTCAAGATGCTGTCACCAACTGGGATCAGGGAATGATGACTTTAGAAGAACTGTTGGTTGCTCTTAAAGAAATCAGTGAAAGAAAGCGTTTATTAGGGGTGGATATTTGCGGGGAGATGCCTTTGGACTCCCTTGAATTAATGAAAGCTAAGGGGTGGAAGATTGTAGAGAAGAATATGAGGGCCAATTATGAAATTATTTCACTTTTCCTCGAAGCCAAAACTCTCAAAAATGCTTCTTAAATCTATTATAAGATGAGGAAGTTCGACAATGGCTGTTGTTTTAGTCTTTATTGAATGGTTTCTGCTTACTTGGCCAGCGGTTGCCTAGATTTTCTTTCCCCCAGAAGCTTAAAATTTTTGCAATGATTTATTGACAAAACTAAGAGAAGTGCTAAAATTGAATGGGATTGGAAATTGGGTGCCGAAGTTTTTGTTTAAACCCAAATTTCTTCCTCTTTTTCAAGTTTCTTTGAGAGTTTGACAAAATTGAAAAGGAGGTCGAGACTATTAATGTCCAACATCAACTCTTTGGGGAGACACATTTTAGCTGAATTTTACGGATGCGCCTTCGACAGACTAGATGATGTTGAAAAAGTCAAGCAGTACATGGTCGAGGCTGCTCTTGTTGCGGGAGCCGAGATCAGGGAAAGCGTTTTCCACAAATTCAGCCCTCAAGGGGTTAGTGGGGTCGTCGTGATTTCGGAATCCCATTTGGCAATTCATACGTGGCCGGAGCTTGGGTATGCAGCAGTAGATGTTTTTACTTGTGGAGAAAAGGTTGATCCCTGGGATGCCTGCAAGTATTTGGTAGAAAAATTTCAGGCTGCTCATATGACTGCCACAGAAATTAAACGGGGCATTGTTGAGGCATGCCAGAGGGCGGCGGTGAATCTTTAGGAGGGATATTTATTTTAGAGGACAAGTCAGACAGGCAGAAAGGTTAGCCAAATAAGCCTTACAAAAGTAATTTGTAAGGCTTATTTGGCTTTTATTATAAACGAAAAATTGTTGTTTCCAGAAGGAATTCTTAAAGAGAGGGAGAATATGCATAAAAGGGAGAATTTGCTTTCAAGAGGGGGTCACAATGGGGGAATTTAATCTATCTCAAGTTTTAGAGGCTAACCGTTCGTTTGTCGATAGGGTAATTGAGGAGAGTGGCCAGGATATTCGACAGTGTTACCAGTGTGCCAAGTGTTCAGGGGGTTGTCCTGGAGCTTATGCGATGGATTATCCCCCCAGTCAGATCATTCGCATGCTGGCACTGGGAATGAAGGATAAAGTCTTAAAATCCAGGACAATTTGGGTCTGCATGGGCTGTAATACCTGTACAACACGCTGCATTAGGAACATTGATATTGCCCGTGTCATGGATACCCTGCGCCAGGAGGCGGTTAAGGCTGGTTACACGGAAAAAGGGAAATCAGTTATTGCGTTTAATGATGCTTTTTTGGGAACAGTCAGGAGTTACGGTCGGCTTTTTGAGGCGGGGCTTCTGATTAAGTTTAACCTCACTACCGGAAACCTGATGAAAGATGCCCAATTTGGCCTTCCTATGTTGCTGAAGGGCAAGGCCAAACCTTTTCCCCACAAGATTAAAGGACGAAGTGAAGTCAAGAAGATCTTTGAAAAGACTAAGCAGATGGAGGGGAAATAAATGGCAAAGTATGCCTTTTACCCAGGCTGTTCACTGGATACGACCGCGATTGAGTATGGAATGTCGACTCATGCTGTAGCAAAGGAATTGGGTATAGAATTTTTAGAAGTCCCTGACTGGAACTGCTGTGGTGCTTCTTCCGCACACATGACAGATCATCTTTTAGCATTGGCTCTTCCGGCCCGCGTGCTAGCTCTTGCTGAAACATTGCCTGTGAATGAACTAGTAGCCCCTTGTGCGGCCTGCCATCAGCGATTTGCTGGTGTTGAGTATGAACTCTCGCGGGATGAAGAATTGAAGAAAAAGGTGAATGCAGTGCTGGAACGCCCGTATACCGGAAAAGTTAAAGTAAAAAGCTTTCTTGAAGTGTTTGCCAACCCGGAAACCCTTGATAAAATCCAGAAATCGGTTAAAAGAAGCCTCAAGGGGCTTAAAGTAGCCTGCTACTATGGGTGCCTTTTCGTGAAGCCTCCGAAGGTATTCGACTATGCTGATGATCCTGAAAATCCTCAGGCGATGGACAACATTATCCGGGCCCTCGGTGCTGAGCCTGTACCCTGGCCATATAAGACAGAATGCTGTGGGGCTTCACTGGCAATGACTGATGAAGAAATCTGCACTAAGTTGTGCAACGATATTTTGAGGGTAGCAAAAGATGCAGGGGCTGACTGTGTTGCTACTTGCTGTCCTGTTTGCCAGCAGAACCTTGATATGCGTCAGGTAAGTGTGGAAAATAAATATGGGACTAAATACCACATTCCTGTGCCCTTCTTTACCCAGTTGATCGGGCTGGCACTGGGGATTGACGCCCAGTCTCTCGGGTTTAAGAAGTTGTTTGTAAGCCCGACGAAAGTGTTGCAAAAAGTTGGTGCTGCTTAGAAAAAGTTTTTGTGGGGCCGAAAGGTTCTCAGAAATTTTCATTCGAAAGGGGTTCTTACCCTCTGGGAGAACCCCTTACTGCTAAGATTAAGAGAGTGGAGAAGATGAAGCGGGGCCTGAAAGATCTATTTGCACCTGTAAAAGAGGAGCTTGAGGCAGTAGACAGAGAGTTAGAAAAACTTTTCCGTTGTTCACTAAAGAGACTTTTTGCTCAAGAAACTTTACGAACATCTGAGGACTTTGAGCAGCTTCTTTCTGCCGGAATCGTGCTTCTTGTAGGTGAGCTGTTTGCCAGGAGCAGGGAAGCCATGTTGCCAGCGATGTTCATGAAGCTTATTCACCTGGCGACGCGCTTTCACCATCTTTCAATGATTGAAGATAAGAGACAAAAACAGTTGTTGATTTTAGGAGGAGACTACATCTACGCCCATTTATTTTTTGCCCTTTATCAAAAGGACTGCCTCCACTTGTTGGAAAGGTTATCCAACCTGATTATCAGAATGAATGAAGGGTTTGCCCATCAGCAAGTTCTCAAAAGGAAGGTTACAGAGCTGAACTACGAGCACCTGATTGGGGGCATCGAAAAGCATTATGGTAATTTTTTCGGTGAAGCTTGCGCCTTAGGGGCCCTTTTTGCTGGTGCTGAGGAGAGGGAACAGAAGTTGCTTTCTTCCTTTGGAACCAATTTTGGAATTGCTTATGGTCTTGTGAAGGCTGACATAGAGGCCAAGTGGTCATTTATACATTTGAAAAAAGCGCTTGATTTTCTTTCCCAACTGAAGACTATAAAGAGTAAAGAGAATCTAGAGAACATAGCTTCTTTCTTAATTCTCTCTCAACCGGGAACAGAAAGATGTGCTATTTTCTAACCAGGAGGGATAGTTTTTGGCCTATCGGGATCTCCGAGAATTCATTAGGGTTCTAGAAAGAAAAGGTTTGCTCCACAGGATCAAGGCAGAGGTAGACCCGATTTTAGAAGTTACCGAGATTACTGACCGTGTCTGCAAGCTAAGAGGTCCTGCTCTTCTTTTTGAAAACGTTAAGGGCTCTGCGTATCCCATTTTAACAAATGCTTTTGGAAGCGAAGAGCGCATGGCGCTGGCACTAGGAGTTGAAGATCTTGACGAAATTGGAAAGCGGATAAGTTCTTTTTTTCAGGTTCAGGGTCTTTCAGGGACCTTTCTGGAAAAGCTTAAGCTTCTCCCGCGTCTTGCAGAAATCGGGAAATGGGCTCCTAAGATCGTCAGTGAGGCACCATGCCAGGAAGTTGTTCATACTGATAACCCGTCATTGGAGATTTTTCCTATTTTAAAGTGTTGGCCTGGTGATGGGGGACGCTACTTAACTCTTCCCCTTGTTTTCACAAAGGACCCGGAAACAGGGCAGCGAAATGTGGGGATGTACAGGCTTCAGGTATATGACTCCAGAACTACGGGAATGCATTGGCACATCCACAAAACAGGTGCTGAAAACTACAGAAAGCACGTCCGACTTGGTAAGAGAATGGAAGTAGCTGTAGCCCTTGGAGGTGATCCGGCAACAATTTACGCTGCAACTGCCCCACTACCGCCAGGATTTGATGAAATGCTCTTTGCTGGTTTTCTCCGGCAGCAGCCTGTAGAAATGGTTAAGTGCCTCACTGTTGACTTAGAAGTGCCTGCTCATGCTGAAATCGTTCTGGAAGGTTACGTGGATCCTAACGAAAAACGCTTGGAAGGTCCTTTTGGAGACCATACTGGGTATTACTCCCTTCCAGACTGGTATCCAGTCTTTCATATAACTTGCATTACTCACAGAAAAGATGCCATTTATCCGGCAACAGTTGTTGGAAAACCGCCAATGGAAGATTGCTTCCTGGCAAAGGCGACTGAGCGGATCTTCCTTCCGGTGATCAAATTTTTCCTTCCGGAAATTGTAGATCTCAATCTCCCTTTGGAGGGTGTGTTTCACAGTTGTGCGATTGTCTCGATCAACAAAACTTATCCGGGTCAGGCGAAAAAAGTGATGTGTGCCTTGTGGGGACTCGGACAGATGATGTTCACAAAAATGATCATTGTGGTCGATGCTCACGTGAATGTCCATGATCTATCCGAGGTTTGGTGGAGGGTTTTCAATAATGTTGATCCTAAGCGTGATTTCCTTATTGTAGAGGGACCGGTAGAGGTTCTCGACCATGCCTGCCCCTTTCCTGCCTACGGGTCTAAAGTAGGTATTGATGCTACGAAAAAGGGACCAGAAGAAGGTCATTTTCGTGAGTGGCCTGAGGAGATCCAGATGCTACCAGAGATCAAAGAACGGGTAACTGCTCGCTGGAAGGAATTCGGTTTTTAGGACATAGGAGAGTGGTGGGTATGGAGAAGTGGGTAGTGGCAATTACCGGGGCCACTGGCTCTATCTATGCTTACAAGCTGCTGAGAGCTCTGAAAGAGGCTAATATTAGCATTTGCTTGATCATTACAGAGCCTGGGAGAAGAGTTGTTAGAGACGAGCTTGGCTGGGAGCTTACTGGAGATCCTAAGATTGATGCAGGAATAATCAGGGGTTACCTGGAATATGAGCCTGGTGATGATGCCCTAACCTGTTATCACTGGAAGGATATAGGTTGCTGTTTGGCCAGTGGTTCTTTTCCAACGCGGGGGATGTTCGTCATCCCCTGCACTATGGCCACCCTTGCGGGAATTGCCCACGGTATGTCCCGAAATCTTGTCGAGCGTGCCGCTGATGTTACTTTAAAGGAAAGGCGCCCTCTGGTGTTAGTTCCCAGGGAAACTCCGCTCAATCCCATCCACTTGAGAAACATGCTCACTCTTGCCGAACTTGGGGTGCACATTGTTCCTCCGGTTCCTGCTTTTTATTTTGGTCCCAGGTCAATTGAAGACCTTGTGGATTTTTTTGTTGCTCGGCTTTTGAATCTTGTGGGCATTAGGAGTGAACCTGTTCTGGAATGGGAAACCTGAAAGGGGGAAGAGGTATTTCTTGTTTTCTGACGAATTCTAAAATAAATGCAACCGAAGATGACCAATTTTCCAAAAGCCGTGAACAGGTGAGATTTAATGACCAGTAACTCCCTTCTTGGAGAGATCAGCAGAGATTTATCTCTTGTAGAAAGCGAATTAGTCAAATATGCTAGAGAGTCGGCTACTCTTTTGGGGCAATCTTCGGAGCACCTTGTTCGCGCTGGTGGCAAGAGACTTCGTCCAGCGTTTGTGCTTCTCTCAGGCAAGTTTTTTAATTACGATCCTGACCGTTTGGTTCCCCTTGCTGCGGCTGTTGAGTTGATTCATATGGCAACTCTTGTCCATGATGATGTTATTGACTGTGCTCCTCTACGCCGCGGGATTCCTACGGTCCGAGCACGCTGGGGCGATCAGATAGCCGTTTACACAGGTGACTACCTTTTTGCTCAGGCACTCCGCCTTGTGGCTAAGTATGGAAACGACCAAATTGTTAGGATTCTTTCGGAAGTTAGCCTGAAGATGTGTGAAGGAGAAATCGAACAGATCGAAACCTCAGAGAAATTCGACTTAAGCTTGCGAGCTTATCTTCGAAGAAACAAGCGAAAAACGGCTCTCCTCTTTTCCGCTTGCTGTTTGATTGGTGCTCTTGCCAGTGGTGCTCCTGGTTTCGCTGTAAAGCGTCTGGGAAACTATGGCTATTACCTAGGAATGGCCTTTCAAATTACTGATGATATTCTTGATTTTACGAGTAGTGAAGAGGTTTTTGGGAAGCCGGTCTGCAGTGATCTCCGGCAAGGGATCATCACCCTCCCAGTGATTTTTGCCCTTAGGGATCCTTCTGTAGGGAGGTCTCTTGAAGAGATTTTGGTGAAGAAAGAAAAGAATGAGTCCGACTGGGGGAATGCCTTGAAGTTGATCGAAGTTTCGGGTGCTCTTGAAAAGGCTCAAGAGGTAAGTAACAGATACCTGGAGAAGGCCAAAAAGCAACTTGAGGCTCTGCCAAACAGTCCCCTACGCTTAACCTTCGCAAAGATTGCTGATTTTATCGGGGTTCGGAAGTTTTGAAAGGAGAGGAAAAGATGCTGAAGAACAAGGCTAAAACGGAACCCCAAGATGAGATGAGCCTTCTTAAGCACCTTGAGGAACTGAGAAGGGTTATCATTGTGTCTCTTGTTTCCGTTGGGATTGCTACCCTTGGTTGCTTTTTTTACAGTGATCAAATCTTGGCAATTTTTACGAAACCCGTTGAGGATCTTGGTTACTCCCTCTATTTCATCGGTATGACCGAAGGGATCTTTACCAAGATCAAAGTTTCTCTTTTAGCCGGAGTGGTTGTCGCCTCACCGATAATTTTCTGGCAATTCTGGCGCTTTCTCGTTCCGGCACTTTACCCCCATGAGAGAAAATACATCATGAGGCTATTTCCCATTTCGGTGTTCCTTTTTGCTCTCGGTGTTTCTTTTGCTTATTTTGCAGTCTTTCCGTTAGCGGTCTTTTTCTTAATCAAGCTTGCTGGTGATGTCGAGCCAATGCTGACAATCAGCCAGTTTCTTTCTTTTTCTCTCTGTTTTTTGATTCCTTTCGGCCTGCTTTTTGAGTTTCCTTTGCTTGTTTATTTTCTTGCTCATATCGGGATTATTAGCCCAGAGTTTTTGATCAAAAATCGTAAATACTCTATTGTGGGCACTTTTGTCCTGGCAGCTATGCTCACTCCGGGGCCTGATCCGGTATCTCAGCTGATTATGGCAGCACCGATGCTGGTTCTTTACGAAGTGGGAATTTTCGTAGCCAAAGTTACCTCAAGAAAAAGGCAGATGAAACTGGAGGAATTGGCTGGTGACGAAGCCTAGGGAAATGGAATACGAGGTTTTCATCAAGAAAATTAGTCAAATTACAGGCATCGATTTGCAAAATTATAAGCGGCATCAATTAGAGCGCCGGATTGGTTCTCTGATGCGCGCTCAGGGAGTAGAAAGCTATTTAGACTACTTGGCCCTACTAAAAAGGGACAGTGTCCAGCTAAAGAAGCTCATTGACCACCTCACCATTAATGTTTCCGAATTTTACCGCAACCCTCTTCAGTGGCAGGTTTTGAAGGAAGAGATTCTGCCGGAACTCTTGAAAACAAATCCCCGCTTAAGAACATGGAGTGCAGGTTGTGCTACGGGAGAGGAGCCTTATACTCTTGCTCTTGTCCTCAAAGAAAAAATCAAGACCCTGTTTCCCAAGATTTTGGCTACCGATGTTGATGAGGATGCCCTTGCCAGGGCAAGAGAGGGAGTATATCCTGAGAGAGCAGTGGTTAATGTTCCCCACGACCAGCTACACAGGTATTTTAAGAAAGAGGGGGATAAGTACCGAATAAGCGAGGAAATCAAGAGTCTAGTAGATTTCCGTCGGCATGATCTTCTTAAAGACCCCTTTGGGAGGAATTTTGACCTGATTCTCTGCAGAAATGTGGTCATTTACTTCACTGAAGAAGCCAAGAACAATCTTTACCGCCGCTTCCGGGAGGCCCTTCGCCCTGGAGGAATCCTGTTTACGGGAAGCACTGAGCAGATCTTTCGAGCATCTGAACTTGGTTTGGAGGCTGTTGCTTCGTTTTTTTACCGGAGAGTGTAAAATGAAAGTGTTTGCCAGTTAAGCTCTTTTGTCAGGTGGTGTTCTGGGTATTCCTGGCTTCAATGGTGTGACTCTTGAGCACGACGAGGTTGGTTAGTTTTCCCGAGGCGATCCCGTGAGATTCTGATTATCACTGCTATTTTTAATGATGAGGTGACGGTAATGGTGGAGAGGGAATCCCGGTTGGTTTTTGCTCTAGATACAGGGACAAGGTCTGTTGTTGGGCTTGTTGCTGAAGTCAGTCAAAAAGGTCTTAAGATCCTTGCTGAAGCCAGAGAAGAACACCAGGGTCGGGCAATGCTCGATGGCCAGATTCATGATGTAAATCAAGTAGCTGAACTGGTGATTAAGGTTAAGAAGCAACTGGAGGAAAAACTGGGGCAGACTCTCCATAGGGTTGCCGTGGCAGCAGCAGGAAGAGTTTTGAAGACAGTAAAAGGAGAGGCGGAAAGAGATTTTCCGCCATGGCATGAGATTTCTGAGGAAGAAGTCCGCAGCTTGGAACTGGAGGCGGTTAGGGCGGCTGAGCGTTCGCTTGCAGAAAGTGCAAAAACAGAGGAAAAATTTTATTGTGTAGGCTACAGCGTTACTGAGTACTACCTCAACGGAGAGAGAATCGGGAACCCAGTAGGGCAGAGAGGGACTTCAGTGGGAGTTCAGTTAATTGCTACCTTTTTACCCCAGGTTGTCGTTGATTCGTTGATTGCGGTGCTGGGAAGGGCCGGTTTAGAAATGGAGATGATGACACTGGAACCTATTGCTGCTCTCGAAGCTGTAATTCCCCCAACGATGCGTCACCTGAATCTGGCCCTTGTTGATGTCGGCGCGGGAACTTCAGACGTCGCGATCACTTCTCAGGGAAGTGTTTCTGCCTACGCCATGGTTCCCCTTGCTGGTGATGAAGTCACGGAGAAGTTGTGTGAATTGTATCTTTTGGATTTCTTTGTTGGCGAGCAAGTAAAGAGGCAGTTGACTAGAAAGAAGAGTGTCACTTTTCGGGATGTTTTGGGAATTCAGCACAAAGTATCTACTAAGGAAGTTGTTGCTTCTTTGAAGGAAACTGTGAGGGGAATTGCCAGAGAGATCGGAAGGACGATCCTTGAACTCAATCAGAATCCTCCTCAGGCTGTAATCTGTATCGGTGGAGGCAGCCTCACTCCAGGTCTTACCGAGGAACTAGCCTTTGTTCTTGGCCTCTCTAAGGAGCGGGTTGCTGTGCGTGATACTAGTGCTGTCAAAGGGGTTGAAGGTCTGAGCGCTGAGTTTTCCGGTCCCGACGGAGTTACACCTCTGGGAATCGCTCTGATGGCTGCACACCCGCAAGGGTTCGGTTTATCTCAAGTTCGTGTTAATGAGCGTATCG
This sequence comes from Bacillota bacterium, assembly GCA_036742135.1. Lineage (GTDB taxonomy): Bacteria > Bacillota > DSM-12270 > Thermacetogeniales > Thermacetogeniaceae > 50-218. Next base: position 22,794 of record DAINRC010000014.1, read on the forward strand.
TCCACATCTTCAGGGGAGCACAGGCCACAGTTGCTGACGCTTTGCTGGCTGCAGGGATTGGTTTTTCGGAACTCTGCGGCAAGCCAGGTCATTCCCTAGTTGTAGAAGTGAACGGAAAAATCGAGGTTATTAAAGGTTCGCTTGGCGAGCCAGCTAAGATTACCCTCAATGGGCAACCAGCTACACTTGATACTCCCCTTCCTCCAACAGCTACTATTAGGGTAGAAGAAGCGAAACCGGGAAAAGATGCCTCTGCTGTAGTGAAGGATGTCTTACCACCAGATCTGCCCTCACTGCGGATCACTTTTAATGGAGAACCGCGAGAGTTGGGTCCCTTGATCTTTATGAATGGAGAACTGGTAAATCCGGAAGCTGCTCTTGTTGACAGGGCACGGGTTTACTGGTTTCCTGTGAGCACTGTCAAGGATGTTTTGCTTGCTTTTGGGTATTCAGAGGAAAGACTTCAGCCAGAGCTCCTTAGGGTTACCCTGAACGGAGAACAGAAAAGAGTTGCCTTTCTACCCTTTGCCGTTTACCGCAACAACAGATCTGTTGAGCTTTCTGAAGAAGTTAAAGAAGGTGACCAGATAGAACTGCGGTTCTCGGTACAAAGGCCGAGGATCTGTGACCTGCTTGCCCAGGAGAATGTCCAGTTACCGCAAACAGAGGTTAAAGTTTATGTCAACGGAAAGCCAGTTACCCTGACAGGGAAGGGATATCGTATTTTCAAAAATGGGGAAGAAGTTGCTTTAGAAGAAGAGCTAGATGATGGAGACATCATTGAGGTTTGCTCCGATGGCGACTTCAGGCCGATTTTTGCAGATATCTTCAATCACATTGCTTTCGATCGTGACCCACCTCATCCAGCAGCTCGCCTGGTAACCCTTCTCAATGGACAGGAAGCTAAGTTCACTACACCACTTCGCGATGGCGATAAGATCCGAATTTTTTGGAAATATGAAAACCTTTTGCAAAACATTACCCCGGAATAACTTTTAAGTGAAGTTTGTTTGAACAAATTATGAGCCGAGATGGAAACATTTGAGGAGCTTTAAGGCTCCTTTTTTAATTTTTGTAATTCGGAGGAATTACCCAGATTTTATTGATTTTGCAGGAAATTTTCAGTTCGTGGCGAATGAAAAAGGTGGCACTGTGGACAACAAAAGTCCTATTTTTTTGTATAAACTAGGACTGAATGTCTATTTCTTGAGCTTATTTTTCTTTTGACAGAACACTTGGGGTATACCCCTGATCTGCTGAAGCCAGAAGCCAAATGACTTGCTGGCTCAGTTCAGGCGGTAGAATTGGCCACACCGCGAAGGTCTCACTCTTACTCACTCTTATAAGTAGTCACCTGGTGTAACCGGGCTACAAAGTGGGGTTAAGAGTGACCCCCAAACAACCTATGTTGATCTTCGCAAAGGCACACCACTTTATCAAGAACCCGTTAGGGTTCTCTGATAACTCTCAAGTCAAATTACACGAGGGGGGAATAATTTTGAAAGTATCGCCAACCCCCAGGGCCTTGCCAGACACTGTAAATGCTGCCATTTTAGAAGTCACTGATGCCCTTATTGTTGTTTACGACAGTGAGGGTAGAATCGTCTTCTTCAACCCTGCTTGTGAAAAACTAACAGGCTACCGGGCACACGAGGTCATAGGTCACCTATTCTGGGAAACACTTTTCATTCCTGAAGAAAAAGAAGAAGCAAAGAAAGTTTTTGATTCGGTAAAAACGAAGAAGACTCCCTGGAAGGGTAAGAAGTCCTGGGCTACTAAACAGGGGGAACTTCGGAGCATTTTGTGGTCTTGCACGATCGTTCCTGCCGAAAACGGTTCTGTTTCTTATATGGTCAGCACAGGTGTAGATGTGACCGAGGAGGAAAAAATCAAGGAGGCCCTTCGAGAGAGTAATCGGTGGCTGGAAGCTTTGCTTCAGAGCATCGGGGATGCTGTGGTCGCTACTGATGCCTTTGAAAAGGTCACTTTTATGAATCCTGTTGCTGAAAGGTTGACTGGATGGGATAACAATGAAGCCCACGGTGTTCCCATTGGTAAGGTTTTTCGGATCATTGATGAGAAATCACGGGAGCCTCTGGTAGATATTGTAAGGAGTGTTCTTGAAAGCAAAAAATCACACCATAAAAGCAACGGCTTCTTGCTGCTCAATCGAAAAGGGGAAGAGGTGCCTATAGAATATACCTGCACTCCGATACTGAGCGAAGGGAAAAGACTTTTAGGAGCAGTTCTCGTCTTCAGGGATATCAGTGAGCGGAGAAAAAGGGAAAGAGCGCTTCAGGAAAGCGAGCGGCGCTTTCGCTTAATTGCGGAAAATGCGCGAGATATTGTTTTCCGCTACAGGCTGTTGCCTGAACCGGGTTTTGAATATGTCAACCCGGCGACAAAAGCCATAAGTGGCTATTCACCTGAGGACCATTATGCTGACCCTGATTTCTTGTTCAAAATCATCCACCCTGAGGACCGCTCCCTTCTAGAAAAACTTATGGCGGGGGATCCTTCCCTTTTTCAAAAACACCTTGCCCTGCGCTGGATCGGAGCAGATGGAAGAATTGTCTTCACAGAGCAGACAAATGTGCCCATCTACGACGAGCAGGGCAAGTTGATCGCCATTGAGGGCATTGCTCGCGATATCACAGCAAGGAAAGAGATGGAAGAAGCCCTGAGGAGGTCGGAATACGAAAAGAAGGTAATTCTGGAAAGTATATCTGATACAATATTTTACCTTGACAGGGAGATGAAGATCGTCTGGGCAAACCGCGTTCACCCGGTGCTCAAGAACAAAACTGAGGAGGAACTGGTCAACGGAACCTGTTTTGAGGTGATGTTTTCGCAAAAAAGTCCTTGCAAAGATTGCCCTGTTCAAAAAACCTTTCAGAGCGGGAAGGTCGAGGAAAACGAAGTTGCGGCACCTGATGGCAGGATCTACTGGGTGTGCTCTCATCCCATAGATGTTCCTGAAAGAGAGACCGCAGGTGTTGTCGTCACCCACCGTGACATTACTGATCGCAAAAAGGCTGAAGAGCGCATCCGTTACCTCAGCTTCCACGATTCTCTGACAGGCCTCTATAATCGAGCTTTCTTAGAAGAAGAACTGAAGAGGCTCGATGTGCCCCGGCAGTTGCCGTTAAGCATTATTATTGGTGACCTTAACGGCTTAAAGCTGGTTAATGATGCCTTTGGCCATCAGGTGGGAGACGAATTGCTCAGGAAGGCGGCTGAAATCATCAAAAGCTGCTGCCGCAAGGAGGACATTGTCGCCCGCTGGGGTGGAGACGAATTTATCATCCTTCTTCCGCAAACCTCTCTGGAAGAAACAAAAAACATCACCAAGCGAATTGAGGCTTCTTTTCAGAAGGCTCCAGCAGACCCGATCAAGCCGTCAATCAGTCTAGGATATGCCACAAAGAGTAATCCAGAGAAAAAAATTGATGAGGTCATTAAAATTGCTGAAGACTGGGTTTACCAGAGAAAGCTCTTCGAAAGCAAGAGCCAGCACCATGCCATAATCTCTTCTCTCGAACAGACATTGTGGGAAGTTACGCAAGAGACCAGAGAGCACGCAAAGCGCGTTCAGAAGATTTCGCGCAAAATTGGGGAGGCCATTGGCCTTTCAGAAAGAGAATTAGAAGAGTTGGAGCTCCTTGCCCGACTCCATGATATCGGAAAAGTCACTATTCCCAGGGAGATCCTCAACAAAGAGGGGCCGCTGACTCCTGAAGAGTGGAAAACCGTTAGAAGACATGTGGAAGTGGGCTACCGGATTGCCCAGTCTTCGTACGAACTGGCGCCTATAGCTGAGGCGATTCTTCATCATCACGAGCGCTGGGATGGGAAAGGTTATCCGCAGGGGCTTAAGGGTGAGGAGATACCTCTGCTTTCCCGGATCTTAGCTATTGCTGATGCTTATGAGGTGATGACTGCTGGGAGGCCTTACAGGAGGGCTGTTTCCCGGGAAGAGGCGGTGGAGGAGATCAGGAGGAATGCGGGAATCCAGTTCGACCCTCACCTCGTTGAGGTCTTTCTTCAAGTGGTTAGGGAAATATAGAGGAATGGTACTGATGAAACTTAGAAACTTTTAAGTCCTCCAACTCCTTTTCTGGAAAACGAGAGCAGTCTCTTTGAGTCGTTTTCGGCAAAATGTAACAATGGTTAACTGCGGCGGTCTTTTCTTGGTTAATCTGAAGGGCGTGAAAGCTCTCCACCTGGGGGAGTGGGCTGCAGCGACCCTGATTCTGAGTCTAATGGTCTCTCTGCTGCTGGCGGGAGCACCTCCTGAGTGGGTAGTGTCCTACGCTTCGTCCAAGACAATGTTGCCCTTCGAGCTCGCCGTTTCTGGTGCTATGGATTGGGTTGACCAGCACCTAGCCACAGAAAAGGCTAAGGAAAGTATTAAAAAGAGAGCGCCTTGGGTTGAGACTGTGTTTGCTTAAGAGGGCAACAAGGGCATGGTTTGAGTGGGCGACATTACGGGGAAGGGACAAGGTTCAGATTCAAGCTCTGTAGGCAATGGTGGTGTACAACATCAAGCAGTTGGTGAAGTGGCTCAAGAAAAAGCCCCGAGGTGCAGGAAGCCAACGCTTTATGCGCTCTTTTGCTGTTAGATTCATATTTGAGTTTGGTGTTCTTGCGTTTAATTTCTGGGTCTTTGGCAACAGATCCCCTTTCTCAAAGTAACGCGGGACTTTTCTTACGATGACATACAACGACAAAAACTTTCCAAAATCTTTTAAATCCCAAAAACGTATTGACGAAATTCTTGCTGGTGACTGGAAAAGTCTGTTCTTTCAGATGCTTGAGCAGGAAATCACAAAAACGCTAACCAAGCTACACGAATACCAGGAGCTTAATCCAAAGTGCGTCCATAGTATTGTAAGAGTTGGTGTGGATGTGCTTCAAGAACAATTATAATGAAGAAAAGGACATTCTCATTACCTCTCCTCCATACTTGCAATTCATGCAAAAATGGTTCTTTTTTGGCTCGGTTATTCATAGGAGTTTCATCCGATGATCCGGCATTGCTCCAGCGCTTCATCAGACATCGCCACAGGGTGGTGCACTTCAGCCAGTGGGAAGGCGGCCTCCCGACGCCCTCGGGGGAGCCCGAGTTTTCCAACCTAAAAGTTATTGGAAAAGGCCATTGCCTGCTTTGACCGCTTCGTGATAAAACTCCATGAGGCCACGCTACAACTGCGTCCTTCTAAGTAGGTCGACTCAGGCAGTATGAGGTGAATCGAATAGGTCTCATTGATTTTCTCTCCAAAACGGGTTAGGCCGGTTGGCGGCAAGGAGCGGGAAGGGAGGCGCGGCAGGAACCTGGGTCTGCACCGGATTTTGCCGCGGCTTCTGGAGGGTGTTGGTGAATTTTCAAAGAAAGGCGAGGGAAGACTTTAAATGTAACAGCTAGAAAATTCTGAGTGAGGAACAGGTTGAAGGGAAGAAGAACTCTGACTCGGAAGTTTGGCACTCAGGGATGACCGGCGCCTTAGAGGGGGTTCAAGTTTGGGAGACCAGCTCTTTTTGCCTGAAGATGCGAAAAAGATTCCTCGCCTGCCGCCCCTCGAAGTGTACGGGGCTTTGGGGACCTCGCCTGGAGGACTTCAGGAGGAAGAAGTTGCCAGGCGCCGGGCGCGTTTCGGTTGGAATAAGCTGCAGAGGGCGCGGCGGCGCCCTCTTTTGGCGCGCTTCTTTTTGCAGTTTACGGACCTCTTCGCCGTCCTCCTCATCATTGCGGCAGGCATCACCTTTGCGGTCTATCTCCTTGGACGCAACCCGGGGGACCTGCACCTGTCCCTTGCCATCCTGGGGGTAGTCATCCTCAATGCCCTGGTTGGCTTTATTCAGGAGTACCGGGCGGAGCGGGCAACAGAGGCTCTGAACAAGCTGGTCCCCGTGAAGGCGCGGGTCTACCGCGAGGGGAAGGAGTTAGAGCTTGATGCCGCAGAACTGGTTCCCGGGGACGTGATCCTCCTGGAGGAAGGGGACGTCATTCCGGCAGACGCCCGCCTCGTTCAGGCCTTTGAGCTTGCCACCAACAACGTCAACCTGACCGGGGAGGCAGACCCGCAGCGGAAAACTGCGGACGCAGTGCTGGAGGAGGAGTTGGGCTGGATCGAGCTTCCCAATCTGGTTTTTATGGGCACCTCTGTCGCCTCCGGCTCTGGGATTGCCGTTGTCATCGCCACCGGGGAAGAGACCCAGTTCGGGAAGATCTTCACCCTGACTGCCGGGGTCCCAGATGTCCCCAGCCCCCTGCAGAAGGAGGTCCGGAACATGGCGCGCCTGGTTGCACGCGCCGCCCTGATGATCGGGGGGATTCTTTTCGGCCTGGGCAGGCTCCTGGGGCTGGGCTGGATCGAGGA
>DAINRC010000015.1:0-814 GCA_036742135.1 Bacillota bacterium
CCAGCCCTAACCGCAACAACTCTGCATCTTCAATTCCTTCAAGAATCAGGCTGAACCCCGATTTTTCTGCAAAATAACCCAGGGCTTCCAGCATGTAACGAGCCGAATCTTCCTGCATGCTCCTCCTGACCAGCAGGGTATCCACCTTCAAAAAATCCGGACGAATAGCAATAATTCTCTCCAGGTTGTTGAAACCGCGGCCAACGTCATCAACGGCAATCAGGCAACCGGCTTCGCGATACCTGGCAACCAGTCTGGAAAGGCTTTCGATGTCTCCACAGAATTCTGTTTCGCTTATTTCCACCACGATCTGCCCAGCACTAATACCAAATTCTTCGAGATACTCCAGGGTGGGAAACTTTCGTTCCTGGCCCATGAAAGGGCAAAGCCACTGCGGCTGGATGTTTAAAAACAACCGTGTGTTCCTGCCGCTCTGCTTAAAAACCTTCAGTGCCTTGCGGCGCACCAAACGATCAACTTCCAACTTTTCCTCCAGTGGCACAGCCGGATCGTGAAAAAGTCCACCCAGACTCTCGACACCCTGCGGCGTTACCTTTCTGCCCAAGACTTCGTAACCCCATACGCTGTAAGTGTCCACTGCCAGCACCGGCTGGAAAAAAGGACAAATCTGGACTTGCGTATTCACGCTTTTGGTTCTCCCCTTCTCTTCTAAGGTAACTATGGGGCAGGCCAAGCCTGATAAAGGACTTTCAGACCCCACAGGTTCCTCCAAAAAATAACTCGACTTTTTTTTCTACTGCCGGCAACAAAAATCCTGCCCTAGCTGAGCTTTAGCCTGGTAGTACTCTTCTTT
>DAINRC010000015.1:824-25625 GCA_036742135.1 Bacillota bacterium
GCTATGTACAACTTCATGCTTTACCCGCAATAATCAGCATCGGGATTGGACATAATACAAAAGAAGCTCAATTCCAGCCTCCACACCGAAGAGGAGGGAGCCGGAGATGTCGCTGTTTGACTTGTTCCTCTTTTTTCTCGCTATTCTAGTCGTGGGAGGTCTGACCCTGATGTCCCGCAGAACTATGTCTTCGAAAACATCTTTCAATAAAATCAATGGCAAAAAGAAAACTTCCCTGCCAGGAGCCGCTCAACAGAAAGAATCTCCTGCCCCATTGGAACCTGGGCCAACCGCACCAATGGAAATAGCCGAAGAGCTGGCAGTCAGAGAAACTACCGAGCCGGTAACAGCCGCAACGGAAAAGCCTTTTGAACTGCCCTCAAGGTACGGGGAAACCAGGATTGTCGCCCTGGTGAGAGACCCTCACTGGATTTTCGTCTACTGGGAAGTTAGGGAAACCAGTAAGTGGGAAGGATCACGACCGGTTCTTCGCCTTTACGAAGAAGGTGGCACCTACCAACAAATCGAGATCAATGATGATGCTGATAACTGGTACATCCACACTGGTAAACCCAACACAACCTTCTGGGTGGAACTCGGCAGAATCCTCCCTGATGGCACTTATATCTTGATCGCCAGGTCGAACCTCGTCACCACACCGCGTGACCGAGTTTCTGAAATCGTTGACGAAGAGTGGCTGCTTCTTGCAGAACAAGAAAAGGAACTATACGAAAAAATTGAAGCACTATCTGGACCAAGCTCACCCGGATTAGTCAGTTCTCCAATGAAGTGAAAGCAAAAAGACTTAAGAAAGGATGATACCTGAAGATGACGCAGGGTTATCTCGCCCTTGTTCTCCATGCTCATCTCCCCTACGTCCGCCATCCCGAACACGAGCATTTCTTGGAAGAAAAATGGTTTTACGAAGCTGTGACTGAAACTTACATTCCACTCCTGGAAGTTTTCGAAAAGCTCACCGAAGAAGGTGTCGGCTTCAGGATTACCATCAACCTTTCTCCAACCTTACTCTCGATGCTTCAGGATGAACTCCTGATCCATCGCTACCTTCGACACCTAGAAAAACTCATGGAACTGTCGGAGAAAGAGGTGGAGAGGACGCGGAATCAGCCCGATTTCCACGAAAACGCCCTGATGTACCGCAACCTGTTTCACCACACCTATTTTCTCTTTACTGAAAAGTACCGCCGCAATCTCGTCGAGGGCTTCAGAAAGCTCCAGGATGCCGGGAAACTGGAGATCATCACAACAGGGGCAACCCATGGCTACCTTCCCCTTCTGGGTTTACAAAGAGAAGTGATCCACGCCCAGGTTGCTGTTGCGGTCGACCTCTACCAACGCCTTTTTGGGAAGCCTCCTAAAGGGTTCTGGCTTCCGGAGTGCGGCTACAAACCTGGTGATGAACAAATCCTCAAGAAGCTCGGAATCAAGTATTTCTTCCTGGAAAGTCACGGCCTGCTCCACGCTTCACCAAGGCCAAAATACGGCTACTTTGCTCCGGTTTACTGCCCCTCAGGAGTAGCAGCCTTCGGCAGGGATATGGAATCCTCCAAACAGGTTTGGAGCGCTGATGAAGGCTACCCTGGTGACTTCGATTACCGGGATTTTTACCGCGACATCGGCTATGACCTGGATCTCGACTACCTTGCCCCCTACCTTCCGGGAGGGCACACCAGGAGTCACACAGGGATCAAATACTACAGGATCACCGGGCGTTCGGAACACAAAGAGCCTTACAACCGCTCCCGTGCTTTAGAAAAAGCAGCTATTCACGCCGGCAACTTCATGTTTAACAGAGAAAAACAAGTGGAATGGCTTGCCGGAATCCTCGACAGAAAACCTATCATCATCGCTCCTTACGATGCCGAACTTTTCGGCCACTGGTGGTTTGAAGGGCCTCAGTGGCTGGACTACCTGATCAGGAAGATTTACTATGATCAAAACACCATTGAAATGCTTACTCCAGGTGACTACCTGGAACTCTACCCCTGTAATCAGGTCTCCATACCCAGTGAATCAAGCTGGGGATGGAAAGGTTATCATGAGGTTTGGCTGAATGGAGCCAATGACTGGATTTGGCGCCACCTTCACAAAGCCGGGGAACGCATGGTGGAGTTGGCCAACACCTACCCCAACGCAGATGGGCTTCTCCAAAGAGCACTTAATCAGGCAGCACGAGAACTGCTCCTGGCTCAGAGCAGTGACTGGGCGTTTATCATGAAAACAGGAACAATGGTTAGCTACGCTATTGAACGCTTTCAGAGGCACATCTGGTGCTTCACCAAGATCTACGAAGACATCAAGAGCAACTCTCTCAATCAGGAGTGGCTCCAAGAGTTGGAGCAACAGGACAACATCTTTCCAGACATCGATTACCGGGTATACCAGAGCAGCAATGTTGCTCAACTGCCAGCCCCGCTCACTCATCTTGTCTCCGTGTAATCCAGTCTTGTGGAGAGATTCTAAAACACGCTCAAATCGCTTAGCAGACTCCTCGTGCTACTACGCCTGCACCTGCCTTCCTTCCACCACCAAGTTAACGCCCATGCCGGGCGTACAGCGCAAAAAGAGAGTGGGTCCAGCCCATTCCCTTTTTTGCTTTATCTTTGACAAAAAATGCGGTGCTAACTGCGGCGATCTTCTATCTGCTATTTTCTGCCTTTTTCTTGCGAATCACGGCAGAGCTCCTTAATTTTTTGCCCGTAGAATTCTGTCAGCGACTCGGCAATTTCCTGGTCGAAGCCTTCGCTGTAAATCCGGCACACAGGTTCATCAGCATCAGGAAGCACCAAAACCCACCCTTTTGGATGGTAGATCTTTACTCCATCGATTAATTCGACATCTTGGCCCTGAGTGTCTTCCGCAAGGTGGCGGATCACCTTTCCTTTTTCCTCCCAGCTTACTTTAACCTCCTTCTGGGCTGTGGCGAAAACGGGGATATCCCGGATGATCTGAGACAAAGCTTTTCTCTTGCGAGCGATGTAATCCATGATCACCCCGAGAGTAGCCACAGCATCACCAAAGACCAAAAACTGGGGATAACGCTTCTGGGAATAGCGCACTTCTTCGTCTTGAAGAACCTGCATCAACTCCCAAGGAGCCACCTTCGTCCTCCGGATCTTCCCTCCCCAAACCCTGGCAATTTCTTCGACAGAACCAGAGGCACTAACAGGAAGGGCAATAATTGCCCCAGGATTTTCACTCAAAATAATGAAAGAAAGCAAAGAGATGAGCAGGTCCTGGGGGATAATTCGCCCTTCTTCATCAACCAGAATAAGCTCTTCAGCGCCAGCGTCGAAAACAGCCCCAAAACTGGCCCCCTGGTTGCGGACAACTTCCCCAAAAAATTCGGCATTTTTCAGCATTTCACCAAAGCTCCGGGGAAATTGATGAGGAACAGCAAATGTAACCATCTCTGAACCAAGGGATTGCAAAAATGCTGGTAAGAGAGATCCCAAACAGGTAGGATTATAATCAACGACAATTTTCAACTTGGCCCTTTTGATGGTGTCCTGTTCGAGAAAACCCAAAAGGTGCTTGAGATAGGCGTGGCTCAGGTCAGGGAGGTACTCGGGACTAGAAATTTCGTCAAACCCGACTCTGCGGTACTCCTCCCGGAATAAAATTCCTTCAATCTTCCGCTGTTCCCCGCGGTGATAATCAATCCCCAGATGATTAAAAAACCTGATACAGGCCTTATCTTTCTCCTGGCGGCAAACATAAACACCTCCCTGCAGCTCCAGGGCACGGACAGCGTAGCGGAGGACGGGAATTGGGAGGTTGCCCAGTTCGATAACCTTAACCCCTGTAGCCAACAAACCGGCAAGGAGAGCCTGTTTGAGCATCAGGGCGCCAGAAGAGCCATCTGTGCTCAGGGCAAAACGGGCAGGCAAATCAACCCCTGAACCAGCAGCCATACCCAGACGGCAGGCAAGTTCAGAGCCGATTTCCACATTTAACTCTCCGCGAATGCCCCGGCTTCCGAAAAGCGAGGAGCGCACACAGTTGCCCCACACAAGGCTTGCGTGGACTTTTGCCCCTTTTTCGATCCACTTTTCCGGCCAGATCTTGACTCCAGACTTTACAACACTCTTTTCCCCAACAACACTGCGGTCACCAACAACTGCACCCTCAAAAAGAGAAGCTCCTGCCTGAATCGAAGCTGCTTTTCCGACAACTGCTCCCCGCAAGACAGCACCTTCACCGATCCAGACATCATTCCAGATAACACTCCTCTTTACAGAAGCCCCACTGGCAACCCGAACACGCTCACCCAAAACCGTGAATGGCCCGACACGGGCACCACTGCTGACCACACACCGGTCCCCAAGAACTACCGGTGGAATCAGTTCAGCTTCAAGGCTTACTTCTACCTTTTCCCCCATCCAAACCCCAAAGCTGACTTCACGACCAGGGAAAGTAATCCCCGCTTTTCTTTCCAGGAGATCACAGTGGGCACGCAGGTATTCTCCGACATTCCCGATGTCACACCAGTACCTTTCCGTGACATAACCATAAAGAGGCTTGTTGGCAGCAAGGAGGAGGGGGTAGAGATCTCTGGAAAAATCGACCATCTTCCCTTTTTCGATAAAATCTAAAACCTCTGGCTCGAGAACATAAATCCCAGTATTAACGCGATCACTGAAAACTTCGCTCCATCCCGGCTTCTCCAAAAACCTGGTGATTCTTCCGTCTTTTTCAGTAATCACCACACCATACTCCAGAGGGCAAGGCACCACAGTCAAGACAAGGGTCGCTAATGCACCTTTTTCTTGGTGAAACCTTACTGCCTGATCGAGGTCACAGTCGGTGACCGCATCACCACTAATCACGATAAAAGTCTCGTCAAGAAAATCTTCAGCATTTTTGACGCTCCCGGCAGTTCCTAGGGGCTTCTCCTCAACAAAATAATGCAACCTGACTCCAAACCTGCTGCCATCTCCAAAGTATTCCTGAACTTTTTCCGGGAGATACTGGAGGGTCACTGCAATATCATAGATCTGGTGTTGGGCAAGTAAATTGACAATATGCTCCATACAGGGACGGTTAATTATGGGAACCATTGGTTTGGGCTGGCTACAGGTAAGGGGCCTCAGGCGAGAACCTTCACCCCCAGCCATGATCACGGCTTTCATTTCATCTCCTCCTTACTGCAAGCATTTCCTCGAAATCATACCTCCCTGCTCTGAGGAACCGGTTTTCCAAATCCTCAAGCCAGACATCAGTTTTCCAGGGGCTTTCTTCATACTCTCTGCTGACCTCACGGTAAACCTCCCTAGTTTTTGCGGCTATCTCTTTCCAGGTATAGAACTTCTGGAGGTCCTCATAAGCCTGCCTCGCAAGCCGGTCAGCAAGAACAGGATCGTGCAACAGGCGCAAGATATTATCAGCCAGAGAATCAGGGTTCCCAGGATAGCACTTCAACCCATTGTTTTCGTGCTTGATGATCTCTGAAAGACCACCAACATCAGCAGCAACCACAGGAGTCCCAGCAGCCATTGCTTCCAGAACAACCATCCCAAAAGGCTCGTAGAGACTTGGGAAGACGGCTACAGATGCCTCTTTGTAGAGGTTGTCCCGGGTGCAGTCATCGATGTAGCCGGTAAAATAGACCCTGTCATAGATTCCCATCTGCCGTGCTTTTTCTTTCAGGAACTCTTCGGCTGGCCCTTTTCCGGCGATGATGAATTTTGTTTTTGGATAAAAGCGAAGAACCTTCGGGACGGCATCGAGGAGGATGTGGACACCCTTTTCCTGAACAAGTCTCCCTACAAAGAAAACTATCTTTTCATCAGGGGCAGCATAAAGTTCCCTTGAGAAACCTCCTAGCTCCTTTCCCACGTAGCGTTCAAGATCAACGCCATTAGGGACTATCCTGATCTTGTCTTTAGGTAACTGGAAAACCTGCTGTAATTCCTGTTCCATGTAGTGGCTGCAAACGATCACTCTCCATGATTCATAAGTCAGCCACCACTCAACCCCGCTGATGTAGCGCTGAAGGTCATTGTGCAGCCCCTGGTTGCGTCCATGCTCGGTGGCATGAATGGTAGCAATTAGGGGTAAGTGATAGGAGTGTTTGAGCACTCTTCCAGCATAAGCAACAAGCCAGTCGTGGGCATGAATCAGGTCGAAACCACGGAAAGAATTGATCAGAGGAACAGCACACTCGATCATGCTCAAGTTCAGTTGCAGTATCCAGGTAAGGAAATCGTGCGAAGGGAGGTTGTAGGGGTTAACCCTATAGACGAAAACGCCATTAACCACTTCTCTCTCTGGAGTTGCATGATCGGCACAAGTGATTAGGTGCACTTCTTCTCCAGATGCAGCGAGCGCGGTGCTCAAATCGTAGACATGCTGCGCGATCCCTCCTACATTGTGTGGAGGAAATTCCCAGGACAGCATCAGGACCCGCATACAACAACTCCTCCAACTGCGAATAGTGGCCTAACTTTCTCAGATCACTTTTCCTGCGTGCACTTCTAAACCCCAGTTAAGTCCCCCATTGTTGTCCCAGTTATAGGCACTATCGCGAAAGCAAAAATTTAGCCTGCTGTCATCTTTTACCTCAAAAGTCACTGCCCAGCTCCCATTATTCTTCTGCATGGGAATATCGGTAATGTACTTCCACTCAGCAGCATCTCCGTATCCCATATGGAGGTAAACCTGCTCTGCACCTACCTCAGCCAAAAGCCCACTGTAGCTGATGGTAACATCTTCACCAAGGGTCACGGGGACAGGAGTCACCATTACTCCACCAGGAAGTTCAGAAAAGGAACGCATCTTTTTGGCAGGTTCTTTGGTCAAAGAAGTTCTTCGGCGTCGCATCGGTAACTCACCCCACCAGATGTTTTTCCCACAAACCTTTCTAGCTTTAGTATGTAATCCTCTCCTGCAAATATACCCTGAGAATGCCGCGGGGAAATTTGCCCCCGGTATCAATCAGGAAAAACCACCATTTCCACAAAGTTTTCTCCACTTAATCGAAAGAGCTTTCCGAAGAGTAGTTCCGGATAACCAATTCGGAAACTGGTCCCCTGCGATCAGGGCGGCAATTGATTGCTCTTTTGGCGTAAACAACCTGGATGTTGTAACCACGGTAGAGTTCTTTGATCAAGGGAGTATCTGAGTTTGACAGCATCACTAAGCATCCTCTGCGGTCAAGCTCCCGAAAAACTTGAGACAACCGCACCTGGTCTTCCTTTGCAAAAGATTCTGCTGTATAACCAGTAAAGTTAGCGGTTTCCGAAAGGGGATGATATGGGGGATCAAAGTAAACGAAATCTCCTGGCCTGGCAAAGGATAAAACCTCGCTAAAATCAGCAAGCAAGATTTTGGCTCTTTTGAGCACAGCACTCACAAGACGCAGATTTTCTTCATTAACGATTTTTGGGTTTTTATAACGCCCAAAAGGAACATTGTGCTTTCCCTGGCGGTTAACACGCCAGAGCCCGTTATAGCCCGTCTTGTTAAGGTAGAGAAAGCGCGAGGCTCTCTGGACAGGGTCCATTTTTTCTGGGTCCATCTCTCGGATGGAGTAGTAGTATGCAGCTTCGTTTCTGTGCTTTGGTAGATCAGCAAGCAAGTCCTCAAGGTGGTCACGAACAACCAGATAAAAGTTGATCAGTTCGACGTTATTGTCGATGAGCACAGCCTTCTCCGGTAGCAGATGGAAAAATACGGCGCCACCACCGAGAAAAGGCTCATGGTAGGTCCGAAAGCTTTTCGGGAAAAGTGGCTGCAACTGGGGCAACAGTTGGCTCTTGCCCCCGGCCCATTTAATAAGGGGTTTTGGCTTCACCCTACAGTTTTCACCTCGACCGGATAGAAATTTCCAGGTCTGTTAAATGATTTCTCCATATCGCATCATTTCCCTGCAAATCTTATACAAATGCAGTAATTGAGAGATAATATTCTCGGTGGTATTGATGTCCCAAAAAGAGGCCCGCTTACTTCGCCAGCTTGCCAGACTCTACGGAGTGCAAACAGCATATTACGACTACTCTGGAAAGCGCAAAACGGCAACAGAGGAATCACTCCTGGCAGTGCTTCAAGCATGGGGAGCTCCATTAACTTCTCTCAACGAAGCTGCCGAAGCCCTGCGGCTGCGGAGGCAGGAACTATGGAAGCGTTGCTGTGAACCTGTGGTTGTAGCCTGGTTTGGAGATCCTTGTCTGGTCCAACTCCGGCTCCCTGCAGGCGAAGCAGAGAGCAAGGCTCACCTTTTCTTTGAGCTGGAGCAAGGAGGGGACCGGTGCTTCACCTATAGTTTAGGGGAGATACCCGCCCTCGAAAGAACAAGAGCTGAAGGAACCGAGTATCTGCTAAAACAGCTCACTCTAGATGTCAATCTACCCCTAGGCTACCACAAGCTCAAATTGGTGCTCCATAACAAAACCTGGGAAAGCCTGGTCATCGTTGCCCCCAAACATGTCTTCACAGGGGCTGTCCGGAAAGGAGCGCGCCTTTGGGGAGTTTTCCTGCCCCTCTACGCCCTCCACACTGAAAAAAGCTGGGGGGCAGGTGATTTTAGTGATCTTAGAACCCTGATGCGCTGGGTCAAAGAACTTGGTGGAGAAGTTGTAGGAACCTTACCACTCCTGGCAACGTTCCTTGATGAGCCTTTTGACCCTAGTCCTTATGCCCCCATAAGCCGCCTCTTCTGGAACGAGTTCTACCTAGATGTAACTGATGTTCCCGAACTGCCACAATGCCCAACTGCCCAAGAACTCATCAATTCCCCCGCTGTGCAGCAGGAATTGACAGAACTGCGGGACACACCCCTGGTCGACTACCAACGGCTGATGGCACTCAAACGCAAGGTCCTCAAGCAGCTGGCCCACTGCTTTTTTCAAAAAGGCTCCCGAAGACGAGCTCTCTTCCTGAAGTGGTTACAATCAAACCCAAGAGCTGAAGACTATGCCCGCTTTCTGGCAGCCACAGAGAAGCAGCGCTCCGGCTGGCCAGAGTGGCCGCAGCAGATGCGTGATGGCCTTCTCGGCGAAGGAGACTACGATGCAGATGCCGTCAACTACCACCTCTACACTCAGTGGCTTGTTCAGGAACAATTGCACAAAATTGCTGCTGAGGCAAAAAACTGCGGCTCTCTGCTCTATCTCGATCTGCCCCTAGGAGTCCACCGGGCTGGCTACGATGTCTGGCGGGAACGCTCAATTTTCGTTATGGAAGCCAGCACTGGTGCTCCCCCGGATCTGTTCTTCAGTAAAGGACAGGATTGGAAAACTCCTCCCCTACACCCCGAAAAGCTTCGGGAGCAAGGCTACCGCTACTTCATCCATTCCCTGAAAAACCATCTCCAGTATGCCAGCATCCTTCGTATCGACCACATCATGGGGTTCCATCGCCTCTTCTGGGTTCCTAGGGGGCTGGAAGCAGTTGACGGTGTCTACGTCCGCTACCGTGCTGAAGAATTTTACGCCATCCTGGCCCTGGAATCCCACAGACAAAGAGTCCTGATAGTAGGTGAAGACCTGGGCACAGTACCCCACTACGTTCAGGCAGCAATCACCAAGCACAAGGTGCACAAGATGTACATTTTGCCTTTTGAATTCACGGGGAAACCCCGGTGCCCCCTGCGTCCAGTGCCGAGCAATGCCCTTGCTGCCTTAAATACTCATGATATGCCTCCTTTTGCTGCCTTCTGGCAGCAAAGAGGGCCCCAGGAAAAGCTCATCCTTGCAAACTTCCTCCACAAAAGCGGCTACCTTGAATCTCCCCGCACGGAGACCGGGGATGTTCTTGAGGGATGCCTCAAGTTCCTGGCTGCCAGCAAAGCACAACTTGTTCTCGTCAACCTGGAAGACCTCTGGCAGGAAACAGAGCCTCAAAACATCCCTGGAACAGAATCAGAGCATCCCAATTGGAGGCGCAAAGCACGCTACTCGCACGAAAATTTCAGCAAAATGCCCCAGGTGCTGCAAGTGCTCCACGAGGTTGACGAACTAAGGAAACAAGGCCCTGAAACATAGTCCAGCAATCTGCGTACAAATGAAGCAAGTGCCAAAACAGTTTGGGAAGGAGTTGCCATCAATGGAACGCTACATCTGTATTCACGGCCATTTTTATCAACCACCCCGCGAAAACCCCTGGCTGGAAGCCGTTGAACTCCAGGACTCAGCTTACCCTTACCATGACTGGAATGAGCGGATCACTGACGAGTGCTACGCCCCTAATGCCGCATCCCGCATTCTCAACGGCAAAGGCAGAATCAAAAAGATCGTCAACAACTACTCGAAAATCAGCTTCAACTTCGGGCCAACCCTGCTCAGTTGGCTGGAAATAAATGAACCTGAAGTCTACCAGGCAATCCTTGAGGCTGACCAGGAAAGCCAGAAGAGGTTTTCCGGCCACGGCTCAGCCATTGCCCAAACTTACAATCACATGATCATGCCCCTCGCCAACAGGCGTGACAAGTACACTCAGGTGATCTGGGGAATCAGGGACTTCGAGCACCGCTTCTGCCGAAAACCAGAAGGAATGTGGCTGCCGGAAACTGCAGTTGACCTGGAGACTTTAGAGATCATGGCTGAGCAAGGGATTAAGTTTACCATTCTCGCACCCCACCAAGCCCGCAAAGTGCGCAAGATCGGTAGCGACAACTGGCAGGAGGTAGGTCCCGGAGGCATCGACCCGACGATGCCCTATCAGGTGCGCTTCCGCTCTTCGGGAAAACTGCTCAACATCTTTTTTTACGATGGACCCATTTCCCGGTCCGTTGCTTTCGAAGATCTGCTAATCTCAGGGGAATACTTCGCCCACCGCCTGCTCAGTGGTTTTCTCGATTCCCGCACCTGGCACCAGATCGTCAACATCGCCACTGATGGGGAAACCTACGGCCACCACCACCGCCACGGCGATATGGCTCTTGCCTATGCCCTCGACTACATCGAAGCGAACAAACTGGCACTGATCACCAACTACGGGGAGTACCTAGAAAAACACCCACCCACGCATGAAGTGGAAATCATCGATAACACCTCATGGAGCTGTGCCCATGGTGTCGAGCGCTGGAGGAACAACTGTGGCTGCAATTCCGGAATGCACCCTGGATGGAGCCAGGCCTGGCGGGCTCCCCTGAGAAACGCTCTCAACTGGCTGCGAAACACCCTTGCTCCCCAGTTTGAACAGCTCTGCCAGGTTTACCTCAGGGATCCCTGGAGCGCAAGAAACGACTATATTTCGGTAATCCTCAACCGTTCCGATGCCAGCATCCAGGGCTTCTTAAGAAAACACGCTTTGCGTGAGTTGAACTTTGAGGAAGTCGTTACTGTCCTGAAACTCATGGAATTACAGAGACATGCCATGCTTATGTTCACGAGCTGCGGCTGGTTCTTCGACGACATTTCAGGGATCGAAACAATCCAAGTGCTGCAGTATGCGGGGAGAGTAATTCAGTTGGCCCAAGACTTATTTGAAGCCAGGGATCTGGAAGCTAGCTTTTTGGAAATGCTTTCCCAGGCAAAAAGCAACCTCCCTGAATATCGGCATGGTGCCTACATTTACGCAGAGTTCGTCAAACCGGCGATCATCGATCTGCCCCAGGTTTGTGCCCACTATGCCATCAGTTCGATCTTCAAAAACTACAAAAACAGAACAAAAATCTACTGCTACACTGTAAACCGTCAGGACTGCCAGAAGTTAGCCACTGGCAAAGCCAGGCTGGAGGTCGGAAAGGCAGAAGTTCAATCGGAGATCACGAAGGAATCAATGGTGCTGACCTATGGAGTAATCTACCTCGGCAATCACGCCGTCAACGCTGGTGTCCGCCCCATCGACAGAGAAGATGCGTATCAGCAACTAGTTGCAAGCACCACTGAGGCCTTTAGGAGGGGCGACCTCCCTGAAGTGTTCTGGCTTCTCGACCACTACTTTGAAGGAAGAATCTTCACCTTGAGGCATCTTTTCCGGGATGAGCAAAGAAGGATTCTCAACCTGATCTTGGAAGCCACGCTTGAAGATGCCGAAGCCTCCTACCGGCAGATCTACGAGCGCAATGCCCCCCTGATGCGGTTCTTAAAAGGACTGGGCATTCCCCAGCCGAAGGCACTGCAGACAGCAGCAGAATTCGTCTTGAATGCCCGGCTCCGTAGGGAATTTTCCAAGGAAAGACTAGATATGGAAGAAATCTCAGCCCTCTTAAGTGAAGCCAAGGCCCTGGAAGTGCCTCTCGACAAAGAAAGTCTCAGCTACGCTCTAGAGCAAACTGTTGAGCAAATGGCGGCAAAGCTGCGCTTGTGTCCCCTAGACCTCTCCTTGCTCGAACACCTGCAAACAACAATCGAGCTGATTGCTTCCCTGCCCTTTGGAGTAAACTTAAGAAGGGTCCAGAACATCTACTACAAAATGCTGCAGACAACTTACCACGACCTGCGAAGGGCAGCTGACCAGGGAGACACAGTTGCCAGGAGATGGGTCAGCGACTTTCTTGCCCTCGGAGAAAAACTGAAAATCCGGAAAGCAGTGGAACTCTCCTCAGTTAATTAAAAAGTGCCCGCACAAAGCGGGCAGCGAGAAAACGAGGAAACCGCTTGAGTTTAAAGCTTGGCAGCAATCGCTGCAGCCATCTCCGAAGTCTTTGCCGTTCCTCCTAGGTCATAGGTCAGGTGTTTGCCTTCTATAAGAACCTCTTCGATGGCTTTCATAATTCTCTCAGCAGCCTCAAACTCACCCAGGTGTTTGAGCATCATCACACCTGAAAGAATGGTTGCCAGAGGATCAACTTTGTCCATCCCGGCATACTTCGGAGCACTGCCGTGAACAGGCTCAAAGACAGCGATCTCATCACCAATATTGGCACCAGGGGCAACACCCAGCCCACCCACGAGGCCAGCGCAGAGGTCGGAAACAATGTCCCCGTAGAGGTTGGGCAAAACAAGAACATCAAACTCGTCAGGGCTTTGAACGAGCTTCATGCAGAGGGCATCAATAATCCGATCCTCAAATTCAATGTCTGGATAATCCCTGGCAACCTCTCTGGCGACTTCCAAAAAAAGCCCATCAGTGCACTTCATGATATTGGCCTTGTGACCAGCAGTCACTTTCTTGCGGCCTTCTTTCCTGGCAAGCTCAAAGGCAAACCTTACGATCCGCTCTGAGGCTTCCCTGGTGATGATCTTGATGCTCTCGGCAGCATTTTTGCCAACCATGTGCTCGATGCCAGCATAAAGGTCCTCCGTATTTTCTCTCACCACAATGATATCCACGTTTTCGTAGCGGCTGGGGACGCGAGGTAGATTGCGAACAGGGCGCACATTAGCGTAGAGGTCGAGTTCCTTCCTCAGAGCAACATTAACACTCCTGAAGCCAGCTCCCACCGGTGTTGTCAGCGGTCCTTTCAAAGCCACCTTGTTGCGCCTGATTGATTCTAAGACATGTTCTGGCAAAGGTGTTCCATACTTTCCGATGACAGTCTCTCCCGCTTCCACGACTTCCCACTCGATACCAACCCCAGCAGCATCAAGCACTTTCTGTGCTGCCTTGGTTACATCGGGACCGATACCATCACCTGGGATCAAAGTAATCGTGTACTTACCCAACCTTTTCCCTCCATTTCCCTCTTTCGCTCAAGGTCCAAGTCAGTCTAATTTGAAGGTCCCGTACTTGCGAAAATGGGCCACAAGACCACCATCACGAAGGATTTTCAGCATAAAAGGGGGTAATGCCTTAACCGGAATTTCTTTGTCTTTCGTCAAGTTCTTGAGAATCCCCTTCTCAAGATCAAGAAGCAATTCATCCCCAGGATCGATTTCACTGGTGTCACACTCGACCACCGGCAATCCAGTGTTGATCGCATTCCGGTAAAAGATCCTAGCAAAAGACCTAGCCAGAACTGCCCCCACACCAGCATGGAGGAGAGCCAGAGGAGCCTGTTCCCGCGAAGAACCACAGCCAAAGTTTTTTCCGGCAACGACAAAATCTCCCGGCTTGACCTTCTGGGCAAATTCAGGATCAAGGTCTTCCATCACGTGTTTCGCCAGTTCTTTCATATTCAGGGTTTTAAACTTATATTTTCCCGAAATGATGTAATCTGTGTTCACATCATCTCCAAAACAGTGTGCCCTTCCTTTGATCTCCATTCCCGAAAAACCTCCTTAGAGAAACTCTCGCGGGTCAGCGATCTCCCCAGCAAGGGCAGAAGCAGCAACAGTCGCTGGTGAAGCCAGGTAAATGAAGGCATTCCTGTTCCCCATGCGCCCCCTGAAATTCCTGTTTGCTGTGGAAATTACGTTTTCTCCATCTGAAGGAACACCATTATGAGTGCCCACACAGGGCCCACAGCCTGGGGTCACAACAGCGGCACCTGCCTCTACCAGTTGCTGGATAATCCCCTCGTTCATCGCCTCGAGAAACACTTTCCTAGAAGCCGGAGCAACAATCAGGCGAACCCGGGGATGAATTTTCCTCCCCTTGATGATCTGAGCGGCGATCCTCAGGTCTTCCAGCCTACCGTTGGTGCAGGTCCCGAGGAAAGCCTGCTGAATCGGGGTTCCGGCAACCTCACTAACAGGGGCAACATTGTCGACCCGATGAGGCTTAGCCACTTGGGGTTCTAATGTGCTGACATCATACTCTTTCACAGCAGCGTAATGAGCATCAGGGTCAGGCTTCACTGCCTCGAAGTCTCCAGAAATGCCATTGTCCTTCAGCCAGGCCCAGACCTTTTCGTCAGCTTCCATCAAACCAGCCTTTGCCCCCATCTCTACGGCCATATTAGCAATCGTAAACCGCCCCTCAATGGAAAGAGCCTCGATGGCCTCACCCGCATACTCCGCAGCCATGTAGGTAGCACCATCAGCAGTGACCTGACCGATGAGGTAGAGGATCAGGTCCTTGGCGTAAACTCCCGGCGGTAGCTGTCCGTGACAAACGAACCTAATCGTTTCTGGAACCTTAAACCACATCTTCCCGGAAATCAAAGCAGCAGCCAGATCAGTAGAACCTACTCCCGTAGAAAAAGCGTTAAGAGCACCGTAAGTGCAGGTATGGGAGTCAGCACCGATTACCAAGGAGCCTGGGCCGACGTGACCTTTTTCTGGGAGCAGTTGGTGGCAGACCCCTTCCCCAACATCGTAAAGAGTGATCCCATGCTTCTGGGCAAACTCCCGCATCACTTTGTGGAGGGCAGAAACCCCCTCCACAGGACTCGGGGCATTATGATCGATGACGAAAGCCACTTTCTCGGGAGCAGCTACTTTTTGCCCTCCCATTTCCTCGAACACCTTAATCGCTAGGGGTGCAGTTCCGTCTTGACCCATCATAAAATCAAGTGAGGCCAGCACCAGGTCATTCGCCCAGGCATCTTGACCGCTTTTTTTGCTCAAAATTTTCTCCGCTATCGTTTTCCCCAAGGGAAACCTCCTCTCCTTCCTGAAACTCTGTGTTAACCTGCCGCAGTGTTTTTCTTCTTTTCGTGAATATAGTCCTCATAAATATAGACAAGCTCTTTGTCAAAGAGCGGCCGCTTCAACTCCACTGCAGCTTTGCGGACATGTTCCAGGATTTCTTTTGCTTCCTCATCAGTGAGCTTGATCCCGTACTCGGTGAACTTCGCTTTGATGGCACTTGTCCCTGAATGCTTGCCAATGACGATCTGGCGCTCCAAACCTACCTCTTCAGGGCAGAATGCCTCATATGTCCGCGGGTGTTTGAGAGTTCCGTCAGCATGGATGCCCGACTCGTGAGCAAACATATTCGAACCAACAATCGGCTTCCACGCAGGGAGTTCCCGCTTGGAAGCAAGAGAAACATATTCAGCGATTTCGCGGAACTTCTCTGTCTTGAAGTTGAGGTCGATCCCCATCAAGTACTTAAGGGCCATCACCACTTCTTCGAGGGCAGCGTTCCCTGCTCTCTCACCCAAACCGATGACAGTAACGCCCACCCAAGTGGCACCTGCCCGAACCCCGGCGAGGGCATTCGCAGTCGCCATTCCAAAGTCGTTGTGGGTGTGCATCTCAATCTCAATTCCGACTTTTTCAATCAGGTCTTTCACCCGTTCGTATGTCGTAAATGGATCCAGTATACCAACTGTATCACAGTAGCGAAGCCTGTCAGCACCTGCCTCTTTGGCTGCACGGGCAAATTCTATCAGAAAGTCCGGATCCGAACGGGAAGCGTCTTCGGCGTTTACAGATACGTAGACCCCATGTTTTTTGGCAAACTCCGTAGCCTTCACCATATCCTCAATAACTTTTTGTCTTGTGCTGCGGAGCTTGTGTTCGATGTGGATATCAGACGTCGAAATCGAAATGGCAACAGCATCAACCCCACATTCCAGAGAAGCCTCGATGTCTCCGATCACTGCCCTGTTCCAGCCCATAATACTCGCCCGGAGTCCTAATTTACAGATCTCCTTAACCGCTTCCTTTTCATGTCCTCCCATTACCGGGATCCCTGCTTCGATCTGGTCAACACCAATCTTATCCAGCATCTTGGCAATCCGAATCTTTTCGTGATTAGAGAAGACAACTCCTGCGGTTTGTTCCCCATCTCTTAGGGTAGTATCTACGATCTTGATTTTTTTGAGCTCTCCCATATCTTCACCTCACCTTCCCAAGTTTAAGGTTTTCTACTATCAACTAATCTTTTCCAAGATCAATTTATTCACAACCTGAGGGTTTGCTTTCCCCTGGGTTGCTTTCATCACCTGACCAACGAGAAAAGCCAGGGCCTTTTTCTTTCCTTTCCGGTAATCCTCAACAACATTTGCATTGGCCTGGAGCACTTCTTCCACAATCTGGTTCAAATAGCTTTCATCACTAATTTGGACAAGCCCCTGATCCTCGATGATTTCCTGCGGCCTCTTACCTGTCTTGAACATCTCCTCAAAAACAACTTTAGCGATCTTGCTGCTGATGGTTCCCTGGTCGAGCAGTGAAAGCATCTCCGCAAGGTGAGCTGGGGTCAGCTTCGTTTCCGTAACTTCGATCCCCTGTTCTTTGACGAGCCGCAAGAACTCACCCATGATCCAGTTACTGACGATCTTCGGCTTGTTACAGGCGCGAACACACTCCTCGTAAAAGTCCGCTAAAGGGCGGGAACTTGTGAGGACTCCAGCATCATAAGCAGGAAGCCCGTATTCTTCGATGAAACGCTGCTTTCTGGCATCAGGAAGTTCGGGAAGCTCTCCTTTTACCTTTTCGATCAATTCCTCTTCCACAACTACAGGGACCAGGTCGGGGTCGGGGAAATAGCGGTAATCTGAAGCCTCTTCCTTTGTCCTCATCCCAAAGGTGATGCCCTGGTCTTCGTCCCAGGCGCGGGTTTCCTGTTCCACCTGCCCCCCATTCTGGTAAATCTCGATCTGGCGCTTCATCTCTTCGGTTAGCGCTCGGTAAACCGCACGGAAAGAGTTCATGTTTTTAATCTCTGTTTTCGGATTCATCACCTGGCTACCGAGAGGGCGCACGGAAATGTTGGCATCACACCTTAGAGAGCCTTCTTCCATCTTGCAATCAGAGACTTCCAGATACTCAAGAACGGTTTTCAACTTCTCCAGAAAAAGGCGCGCTTCTTCAGGTGACCTGATGTCCGGCTTGGTGACGATCTCTAGTAAGGGAACTCCCGCCCGGTTCAAATCCACAAGAGAGTAGCCCCCTTCTTTCGTCTCCACATGGAGGAGCTTCCCCGCATCTTCTTCAATGTGGATCCTGTTGATCCCGATCCGCTTTCTCTTCCCATCTACTTCGATCTCCAGGTAACCGTTGCGGCACAGAGGGAGGTCGTACTGGGATATCTGGTAGTTTTTGGGCAGATCGGGGTAAAAGTAGTTTTTCCGGTCAAACTTACTGAACCGGGCAATCTCGCAGTTGAGCGCCAAACCTGTGCGAATCGCATACTCCAGCACTGTCTGGTTGAGAACTGGAAGCACACCCGGTAGCCCCAAACAAATGGGACACACATTGGTGTTTGGTTCCCTTCCGAAAGCATTGGGACAGGAGCAGAAAGCCTTTGTTTTGGTGCGTAGTTCTACATGCACCTCAAGGCCAATAACTGCCTCGTACACTGTCATCAGTTTTCCCTCCCCCCGCCAACCTGCACCTCTTCCAAAGGTGGTCTCTGGAGATGATACGAGGTGTTCTGTTCAAAAGCATAGCCTACCCGTAGAAGCGTCCCTTCGCCAAAAGCAGGAGCAATCAGCTGCAACCCAATGGGCAACCCCTCCACAAAACCACAGGGCAGGGAAAGAGCCGGAATTCCTGCCAGGTTCACAGGAATCGTGTAGACGTCGGAGAGATACATCACCAGAGGATCCCCTGCCTTTTCCCCGAAACGAAAAGGGGGAGTTGGTGAAGTCGGAGATACAAGGACATCGTATTTTTCGAAAAGCTGCTCAAAATCGCGCCTGATCAGGGTGCGGATCTTGAGAGCTTTCAAGTAGTAGGCATCGTAATAACCCGCACTGAGGGCATAGGTTCCCAGCATGATCCTCCGTTTCACCTCAGGGCCGAAACCTTCGCTCCGCGTGCGCATGTACATCTCCAAGGAGTCGGAGTCACCCGCAGCTTCTGGTAAAGCTCTGTAGCCGTAGCGAACACCGTCGTAGCGCGCCAGGTTGGAGCTTGCTTCTGCTGGAGCAATGATGTAGTAACACGGTAAAGCATACTCAGCATGCGGGAAAGAGCACTCTTCAACAATTGCTCCCAGTTCCTCGAGCTTTCCGATCGCCTTCTTAACCACTTCAGCGACCCTCGGGTCAAGTCCCTTTCCGAAGAACTCGCGAGGCACCCCGATCTTTACTCCCTTGATGTCACCAGTCAGGTAAGTTGTATAATCAGGAATCTCCACTGGAGCTGAGGTGGCATCAAAGGGATCATGACCAGCAATAGCATTGAGAACAAGAGCACAATCGTGAACATCCCTAGTGAGGGGACCGATCTGGTCAAGAGAAGAGGCAAAAGCTACAAGACCAAAACGGGAAACAAGTCCATAGGTTGGTTTCAACCCTACAATTCCGCAGAAAGCAGCTGGTTGTCTGATAGAACCTCCGGTATCTGAGCCGAGAGCAAAAATAGCCTCTCCTGCAGCTACTGCTGCTGCGGAGCCACCACTGGAGCCACCTGGCACACACCCTAAATTCCAGGGGTTACGTGTCGGGAAAAAAGCGGAATTTTCCGTCGAAGAGCCCATAGCAAACTCATCCATGTTAAGCTTTCCGGTAAAAACCACCATTCTTTCGGCCAGCTTCTTGACAGCTGTGGCATCATAAGGAGGAACGAAGTTTTCCAGCATCTTGGAGGCACAAGTTGTGCGCACATTTCGTGTGCAGAGGTTGTCTTTTAATCCAGCAGGGATTCCCGCTAAAAGTCCCAGATTTTCTCCTTTTTGCCTCTTTTCGTCAACACACCTGGCAGTAGCTAGAGCTTCTTCCTCGGTGAGGGTGATGTAGGCTTTGACTTTTTCTTCAACTTGTCGGATGCGCTCAAAAACAGCAGCAGTGAGTTCTTCAGCAGAAATCTCTCTTTTCTGAAGCATCTCTGCCAGTTGGTGGGCAGTTAAATAAAAAAGCTCCATTTCCCAAACCCCTTTGCCATCTTCTTAAATAATCCGGGGAACTTTAAAATAGCTTCCCTCACGATCTGGGGCATTCTTGAAAACGTCCTCGAGATCAAGAGTCGTCCCTACCTCATCAGGCCTGGTCACATTGCGCAATGGCAGAACGTGGTAAGTCGGCGCCACCTCAGATGTGTCTACTCTGTTGATGATCTCAGCGTACTCCAGAATAGCACTCAACTGGGAACGAAATTTTTCTTTTTCCTCTTCACTTAAGGCCAGGCGTGCCAGCAAAGAAACGTGTTCTACCTGCTCTCTGCTAAGTTTCACTTAACTTTTGCTACCTCCTCCCGAAAAACCTCACCATACGCCTAAATTATAACAAAAGAGCCAGGACCCCGCAACTCGCAAGGGATTACTCCGTCCTGGCTCTAATGGCACCACTTTCTTCAAAATTAAGCCGACTTCAGCTCCTCCAGGAGTCGCTCGATGCTCCCCTTCAAGGAATCAGCCTGCAAAGGCTTCCCGAGAAGGTTAGACTGAGTCACACTAATAGAAAAGTTGACCACCCCGGCAACATCAATTCCCCGCTGGCGTAGCTCCTGTCTGAGAAGCGGTTCAGTAGTCTCGTCAACCTTATTTAGGACCACCAGACACCTCTTCCCTGCTTCCTCGGCAAGCATCCTTGCCTTTTCTGCCAGCAGAACAGCATCGTGAGAAGGGTCAACTACCATAACAACAACATCAGCACCCTCAAACACACCTCTCCCGAAGTGCTCGATTCCAGCTTCGGTATCCACGAGAACCCACTGCTTCTCTCCGACCTCAAGTTGTTTGAGAAAGGCCCGAGAAATTGCTCCCATGGGGCAAGCACAACCCTCCATACTGTGCTCGATCTTCCCGATCCTTAAGAAACCAAGACAACCATTCCAGTTTACACATTCTCCAGAAAGGGTATCGAAAGTGAGTGTTTCCTCAAAAAGTCGAACACCTTCACCTTTTCCCTGGCGCAAGCTGGCCATGAGCCTTTCTCGAACTGCAGGCTTCCCTCCCAGGTAGTCCATCAAGGTCTTCGCTGGGGGGTCAATGCCCAGCATCTTCCCCAGACCAAGGTTAGATTCATCAACATCAACAACAAGGGTATCTTCGCCCTTCTCTTGAAGAAGACGCGCCAGCAGGGTCACAAGAGTGCTCTTCCCGCTTCCCCCACGACCACTGATAATAACTTTCGGCACTTAGTAAACCCTCCCTTGCTTTTTGACCTCTGAAAGATGAGTTAAAAGAAAAAACCATGGCAGACCAATTCCTGCTTCTGCAGGACCTCTGGCCTCCATGGCCCTATCCCTCACTTAAACTACTTCGCTACTTACCCAGAAAAATCCTTCTTCTGGCCAAACTTTGCGACCAACTCCATAAAAGCCTTCTCATCAAGAAGAGGAATACCCAGTTGGCGTGCCTGCTCGAACTTCCTGCCCGGATTTTCCCCAACAACAACGTAATCAGTCTTTCTGCTAACACTTGAGGTTACTGTCCCCCCTAGTTCCTTGATCAGTCTTTCTGCTTCTTTCCGGGGGATAGAAAGGGCGCCTGTGAGCACAAACTGTTTCCCTGTGAGTGGCTTTGCAGCAGCTTCTACCTCGACCTTCTCTTCTTTTGTTTGGACACCAGCTTTGACTAGCTTTTCCAGAACCTTTTTTGTCTGTTCCTCACGGAAAAATGAAACAACACTGGTAGCAATTTTCGGCCCAATTTCCGGAATTTTCGTCAAGTCCTCAGTACTGGCACTTGCCAGAGCTTCGATTGAGCCGAATTTCTCAGCAAGAATCTCAGCAGCCCGAACCCCCACATAGCGGATCCCCAAAGCATAGATAAGGCGAGCAAGCCCCCGATTTTTACTGCGTTCGATGGCCTGCAAGAGATTAGTAGCCGATTTCTCTCCCATCCGTTCCAATCTCATAAGGTCCTCTTTGCGGAGGAAGTAGAGGTCTGCGGGATCTTTCACCAGCCCTTTAGCAACCAACTGATGGACTAGCGCAGGACCAACCCCTTCAATGTCCATCGCTTCTCTGGAAACGAAATGAAGGATTGCTTCCTTCAACCGGGCAGGACAGGCAATCCCGGTGCAACGCACAGCCACCTCTCCCTCAAGCCGGATCACTTTTGCCCCACACTCAGGACAAAATTCCGGCATCTGAAAAACCTTTTCTTCACCTGTGCGCCTCTCTGGAAGAGAACGGACAACCTCGGGAATCACATCCCCTGCCCTCTGGACAACAACATAGTCACCGATCCTAATGTCTTTTTCCCGGATCATATCCTCATTGTGCAGAGTTGCCCTGGAAACAGTGACCCCACCAACCTGAACAGGCTCAAGGATGGCGGTTGGGGTAAGCACCCCAGTGCGTCCCACCCTGACGATAATGTCTTTAACCCTAGTTACTGCCTGCTCAGCAGGGAACTTGTAGGCAATTGCCCAGCGTGGGCTTTTTGCGGTGCTCCCGAGAGAATTTTGCAGAGCAAGAGAATTGACTTTAACTACCATTCCGTCAATCTCGTAAGTGAGGTCATGGCGCTTTTGCGCCCACTCCAAGCAGTATTCAATGACCTCCTCGATATTCTTACAGTGGCGCCAGTGCTCCTGCACAGGAAACCCCAGCTCTTTTAAAAATTCCAACGTTTCTACCTGGGTTTTAATCTCTACACCTTCGATCACCAGAATCTGATAAAGGTAAATTCCGAGGGTGCGGCTGGCGGTAACCTTGGGGTCAAGCTGCCGGATCGAACCTGCAGCAGCATTGCGGGGGTTGGCAAATGGGGGTTCCCCATTGCTTTCTCTCTCCTCATTGAGACGGGCAAAGGCCTTTTTGGGCATGAAGGCCTCCCCGCGAACAACCAGAAGTCTCGGTGCCTCTGGAAGGACAAGTGGCAAGACCCGGATCATTTTCAGGTTTTCGGTGACATCTTCTCCAGTATACCCATCGCCGCGGGTGGCACCCTGGACGAAGACCCCATTTTCGTAAGTTAGAGCGACACTGAGGCCATCAATCTTGGGCTCGACAACATAATCCACATCTGTTCCGGCTAGCTGCCTGACCCTCCGGTCAAAATCCCGCAATTCCTCAGGATCAAAGGCATTGGCCAGGCTCAGCAGAGGAACTGGATGTTGGACACTGGGGAACCCCGGAAGTGGTTCTCCTCCCACCCTCTGGGTCGGAGAATCCGGAGTCACCAATTCCGGAAACTGTTTTTCCAGTTCCACAAGCTCCCGAACGAGGGCATCGTACTCGGCATCGGTGATGATCGGGCTATCGAGAACATAGTAGTAGTAGTCATGCTTGCGGATTTCCTTTCTCAGTTCCTCGACCCTTTTTTTCGCCTCTTCCAGAAGCAGAAAAACCACCCCCAAACGTGGAGTCTGGGAATCAGTAGAAAGTGGCCAATCTGGCCAGAGGAGGAACAACCTGCTTCTTGCGAGACATCACACCCTGGAGGAAAACCCGGTTGTTCCGCACCTCCTGACCAAAGGCTTCCTCGACAATTTTTGCAGCACGGCCAGTCACGAGAAGTTCGGTTCCCTCCTTGATGATGTCGGTCAACATCATCAGGACGAGGTCATAACTCTCATCCTCGGCAACCCTTTCCATTTCCTGGAGAAGCGCCTTCTTCACATCTTCCAGGCCTGATGTCGCCATTGCCTCTACCTGACCGATCCCTACTTTAAGGTTACCCAAACGGAACTCTTTAAAATCTTCTCTCAAGATTTCTTTAGCAGGGCGCTCAGCAAGAGCAGAACCAGCCTCAAACATGGAACGACCGAAGGATTCGATCTGCAGCCCTGCTCGTGCTGCCAATTCCTTGCAGATAGCTACATCGGCTGGGGTACAAGTGGGTGACTTGAAAAGCACAGTATCGGAGAGGATCCCCGCACAGAGAAGGCCAGCATGGCGTGGTGACGGCTCTTTTCCCTGCTCCCGGAAGATTTTGCCAATGATTGTGCAGGTGCTCCCTACAGGCTCGCAGCGGAAGTAAAGCGGCTCCCCTGTCTGGACATCTCCCAGGCGGTGGTGGTCGATGATCTCAAGAATCTCCGCCTGCTCGATCCCAGGAACAGCCTGGGCTCTTTCATTGTGGTCCACCAGAATCACCCGCTTGCGCTTCAGGGCAAGAAGGTCATAACGGGCAATCATCCCCAGAAGGTGGTTCTGTTCATCAACCACCGGATAGTTCCGAAACCTAGTTTCCAGCATCACCCTCTTAACGTGATCAACAAGGTCATCATCGACAAAGGTAACCAGCCCTTCTGTTTTCATCAGCTTGGAAACCGGGGCTCCAAGAATCTTCCGCGCCCTTCCTACATTTCCTGCCAGATCCTCAAGACCAAGCTCCACCAGCAGGTGGTGAGCGATATCTCCAATCGTGAAAAGTCCGAGCAGGTGTCCCTGTTGATCGACCACAGGGAGGGTTTTCACCTGATGTTCTCGCATGAGCTTTCCGGCTTCCTGAAGGGTGGTCTCCGGGTGGCAACTGACCACCTCTTTCCCCTCAAGCATATCGGCTACCCTAGAATAAACATCGCCTACTGAAGGAGGGGGTTCGACCTCAAAGTATTTGAGGACAAAAGCAGTTTCTCTGTTGATCTCACCTGCCCGCCCTGCTTGCACCTCAGAAAACCCCATCTCTTTCTTGAATGCAGCATAAACCAGAGCAGAGCAGATGGCGTCTGTATCAGGATTGGTATGACCTAAAACCCAAACCCGTTTTTCCATCTCGAGGCTACCCCCTTTTTAGCGAAAACCTTTAGAGTTTCTTTAAAGGTGCGTACTTCACCAGCAAGTGCTTCAATCCGGCTTCTTCAAAAGCCACAAAGATTTCCAGGTCGCCACTAGGCCCGATCTTCGTTTCCGTAACCACTCCGACACCAAATTTGGCGTGTTCCACCTTTTCCCCAACCCGGAACTCCTGAATCTGGGAGCAAGATGTCGCCGCACACTGGCGAGAGCCCAAGGAAGACTCAAGAAGCTCACGCGCCGTAAACACCGCAGGCCGCATCGGCTTGGTTTCCCCTTCCGGAAGAACCGGGTGGAGAAGCTCACTGGGGATCTCCTCCAAAAACCGGGAAGGCTCACGAAGAAGCTCACTTCCATGGAGGTAGCGGCGCGAAGCCCAGGACAAGAAAAGGCGCTCTTTCGCCCTGGTGATCCCCACATAACAGAGGCGCCGCTCCTCTTCCACCTCTTCTTCATCACCAAGGGAGTGGGTGTGCGGGAAAAGGCC